>JAKZRK010000282.1:0-10281 GCA_047518225.1 Alphaproteobacteria bacterium | reverse complement strand
TCGCCATTTCCAGCATCACTTCTTGAGTTACAGCGGCTTTTCCCTGTCAACGCGGCTTGCGCCGTATATCTGGAGAAAGCCTGATGGGGCAATGGGTTCGTCTGCCCTTATTGCCATGAATCGGGAGATCCGTTCCGGTTCAGGAGGCGCTAGACATCGCCGGAGATATCGCCGCCCGACCTAGGCCGAGCTTTACTCGGGGGATTGGGAGCACCCTAGATGTAGTGGGTATGGGTGACAACCGGATAGGCACGGCTTAAATCAGCGCCAAAATTGCTGAATGCCGGCGCGTCGCCGTATTTGGCGATGGCTTCCCGGGACATGGCCCAGGTGGATAGGTAGGCATCCGCGTCAATCTCGTGCGGCACGCCAAGTCGGTAATGCTTGATCCACGGTTTGTCGGTCATGATGTTCCTGCCCCATTGTCTTGCTTGCCGTTATTTCGTGGTGTTAGGAAAGCCGCAGGATATCGCGAAAGCCAGCCGCCGCACACGGATTTTTTATGAACTGTCTGGCGTCATGGGGGCAAAATATTTGCAGGCCCGGCGGCGCATTACCGGACGCGGCGGCGGGCCGGTTCAGAATTCATTAAAAAGGCCAGAATCCGTCTTGCTCAATCCGCCAGCAAATTCCGGCTTTCCGCCGGCAGGCGCACCGTCAGGCCATCCAACTCGGCGGTCATGATGATCTGGCATCCCAGGCGCGAGGTGCGTTTCAGGCCGTAGACCAGATCCAGCATATCGTCCTCTTCCTCCTTGGGGGCGGGGAGTTTTTCGCTCCAATCCGCATCGACGACAACGTGGCAGGTAGAGCAGGCCATGTTGCCTTCGCAGGCGCCTTCGATATCGATGTTATTACTGACGGCGATTTCCATCACCGAGACGCCAAAGGGCGCCTCGACCTGCCATTGCTGGGAGCCATCGGCGCTGACGAACACAATATGCGCCGGTGCCGCGCTCACCGGCGATCAGGCCGCATTGGCGTGGGCACTGTTGCGGCGGTAGATTTCCGCCCACGCGGTCAGAAAGCAATCAATCTCCGCCGCCGTGGTACCGCGGCCCAGGCTGACCCGGATCGCGGTCATGGCTTCGTCCAATTCCATGCCCATGGCGTCCAGGACATGGCTGGCGGCAACCTTACCCGAGGAACAGGCGGAACCGGCGCTGACCGCGATACCGGCCAGGTCCAGGGCCATGACCTGAGTGTCGGAGCGGACACCAGGCATGGTCATGCAGGAGGTGTTGGGCAATCGCACCACCCCGCCGCCGATCACCTTGCGGGCCGGGGCGATTTCGGCCAGACGGTCTTCCATTTCGTCGCGCAGACTGGCGAGTTCGGCAAACTGGTCCAATTCGCCGGCCGCCAGCCGGGCCGCTTCGCCAAAGGCCGCGATACCGGCGACATTTTCCGTGCCGGAACGGCGGCCCATTTCCTGGCCGCCGCCAACCATTTGCGCGAAAACGGTACGCTCTTCGCGCATTACAAGGGCGCCAACCCCTTGCAATCCACCAATTTTGTGGGCCGAGAGGGAGAGTAGATCGACCCCCAATGCCTCAATATCGACGGCGATCTTGCCCGCCCCCTGGATGCCGTCGCAATGCACCAGGGCGTCGTGGGCATGGGCGATATTCGCCGCCTCGGCCACCGGCTGAATAACACCGGTTTCGTTGTTGGCCAGCATCAAGGAGACCAAGGCAGGGCTGTCGCTTTCCGCCAGGGCCGCCTCCAGGGCGGTCAAATCCAGGCAGCCTTGATCGTCCACCGCCACCACCACCGCGTCCGGGTCAAGCAACAGGGCCGGCGCCAGGATGGCGCCATGTTCGATGCCCGAGACAATCAAGCGGCGGGGGCCAAATCCGCGCAGAGCCAGGTTGTCCGCTTCCGTGCCGCCACCGGTAAATATGACGTTCCGGGCCTGGCCCCCGATCAGATCGGCGACCTGCTGGCGCGCTGTTTCGACACGGGCGCGGGCCTTGCGGCCGGCCTGATGCACCGAAGATGCGTTGCCCACCGTGGCCAGAATCTCGCCGACCAGGGCGATCGCCTCCGCGCGGGTCGGGGCCGTGGCGTTATGGTCCAGGTAAATCGGGTCTGCTGCCGTCATTGCGTCTTCCTAGTTATTTCTTTCCGTGCAACTGCTGCCGTCGGGGTCTTCATCGCTATTCGTGTCGTCATAGGGGCCGGGTATTTCCCTTAATTCCCACTGCGCCTTGTCGACGCCATTCAATCGCCGCTCCAACTCTACAACCTGCATGGACAGGCCCTGAACCTTATCCAATAGCGCATCTATAACCCGTTGTACCGGATCGGCAATGTCTGCCTCGGTGCCATAGGCGGCGAAGCGAACATCGGTGCTCTCGTCATCGGGGGCGCGGCCGCGGGCGATCCTGGCCGGAATGCCAACAACCGTAGCGCCCGGGGGTACATCGCGCAAGGCAACGGAATTGGCCCCGACCCTGGCGCCGGCGCCAATGGTGATCGGGCCAAGGATCTGGGCCCCGGAACCGACGATGACATCGTCACCCAAGGTCGGGTGGCGTTTTTGCTGACGTTGGGCATCGGAGTCCACGGAAGGCGCAATGCCGCCCAGGGTGACGTCATGATACAAGGTGACATTGTCGCCAATTTCCGCCGTTTCGCCGATCACGACACCCAAACCGTGATCGATAAAAAAGCGCTTGCCGATAATCGCGCCGGGGTGAATTTCGATCCCCGTCAGCATCCGCCCGATATGGGAAATCACCCGGCCCAGCAGAAAGAATTTTCGCTGCCAGAACCATTTGGCAATGCGGTAATAGACCACCGCGTGAAAGCCTGGATAGGCAAGTATAACTTCCAATTTGGAGCGTGCCGCCGGGTCGCGCGCCATGCAGGCCGCGATGTCTTCTTGAAAGGTCTTGAACATGATGCATCTCCGCACTGTATTGTGCCGCCGTATCGTGCCGCCGCAAATTTCGTGCGGCATCGGCATTGACCATGCCCAGGGGCCCCTCGCCATTACCTGCCCCATTTGCGCAGGCCAGCGAACCTCGGCTACCGTCTAACCTAGTTAGACTGGTCCAAATGTTCAAGATCTCCCGTATCAGCGCATAATTTCCATGAACGCCGCGAATTAGGCCCGCAAAGGGTTGCAGATTGGGGCGCCAGTGCATTATATGGCCACTATGGACGGCGTCGATAGCTCCCTGGGGCGCGCGGGTTGCAGCATCGGCATTAAGGAGTATCCACGAAATGCCCGAAGTTATCTTCAACGGACCCGCCGGCAGGCTGGAAGGGCGTTTTCATGAAAGCAACGTGATAAACGCGCCGATTGCCATGGTGTTGCACCCCCATCCCCGCTTTGGCGGCACCATGAACAACAAGATTGTTTACAATTTGTACCAGTCATTCGTAGAACGGGAATTTTCCGTATTGCGTTTCAACTTTCGCGGGGTCGGGCGCAGCCAGGGCGCCTATGACAACGGCATCGGCGAATTATCGGATGCCGCATCGGCCCTCGATTGGCTGCAAAGTATCCACCCCAACGCCAAAATCTGCTGGATTGGCGGTTACTCCTTTGGCGCCTGGATATCCATGCAGTTATTGATGCGCCGGCCGGAGATTTCGGGCTTTATCTCCATCGCCCCGCCCGCCAATAATTTTGATTTCACCTTTCTCGCACCCTGTCCCGCGTCCGGCTTGATTGTTCACGGCAGCCGCGACGAGACGGTGCCAGAGGCGGACGCGGCGGCCCTGGCCGAACGGCTGCAGGCCCAGCGCGGCATTGCCATCGATTATCGCAAGATCCCCGGTGCAACTCATTTTTTCCAGGGCAAGATGGACCGGGTGAACAAAGAGGTGGCCAACTATCTGGACGCCAACTTGAAGGAAGACGCGGCCTAATCAGTTGCAAACGGCAGTCGCCGGATCGCCGCGCCGGCCATGAAATTCCTGCTTTTACTGTTGATCGCGGTCGGCGGCCTGGTCTGGTGGCTGGGCGCGGTCAGGGTCGCGCGGCTGTTCGGGGTGCCAAAAAGCTGGACCACGAAACGGGGCCAGATCATCTTTGCCGTAATCGTCATCTCCGCCGCCCTGGCCATCACCATGGTGCCATACTTGAAATAACCGCCGCGCCCGGGCCAGCGATGACCGTGCCGTTTTGCATTATCGGATCGTATGCTATCGGCAACATACCCGTTATGGCCCATGCCCGGGCAATCCGGTAGGCTGGCCCGGTAAATTGTCCGCAACACCTGCATGTATGGAGCATTCCATGTCGGTTACCACCCCCAGCCACGCGGCCATCGTCATAGTCGGCGGCGGCGTCGTGGGCTGTTCCATCGCCTATCATCTGGTCAAACTGGGTATCACGGATGTGCTGCTGTTGGAGCGCAAACAGCTATCCTGCGGTACCACCTGGCATGCCGCCGGCCTGGTCGGACAGTTGCGGGCGACGCAAAACCTGACCCAGTTGGCAAAATATTCGACCGAGCTTTATGGGGGTTTGGAGGCGGCGACAGGGCAGGCCACGGGCTTCAAACAAAACGGTTCCATCTCGCTTGCCACCAATGGGGAAAGGTTGGAGGAATTGCGCCGCGGCGCGTCCATGGCACGGGTCTTTGGCCTGGCGGTGGAAGAGATCGGCCGGGACGATATTCGCCGCATGCATCCCCTGCTGTCCGTGGAAGACGTCGTGGGCGGGGTCTTTCTGCCGAAAGATGGCCAGATCAATCCATCCGATTTGACCCAGGCCCTGGCCAAGGGCGCGCGGGCGGGCGGCGCGAGGATTTTGGAAAACACCAAGGTCACGGATATCTTGACGGCCCCGGGCAAGGTCACCGGGGTGGCCATCGAAGGCGGCCAAATCAGCGCCGATATCGTGGTCAATTGCGCCGGCATGTGGGGCCGGGACGTGGGCGCCATGAGCGATGCGTTGGTGCCCCTGCACGCCTGCGAACATTTTTATGTGGTAACCGAGCCCATGGCCGGTGCCACCCCGGATTTGCCGGTGCTGCGCGATTCCGACAATTATGCCTACTTCAAGGAAGACGCGGGCAAGATCCTGCTGGGCGCGTTCGAGCCGGAGGCGAAACCCTGGGGCATGAATGGCATTCCGGAAGATTTCTGCTTCGACGAACTGCCCAGCGATATGGAGCATTTCATGCCGGTATTGGAACGCGCCCTGACGCGCATGCCGGCGCTGGCGGACGTGGGCATCCGGACCTGGTTTTGCGGCCCGGAAAGCTTCACGCCCGACAACCGCTATCACCTGGGCGAGGTGCCCGGGACGGCCGGCCTGTTCGTTGCCTGCGGTTTCAATTCCATCGGCATTCAATCGGCGGGAGGCGTGGGCAAGGTGATGGCGGAATGGATCCGCGATGGCCACCCGCCGCTGGATCTGTGGGACGTGGATATTCGCCGCAACATGCCCCATCAAGGCAACAGCCGCTATTTGCGCGAACGGGTCAGCGAATGTCTGGGGCTGTTATACGCCGTGCATTGGCCGTTCTATCAATACCGCACGTCGCGCGGCGTGCGCAAATCGCCCCTGCACGACCGTCTGGCCCAGGCCGGCGCCGCCTTTGGCGAGGCGGCGGGCTGGGAGCGGGCCAATTGGTATGATCCCGGCGCGGTGGCGCCCAGCTATGACTACAGTTTCGGCAGGCAAAACTGGTTCGATCTTTCGGCCGGCGAACATCACGCGGCCCGCCAGGCGGTGGCTTTGTTCGAGCAGACCTCGTTCGCTAAATTTCAACTCGCCGGCCGTGATGCCCTGGCCGTGCTCAATCAGGTCTGCGCCAACCAGATCGATGTGGCGCCGGGGCGGACGGTCTATACCCAATGGTTGAACGAACGCGGCGGGATCGAGGCGGATTTGACGGTGACCCGCACGAAGGAGGATGATTTTCTGATCGTCACCTCCGCCACCAGCCAGGTTCGCGACTTTCACTGGTTGAAAAAACATATCCCCGACGGTGCCCACGCCCATCTGGTCGACGTCACCTCGGCCTTTGCGGTGCTGTCGATCATGGGGCCAAAGGCACGGGACCTGTTGGCATCCCTCACGGACGCGGATGTCGGCAACCTAGCCTTTCCCTTTGGCGCCTCGCGCGAGATTGCAATTGGTTATGCCACGGTGCGCGCGACGCGCCTGACTTATGTGGGGGAGTTGGGGTGGGAGCTGTACATCCCGGTGGAATTCGCGCAAGGGGTTTACGATACGATTTTGGCGGCGGGGTCTGAATTTGGCCTGCGCCACGCCGGCTATCACGCCCTGGACTCCCTGCGTATGGAAAAGGCCTATCGTCACTGGGGCCATGATATCGCGGACGAAGACACCCCCATCGAAGCCGGTCTTGCCTTCGCCGTGGCCTGGGACAAGCCGGGCGGTTTCATGGGACGCGAGGCATTGTCGCGGCAGCGCCGGGAAGGCCCCCGCCAACGGCTGGTTCAGTTCAAATTGTCCGACCCGGAAAAGCTGCTCTATCACAACGAACCGATCTGGCGTGATGACGTGATCGTCGGCTATCTGCGTTCGGGCAGTTATGGCCATACCCTGGGCGGGGCGGTCGGCCTGGGCTATGTCCGCGATCCCGCGGGCGGTATTGTCGATGCCGCATTTATCGGCGAAGGCGTCTACACCATCGAAGTGGCCTGCGAACGGGTTGCGGCGACGGCATCATTGCGTCCCATGTATGACCCGAAAAACCTGCGAATACGGGCTTAATTCACGGCCGCATAAGTCTTTGTTAATGACCGCTAACTATATTGCCTAACCGCAAGTCAATGCATGTGCCGGAGCTGTGGAACGGAGCTCCGAAATCCGATATGCGCGAGGAGGTAAGCTGGATGGCGATGGTGAACAAGAAATCCCGAAACACCAAGGACGCGGCCGCTGATTGGCAGCCTGGTATCGGCCATAACAGCAACTATGCGCCGGCTGAGGCGCTGGCGGCGGAACTGGCGGCATTGCAGCAGGCGGATGCGGAAACCGAGGCCTGCGATGTGGCCAAACCCGAACTGATCGAATATCTTTACGAAGTGCGGTTTCATCCTGGCGGCAGCCTGACCACGGGCGAACTTGAAGCCTATGACATGAAGCACGCCCAGCGCCAATTGCGCGTCATTTTGGGCCTAACGCGGCTGCCGGTGGAAACCCGCATCATCGAAAAGCACATTGTCGACGAAGAAAAGAACAAACAGAGCGCCGAGCGCAATCGGCGCCTGCTGCGGACTTTGACGGCGCATCACCGCTGGTTGCAAGGCGAAAACGGCGGCGTTCGTGGCGATCTGTCGGACGAAAACTTAAGCAACGTAAACCTTGAAGGGCGGGATTTAAGCCATGTCAGCCTGGCCAACGCGAAACTGTCGGGCGCGCGGCTGCGCGGCGCTAAACTGGTTGGCGCGGACTTGACTGGGGCCGACCTGAGCGGCGCCAATCTGACCGGCAGCAATCTATCCTCCGCCTCGTTGACCGAGGCCAATCTGATTGAAGCCGATCTATCATCGGCCAATTTGCAGGGTGCGGACTTGTGGCGCGCCAATCTGGCACGCTGCGTTATCTCGCCGGAAAGCCTGCATCAGGCCCTTAATTGCGAGGCGCCCGTTGCCGTTGCCGCCAAGCTCAACCTGAAAAAAGGCTCTGCCGCACCGCTTTAACTACGCGACGGCCCCGTGCTAGGTTCTATTTGAACGTCAGCCACGCACGACGAAGGGCCGGTCATGTCAGTAGAAAGTCGCCCCGGCGGTCCGCACACGATCGCCCTTGATCAAATTGACCTTAGCGATCCGGCAATGTACCAGGACGATACCTGGCACGAGGTCTTCGCACGGCTGCGCCGGGACGCCCCGGTGCACTATTTTCCCGACAGCCCCCATGGTCCCTATTGGTCCTTGCACTGCTATGACGAGATCATGCGGGTTGAGCTTGACCATGGCACCTTTTCCTCGGCCTCCGACATGGGTGGCATTCGCATCAACGATCAGCCCCAGGGCGAAGAATTGCCGAACTTCATCCGCATGGACCCGCCCCGTCATACGGCCCAGCGCAAGACCGTCGCCCCCATCGTTGCGCCCAGTAACCTGAAGAATATGGAAGAACTGATCCGCCGGCGCACGGCGGATGCGCTGGACGGCCTGCCCCGCAACGAAACCTTTGACTGGGTCGATCTGGTTTCGACGGAATTGACCGCCATGATGCTGGCGACCCTGTTCGATTTTCCTTTCGAGGATCGGCGCAAGCTCAGCTTTTGGTCCGACGTCGCCATCGCCGATTTCGGTTCCGAGGATGCGGTGGTCAGCAGTGATGAGGAGCGCATGGCCCGTCTTCGTGAAATGGGCGCCTATTTCGCCGAATTGTGGAAACAGCGGGAAACGGCGGAACCGGCCTTCGATCTGATCTCCATGCTGGCGCACTCCGAGGCGACGGCGAACATGCCGCCACGGGAATTCATTGGCAACATCGCCCTGTTGATCGTCGGCGGCAACGATACCACGCGCAATTCCATGAGCGGCGCCCTACTGGCCTTTGCCGAAAATCCCGGCGAATATGACAAGCTGCGGGCCGATCATGGGCTGGTCAAGAACATGGTGCCCGAGATCATCCGCTATCAGACCCCGGTGATCCACATGCGCCGGACCGCATTGCGGGAGGCGGAGATTGCCGGCCATCGCATCGCCCAGGGCGACAAGGTGGTGATGTGGTACGTCTCGGGCAACCGGGACGAAAAAGCGATCGAGAATGCCCATCAATTCATCATCGACCGTCCCCGCGCGCGCCGGCACCTCTCATTTGGCGCCGGTATCCACCGTTGCGTGGGCGACCGGCTGGCCGAGCTGCAGTTGGAAATTCTGTGGCAGGAAATTTTGCGCCGGGACTTGAAAATAGAGGTGATGGGCCCGCCGGTGCGGCTCTACTCCAACTTCATTCGCGGCATTAGATCCTTGCCGGTTCGGATCGCGGCATGATACCTCCCCGCGCCGTCAGGCCGGCTCATCCATCCCGCACATAGCGTTCGGTCAGGATACGGATCCGGTCGCGGAAATGCGGGCGCACCCGGTCGCTCCATGGTGTTTCGACGGCAGCCTGCCAGGCCCCGCCGCGTGTCACGTCCGGCGATGTCAGGTGATAAATCGCGACATAGCGATGGGTGCCCTCGGCATCCCTGCCGGATACGTAGCGCCGGGCCGCCAGGGTGCCCGGAACGGCGGCGAGGGCGGGAAGATGCTCCTCGTCGTACCAGGCGTTGAATTCGTCCTCGGCCTCGGGCGTAACGTTCATGGCATTCAGCAACAGCCCGCCGGCACCCTCTACCGCCGCCGCCCCGCCGGGCGAGATTTGCGTTCCCTCAAAGCGCAGCACGCGCGCACACATTCCCGTCACGCGTTTCGACCAGACCGACAGGTTGTCGTAGGCGATGGACATGTAGGCTTCGCCGCGCAGCACCTCGAGCGCATCGAGATCATAGGTGGCGACCGCCAAGGCCGGCTCCTCGTCGGAGATCCATCGTTCGCAGGCGCCGAACCCCGGCACCGCCTGGCGCTCCGGGATATGCTCCAGGTCATACCAGTCATGAAACTCGTCGCTATGGGCGGTCGAAAAATCGAACGCGGCGACCAGCAGACCCTTGGACATGGCAAGCTCCTTTTCTATTTTTCGAGGTTTTAGCCTCGCAGAAACCGATGCGCCCTAGGCGATGACTTTGCGCAAGATATGACGGCGGTTGGTTGTGAAGGGCCGAACCTCGGTTGGCCAACGGCCGTGCTCGCCGGCTTCGGCCCATGCGGCGCTCAGCAATATGTCCGGGCTTTCGATCTCGTAGATCACGCTGTAGCGCGGCTCGTCGCCCGGGTCCATGGTCCGTTCCTTCCCGGCAAGCATCATCCGCAATGGCTCCCGCACCGAACGTGTCGCCGAGACGACCCCAGGCACGGACGTCAGATAAGGCACGTGCTCCGTTTCGTAGACCTGATTGAAAAAGTCTTCCCTGTCGGCCGGCACGTCCATGCTGACCATGAAGAGGTATAGCGTATCCACTGGCATTCGCCGTATCTCCTAGCAGGTTGCTAAAAATGGCCTCGCAATTTTGTTTATATCATGATTCTCTGATTGCGTTGGATCGGAGGGTGTTATGCGTGGTGATGACGTAAAGAGCGGCAGTCTTTTCAGTTATGTGGATCTTGATGATCGGGTTCCGAAGAATCATCCCCTGCGTTTGATCCGAACCATTGTGAATGATGTTCTCGCTGGTCTTTCGGCTGATTTCTCATTGATTTATTCGGGCATGGGCCGCCCTTCGATTG
>JAKZRK010000281.1:0-15279 GCA_047518225.1 Alphaproteobacteria bacterium | reverse complement strand
CGGTGTTCATGAGCATCTCCTCGGAGAAACTCCGAAAAGTGCTCCATCCAATTCAAATCGACACCATGCATTTTCGCTTCAAACCCCGCAGAAATCCTGGCTCTCTAAGCCAGCACCGCTCAGTTAACCGGACAGCAGTGAATGTGGCAATCATTTCGGTGACCGAAGGGCCCCCATCCGCCGCCTCGTAATCACCGCGGGCATGGCAAAATTTGACCACCTCGGCAAAATCCCGGCCGGTCTTCAATAGCTCCGGCGGCAACCCAAGACGGCATCCCAACTGGGCGTCGGCCAAAAGGATGCGGCGCTCGTCATCGATCAGGGCAAGGCCCAAATCAATGGTGTCCGATAGTTTGTGCAAACAGTCTATCTGCGTTGCCTTGGCCACTTTCCCCGCCAATACTTCCTCCCGTTCGAGCACGCTGCCGCGTCCAGTAGTGCGCGCAATCGACTAGATGGTCCGCACATTCAGCTCAACATAAATATCCAAACGGGCACCGTTGCAATGGCCAATACTGTACTGGCCGCTATGACGGCTGCCAACAGGGTGGCGTCACCACCCAACTGCCGCGGCAAAATATAACTGCCCGGCGATACAGGCATCAAAACATAAATCAAGACCGCCATGCGGCTCAACCCACCTACCTCGAAGAACCAGAGCGTCGCCAGGGCCAGCAGCGGCATTATCAACAACCGCGCCAGGCAGGCCATGACAACCGCGCGGCCGCTGTGGCGCAGGGACTTGAAGTCAAGCCCGGCGCCGGCGGCCAGTAGACCCAAAGGCAGGGCCGCCCGGCCCAACACGTCAAGGAAGGGGTCGAACACCCAGGGCAGGCGGATACCGCTGACGCTCAATAAAACACCCAATACCACCGACAGGATTAACGGGTTGCTGAAGACAGCCAATAAAAACATGCTGTTGCTGCCGGCGCTGCCTTTGCCGTAGCGGCTCAAAACACCGACTGAAATCAAATTGGCCAAAGGCATCACGAAGGCGACGATTACCGAAAAAATGGTCAATCCGGCATCTTGATATAGCCCGGCCGCGACGGCAAAACCTATATAGGAATTGAAGCGGACCGTGCTCTGCACCAGGGATGTAAAGGCTGGGCCATCCAAAGCCAAATGGCGGCGCAATAATAATAGTAGGGCCGTCGCCACGAGCATGGCGGCAAGCGCCGCCCCGGCCGCCGGCTGGACATCCAGTTGCGCGACATCGACATTGCGAAATTGCGCACCAACAGGGCCGGAAACAAAACGTAATAGACCAGCGGGTCCAACAGGCGCCAGAATTCCTCGCCCGGAAAGCGCCGCAAGCGCAATAGCCAGCCAACCCCCAACAGCGTGAAGATCGGCAGCATAACGAATAAGGTGGTTGCCATTCCATTGGCCCGCTTGGCGCCGGCTAGCCCAGCAGCCGGACGGCCACGGCGGCCAGGTCCGTCATGTTTGCCGTCGGCCGGTGGGTACTGTCCGCCTTAACCTGATTGCCACTGGCGACCAGGATCGAACGCAGGCCGGCCGCCGTCGCGCCGTCGATATCCGTTTCCGCCGTGTCGCCAATGACCACGACCTCTTGCGCGGGTATGCCCAATTGGGCCAGGGCCAGGGTGAAAATTTCCCTGTTGGGCTTGCCCACGACGTAGGCGGTTTGACCGCTGGCGGCTTGCAAAAAGGCAACGACGGCGCCCGCTTCGGGTTCCATGCCCTGGCCGCCGGGCAGCAGGGGGTCGGGATTGGTCGCGATCAACCTTGCGCCGCGGTGCAGATGCCCCACGGCCACCGCCAGGGTGGAGAGCCGCATGTCCAGGTCAATGCCGGCAACCACGTATTCCGGTTGTTCGCTTTCCACGGCGCCTGACATATGCAGTTCGTGGCGCAGGGCCTGGCTGCCAGCGATAAAAACCGATGGCGCTTTGCCCTGGGCCGCCAGATATCTTGCCGTGGCCTGACCGGCGGTGATGATGCATGGCGGGGCTAGATCGATACCCAGTCCGGCCAGCTTGGCGCTGTAATCTTCGGCCGAGGCGCGGGCGTTGTTGGTCAATGCCACAATTTTGATGCCGGCCGCCTGCAACGCCGCGACCGCCTCCGGGGCGCCCGGGACGGCCGCGCCGCCGCGATAGAGCACGCCGTCCATATCCAGGATCAGGCCGGCGACATTGTCCAGGCCGGCGGGGATGCTCTGTTGTTGAATATATTCCTCAAAACTGGGCAACGGTTGCCGCCAGTGGGCGTTCAGGCTCCGCACCGGTACCGTAAGCGCGATGGCATCGCGGCCATGGGTGCGCCAGCGGACTTCGTGATCGACCTCGATGCTGGCCCATGCGCCTGCCGCCGCCCCCTCCGTGGTGAAGCTTTCGCAAAGGGATTGAATGGTGATGTGGGGAATGCCGTCGATCAGATTGACATTGTTCCAATGCACATGCCCGGCGACACAAAGGATGACGTTGCCCGCCTGGCGCAATAGCGCTTGGATTTCCCGCTGCTGGGGCGGGCCGCCGAACCGCCGGTTATTGTCGAAATAGTAATTGCCCTGCAGCGATCCGCCATCCAGGGGCACGTGGGTAAAGATGATCGCCGGCAGATTGGTGGCCGCTAAATCCGCCGCCAGCCAACTTAAATCAGCCTTATTCGGTAAAAATCCCTGAGGGTGATGAATGCGGCTATCCAGTTGCCAAAAGATCAAATGGCGGCCCGACACATCGATGCTGTGATGCGCCATGCTCTGGCCCAGGACTTCACTGTTATCGGCAATGGATAAGTGGACCTGATCATGATTGCCCATCAGGTGCCAATGGGGCGCCGGCAGATCGGCGAACTGGCTGGCGATCGTTTGCAATTGCACCCGATCCGTGGCCGCATCGATATCGGAAATCCGGTCGCCCAATTCCGCAATGAAATGGGGCTGGTAGTCACGGGTAAAGGCTGCGAAATCCTGTAACAGCGGCACAGCCGCCGAGCCGACCTTGGTCAATTTGTCCGGGCCGTGGTGAATGTCGGTGACGATGGCCAGTTTCAAGGTTTCGGGCATGGCTCTCGGATCCGTTCCAGGTGCAGGCGATCCAGCAGGCCCTGCAAAATATAGGTGGCCGCCAGCTTGTCCACGACTTCCGCGCGGCGTTTCCGGGTACTGTCCATTTCCTCGACCAACATCCGTTGCACCGCGGCGGTGCTGAGACGCTCGTCCTGAAGGACGATCGGCAGGTCGCGCCGGGCCAGCACATTATCGGCGAAGGCGCGCGTCGATTGCGATCGCGGCCCCTCGCTACCATCCATGTTGATTGGCAGGCCCAGCACTAGGCCGCCCACCGCATGTTCGTCCACCAGGGCGAACAGACGTTCCACATCGACGCTGAATTTGCGCCGCCGTATGGTTTCCAGAGGCGAGGCGATGCGCCAGGTAATGTCCGACAGGGCCAGGCCGATCGTCTTGCTGCCCAGGTCCAGGCCCAGCAAACGTTGTGGTGAAGAAACGGCGGCGCGTAGCGCCTCGGGCTTGATCGTGGGCATGTCGGGTGCTAGCTTCCGCGCGCTTCAAACGGAGCACAATTCCATCTAGTTCAACAGACCGGAAAGGTCGCACATGTCGGTCGATAAAGCCACGGTCGCACGCATTGCCCATCTCGCCCGCATCGGCGTCGAAGAGGAGGAGTTGGAACCCCTGGCGGCCGAGCTGTCGGTTATTCTGCAATGGATCGAACAGCTGAATGAAGTGGACACGGATGCCGTCCCACCCATGGCATCGGTACATGACGAGGTGCTGCGTTGGCGTGGGGATGTCATCGACGACGGCGGCAAACAGGCCGAGATCGTGGCCAATGCGCCCGATGGCGCGAGCGGGTTTTTTGCCGTTCCAAAGGTAATCGAATAATGGCCGAGCTGACCGAATTGGGCATTGCCGAGGCCCGGGATCTGTTGGCCAAGGGAAGGCTTTCTTCCCGGGAGTTGACCGAAAGCCACATCACGGCGGTGGCCGAGGCCTCCGCTCTGAACGCCATGGTAACGGAAACCCCGGATATCGCCCTGGCCATGGCGGCGGCCTCGGACCGCCGCCGGGCCAATGGCGAGGTAGGGCCCCTGGAAGGCATTCCCCTGGCGATCAAGGATCTATTCTGTACCAAGGGTGTGTTGACCACCGCCGGCAGCCACATTCTCGATGGTTTCACGCCGTCCTATGAAAGCACGGTCACCGCCAACCTTTGGCGCGCGGGCGCGGTCATGTTGGGCAAAACCAACATGGATGAATTCGCCATGGGCTCGTCCAACGAAACCTCCTATCACGGCCCGGTGCAAAACCCCTGGCGGCGCAAGGCCGACAACCGTGCCCTGGTGCCCGGCGGCTCGTCAGGTGGCTCGGCGGCCGCGGTGTCGGGACGTTTTGCCATGGGCGCCACGGCGACGGACACGGGCGGTTCAATCCGCCAGCCGGCCTCCTTCACCGGCACGGTTGGTTGCAAACCGACCTATGGCCGTTGTTCCCGCTGGGGCGCGGTGGCGTTTGCCTCGTCCCTGGATCAAGCCGGCCCCATCACCCGCGGCGTACGCGATAATGCCATTATGCTGGGCGCCATGGCGGGCTATGACCCCAAGGATTCCACATCCGCCAAAGTCGCGTTGCCGGATTTCGAGGCGGCTCTGACCGGCGACGTGCGCGGCCTGAAAATCGGCGTGCCAAAGGAATATGTGCTTGACGGCATGCCGGGGGAGATCGAGGCCCTATGGCAACAGGGCATCGGCTGGATGCGCGATGCCGGCGCCGAGATTATCGATATTTCCTTGCCCCATACCAAATATGCCCTGCCCGCCTATTACATCGTGGCCCCGGCGGAGGCGTCATCCAACCTGGCCCGCTATGACGGTGTGCGGTTTGGTTTGCGGGTGCCGGGCGACGATCTGACGGAAATGTATGAGAACACCCGCGCGGCCGGTTTCGGGCCGGAAGTACGCCGCCGGGTTCTGATCGGCACCTATGTGTTATCGGCGGGCTATTACGATGCCTATTATCTCAAGGCGCAGAAAGTCCGCCGCCTGATCGCCCAGGATTTCCATGATGTCTATACAAGCGTGGATGCCATACTGACGCCTTCCGCGCCCTCGGCCGCCTTTGCTTTTGGCGACAAGGCCGACGACCCCATTGCGATGTATCTGAACGACATCTTTACCGTCCCCGCCAACCTGGCCGGTCTGCCGGGCATTTCCATTCCGGCGGGGTTGTCGAATGATGGCCTGCCACTGGGCCTGCAAGTCCTGGCGCCGGCCTTTGATGAAGAAACAATGTTTCGCGTGGCCGGCGTATTGGAAGAAGCCGCCGCCTTTACCCAGGCGCCGGCGCAATGGTGGAGGAGCCGCTGATGAACCATTACGTCGAAGGCGCCACGGGGCCGTGGGAAGTGGTCATCGGGTTGGAAGTACATGCCCAGGTGACCTCGCGGTCAAAGTTGTTCTCGGGCGCGGCAACGGCGTTCGGGGCCGAGCCCAACAGCCAGGTCAGCCTGGTCGATGCCGGCATGCCCGGCATGTTGCCGGTAATCAACGAAGCCGCCGTGGAACAGGCGGTACGCAGCGGCCTGGGGCTGAATGCCAAAATCAATAAATATTCGGTTTTCGACAGGAAGAATTATTTCTATGCCGACCTGCCCCAGGGCTATCAGATCTCGCAATATTTGCAGCCCATCGTGGGCGAAGGTGTGGTCAGGATAGACCTTGACGATGGCAGTTCACGGGATGTGGGTATCGAACGGCTGCATCTGGAACAGGATGCCGGCAAATCCATCCACGACCGTCATCCCTCCAAGACCTATGTGGATTTGAACCGTTCCGGCGTGGCCTTGATGGAGATTGTTTCCAAGCCCGATATGCGCTCGGGCGAAGAGGTCGGGGCCTATGTGCGCAAGGTGCGTGCCATCCTGCGTTATCTGGGTACTTGTGACGGCAACATGGAGGAAGGCTCCATGCGGGCGGACGTCAATGTCTCCGTGCGCCGGCCGGGCGGGGAACTGGGCACCCGGGCGGAAATCAAGAACGTCAATTCCATCCGTTTCATGCAGCAGGCCATCGCTTATGAAACAACCCGGCAGATCGAAATTCTGGAAGACGGCGGCAGCATCGTCCAGGAAACCCGCCTGTTCGACGCGCAGACCGGCACCACGAAGCCCATGCGCAATAAGGAAGAGGCCCACGACTATCGTTATTTTCCTGATCCCGATTTGCTGCCCTTGGAATTCTCCGACGAATTTGTCGAACGCATCCGGGGCACCTTGCCGGAGCTGCCCGACGCCAAAAAGCAACGCTATATGGATGAATTGGGCTTGTCGGCACACGATGCCCAGGTTCTGGTCAGCGAACGGGACATCGCTGCCTTTTACGAGCAGGTGGCCCAGGGCCGCGACGCGAAGATTGCCGCCAACTGGGTGCAGGGTGAATTCTTTGCCCAGCTATCAAAGGCCGGTCGGGACATCGCCCATAGTCCCGTCAGCGCCGATCAACTGGGCGGCCTGATCGATTTGATCGCGGATGACACGATCTCCGGCAAGATTGCCAAGGATGTTCTGGAGTTCATGTTCGAAAGCGGCCAGGACGCCGCCCAAATTGTCGCGGAAAAAGGCCTGAAGCAGGTTTCCGACAGCGGCGCCATCGAAGGCGAAATCGACAAGGTTATCGCCGCCAATCCGGACAAGGTGGCGGAATTCCAGGGCGGCAAGGACAAGGTCCTGGGCTGGTTCGTGGGCCAGATCATGCAGGCGACCAAGGGCAAGGCAAATCCAAAGATGGTTAATCAGTTGCTGCGGGAAAAACTGAAACCCTGACCGACATAGATTCCATGCGTGCATTGCCAAAAATATATAAATTAGATATAATACATAAAATAGATAATGGAGATAATGCATGGCGGATAGCCAAACCGTGACATCGACGCAGTTTCAGCAGGCTGTTGGTGAGTATGGCGACCGGGCGCGCAAGAATCCGGTCATCGTCACGCGCCATCGGCGTCCCTGGTTCGTGGTTGTCAGCCCGGAAGAGTACGAGCGGCTAAAGAGCTACGATACGCGCCAGGCGCTATATCCGCATGAACTGAGCAATGATCTGGCAAAAGAGCTCGAAAGCGCGGAAATGGACCCACGCCACTCTCATCTGAACAAATTGATGGATTGACGTGGAGGGGCCGGAACCGGAAAACGGTCTGGTCATACGATACGACTTCCTTTGGAAGCGGGAAGACGAACAAGGGCAGAGATACGGCGTCAAGGACCGTCCTTGCGTAATCGTCTTGGTTTCCGAGCCCGAAGAGCATGGCGGCTGGCAAGTTGTGGTCTGTCCCATTACTCACACGCCGCCCGAGGATCGAAGCAGCGCGGTTGAAGTGCCGGCGAAGGTTGCGGTTCACCTCGAACTTGATGGGCAACGCTCCTGGATCAGAACCCACGAGGTCAACATCTTTACCTGGGAGAAGGGGCGCATTCCCTTTGGCCTGACACCGGTGGCAAAGGACAATTGGACTTTTGGCGTCGTGCCGCCGAAGCTCTATTCTCAAATGCGGGATCAGGTGTTGACGCTTCGGCAAAAGCACTTCCTGAAAGTCGTGCCACGCGATTGAGATGGCCAGCGGTTGGCGCTCGATCGCCTCCACATCCGCCAAGGTTCGGACGAGCATTAGCTCCATCATGAACCAACTACCTTTCAACCAGGAGAAACCGAACTTCGCCCCCCATGGCTGCCAGATGACGCAACAAGGCGGAGAGGAAGAGCGAGGCGCCGACGATCTCCATGCTTTCCTGAGTGACGTTCAGCATACGGTTGGTGAAATTGTCGCCATGGGTCTCCCACCAATAACCGATCAAAAACTCGGTGCCAAAGGCGCCACCCACATAGACCAAGCCGGCCAGGATAAAACGATTGCGGCTGCTGCGTGGCAAATGCCGAAGAAATCCCAGATAACCGGCCAGGAACACCGCCATCAACAGGGCGGCGGGCAGGGTCCAGGCGTAATAAAATGCCCCGCCAAGGTCAAATGCATCCCGTACCGGACGGATGGCCATCTCGTGAATTACCGCCGTCTCGTCCATGGACATATATAAAAATATCAGGGCCAGGATTAACCAATGGCGCCGATAATTCCCGGCATCGGGGGTTTGCGTAAAAGCAATGGCGGCCAGGCAGAGCGCACAAGACGCCAACAGCATGGCCGAATACCAGGTCGGAATATTAGCCTCTTCCCCCAGGGTAAACTGCCGCACGGCGCCTAAAAGCCGCTTGTGATCCAGCAGGTAGTAAGACACTTCCATCCCGGTGCCCAGCAGCGCAAGCAGGATCGCGGCAACGAGCAAAAATAATTCAATGCGGCGGCGCGGCAGATTTATCGGCATGGCCGTCTCCATCAGAGCTAGAGCGTTTCCGGGCTATTCTGACCCATTTGACCGCTCACCAAGGCCCCGTGGGTAGGCGCGGTTCGCAGGTCGATGTGGGACATCGTCCAAGAACCGCAACACAGCCACGGGGCCTTGGTGAGCGGCCTTCGGTGGCGCCCCTAAGCCATTCGGATGCGTTGCGCCGCTTGCCCGATATACCATATCGCGCTACGCGGCGCGCCTACCCGAATGGCTTATGGACGCCATCAAATGGGTCAGAATAACCCGGAAGCGCTCTAATAGGGCAGGTTCAAAAATGTAACCGGAAGATCAATTGCCGCTCCGCCGCGACCCACTTTCGTCATTATCGCCGCCAGGCGAAATTCTAATGGCGCAGTATTTCACCTCGGGTATCTTGCCATCGGGATCGAGCGCGGCATTGGTCAGTAAATTCACCGCCGCTTCAGCAAAGCAGAAGGGAATGAAAACGGTTCCGGGCTGTACCCCGATGTCGGCCCGTGCCGTCAATTCTATGGCGCCCCGGCGGCTTTCCACCCGAACGCGGTCGCCCGGCCCCAGGCCCAGATCGTCCAGTGTACCGGGCGCCAAGTGGGCCATGGCCTCGGGCTCCAATTGGTCAAGGACCGGGGCACGGCGGGTAATGGCGCCGGTATGCCAATGCTCCAGCAAGCGCCCGGTCAGCAAAACCAGTGGATAATCCTGGTCCGGCAGTTCGTCCGGATCGATAATGTCGCAGGGGACGAATTGGCCGCGGCCATCTTTCGTGGGGAAGCCATCGCCGAACATTACGGCCTGACCGGGATCATCCGGCGTGGCGCAAGGATAGGTGATGGCGTCTTCCGCCTGCAGCCGTTGCCAGCTCATGCCCCGGATTGAATCCATGCCGGCGCGCATTTCCTCGAAAACCGTCTCTGGGCCACCGTAATGCCAATCCAGGTCCAAGCGTTGGGCCATTTGCTCGATGATCCAAAGATCCTGCCGGGCCAGGCCCGGTGGCTGCAGTGCCTGGCGGCCCATCTGCACCTGGCGGTTACTATTGGTCACCGTGCCGTCTTTTTCAGGCCAGGCCGAGGCCGGCAGGACCACGTCGGCATAACAGGCGGTCTCGGTCAGGAAGATATCCTGCACCACCAGGTGCCGCAATTTTGCCAGGGCGGCGCGGGCGTGGCTGACGTTGGGGTCCGACATGGCCGGGTTTTCACCCATGATATAAAGGCCGCGGATCTCGCCGGTATGAATGGCCTCGGTAATCTCAACCACGGTCAAGCCGGGTTTGGATTCCAGTTTGGTATGCCACAAAGCTTCGAACCTGGCTTGGGCCGCGGGGTCGTCCACCGGCTGATAGTCCGGATAGACCATGGGGATCAGGCCCGCATCGGATGCCCCCTGGACATTATTCTGTCCGCGCAGGGGGTGTAACCCGGTGCCCGGGCGGCCGATCTGGCCCGTGGCCAGGCACAGGGAAATCAGGCAGCGCGCATTGTCTGTGCCATGTATGTGCTGGGAAATACCCATGCCCCAAAAAATAATTGCCCTGCGGGCCGTCGCGAAGGCCCGGGCGGCATCGCGAATTGTACTGGCCGGGATACCCGTCAATTCCGCCATGGCCTCGGGCGGAAAGGCCTTTACATGCGCCGCCAGTTCCGTAAAGCCGGCGGTTCTGGCCGCGATATACTCATGATTGACCAGATCCTCCTCGATAATGACGTGCAACATGGCGTTCAACAGCGCCACATCCGTGGCGGGCTTTAAATTCAACATCCAGGCCGCGTGCTGGCGCAGGGCCATGCCATCCGGGTCTATGACAATCAACTTGGCGCCGTTCTTTGCCGCCTGCTTGAAATAGGTCGCCGCCACGGGATGGTTCACCGATGGATTGCAACCGATAATCAGGATCACTTCGGCCTTGAGGGCATCGGTGAAAGGCGCCGTAACGGCGCCCGAGCCGATTGTCTGCATCAATGCGGCGACGGACGAGGCATGGCACAGCCGGGTACAATGATCCACATTGTTACTGCCAAAGCCCGTGCGCACCAGCTTTTGAAACAAATAGGCCTCTTCATTCGTACCCTTGGCGGAACCAAAACCGGCCAAAGCCCCGCCGCCGTCGGCATCGCGAATGGTTTTCAGGCCCTGGGCGGCATGGGCCAGCGCCTCCTCCCAACTGGCTTCGCGAAAATGGCTAAGCGGATTGGCGGGATCGATGGCCACGTCATCCTTGGCAATGCCGTCCCGCCGGATCAATGGTGCGGTCAACCGTTCGGGGCTATGAATATAGTCGAAGCCAAAGCGGCCCTTGACGCAAAGGCGGCCCTGATTGGCCGGCCCGTCGCGCCCTTCAACGCGCACGATGCGTTCCTCCCGTACGTGGAAAGTCAATTGGCATCCGACCCCGCAATAGGGGCAGACCGAGGCCACTTCGCGGTCCGCCACGATCTGGCCGTTGCCCGGCAACAGGGCGCCGGTGGGGCAAACCCGCACACATTCGCCACAGCCAACGCAACTGCTGTCGCCCATGGGGTCATCAAAATCAAAGGCGATATGACTGTCCGCGCCCCGCCCGGCCATGGCGATAACGTCATTGACCTGGACTTCGCGGCAGGCCCGGACGCATAAATTGCACTGAATACAGGCGTCCAAATTGACCATCATGGCGGGATGGCTCCGATCGGGCGCGGGGGCGCTGGATCGCCGTGGGAAACGGCTGTCATGGACCCCTTGAACATCGGCCCAGTGCCAGAATTGTGCCGTTGGATCATGGCTTTCGGCCTGGGGGGGCTGATCGCTCAGCAACAACTCCATGACCAGGGCCCGCGCCTTTACGGCGCGTTCCGAGTTGGTATTGACGGACATGCCGGCCTCCGGCTGCCGCCGGCATGACGCGGCAAGGGCGCGCTCTCCCGCGACCTCGACCACGCAGGCACGGCAATTGCCGTCCGATCTATAGCCGGGCTCGGTCGTGTGGCAGAGATGCGGCACGGTCGTGCCCAGACGCGCCGCCACCTGCCAAATACTTTCGCCCGGCAGAGCGTCGACGGCAACGCCATCCAATTCGAATGCAATCGAACCCGGCTTGTCGGTCATGCGATGGCTCCCGGAAAATAACGCAGCGCACAGCGTAAAGGATTGGCCGCGGCGTGCCCCAGACCGCAGATCGAGGCGTCCGCCATCACCTGGGCCAGGTCGGCGAAGGCAACGTCGACGGCCGGCGCCTTGCCGCCGGCCAGCATGGTGACGGCTTTCTCCGTACCAACCCGGCAGGGTGTGCATTGGCCACAGCTTTCATGGGCAAAAAAACGCATCAGATTGGTCACCACGGCCGCAATGTCGTCGTGTTGTGACAACACGATCAAACCGGCGGAACCAATCAGCGCCCCGTGCTGTTCCAGGGTGCCGAAATCCATCGCCGCGTCCGCTAAACTGGCGGGCAATATACCGCCCGAGGCGCCGCCGGGCAGAAACGCCACCAGTTCATGGCCCGCCGCCATCCCGCCGCAATGATCATTTATCAGGGTCCGGGCGCTGATGCCCGCCGGCACCCGCTTCACGCCCGGTTCGCGAACCCGGCCGGAGACGGAGAAGCTGCGCATATTTTGCCACGCCGCCCCCTGGTTGATGGCGTCAGGGGCCCAATACAGGGTCTCTACATTATTGATCAGGGTGGGTTGGCCGAACAGACCGACTTGCGAGGGGAAGGGGGGGCGCTGGCGGGGCAAGCCGCGCTTGCCCTCTATGCTCTCCAGCATGGCGGATTCCTCGCCGCAGATATAGGCCCCGGCCCCGCGGCGCAGATGGATTTGCCCTTCGCACAATCCGGCGGCGGTAACAATTGCCAGCTCGCGCTGCAACAGCAGGCGCAAATGGGGGTATTCATCACGCAGATAAATATAAATTGCCTCCGCATCCACGGTCCAGGCGGCCAGCAACATGCCCTCGATAAAGCGGTGGGGATCGGTTTCAAGATAGTGGCGGTCCTTGAAGGTTCCCGGCTCGCTTTCATCGCCATTGACGGCCATCAAGCGCGGGCCAGGCTCGGCGGCCACCAAGCCCCACTTGCGCCCCGTGGAAAACCCCGCGCCGCCCAAACCGCGCAGGCCGCTTTCCTCCAACTGTGCGATGACCTGCGCTCGCCGCCGTTCGCCGGCCAGACATTGCCGCAATAAGAGGTAACCGCCGCCAGCTTGATATTCGTCGAATTCGACCACGGGGGTGACGGCATCGGGACCAACAGGACCTGACAGCCGGTCCTGGACAGCCGCGGCATCGGCATGGATCAGATAGTTCGCATCGACCGAGGCAACCGGCGCGCCGTCGCATCGGCCCATGCAGGCGGCGCGGATGATTCTGCAATTTTTCCCTTCTTTCGAGGCCAGGGCATCAGCCAGGGCATCGGCGCCTGCCATTTGACATGGCAATCCATCACAAATGCGTATTGTTCGCGCCGCTGGCTTCACACCATCCGTAACAACATCAAAGCGGTGATAGAATGTCGCGACTTCATAAACTTCCGCCAAGGATAGGCGCAGGCAATGGGCCAGCGCGGTTAGGTGGCGATGACGCAGGCACCCTTCGGCATCCTGAATTTGGTGCAGATATTCGACCAGAAGAGTGCGCTCCGCCGCGGCTGCACCGATGATTTGACGGACCTCCGCCACGGCGGCGGGGTCACTCGGACGCCCGCGCAAGCCCGTTCTACCGCGACCCTGCCCGGCACCGGGCGGACGGCCCAGCCGCCTATTTGATTTGCCATCGTCCGACACTGACGACATTACCTAACCTCTTCCCTTGATTATTAATGCTACGTTGCCGTCACCGCAGGACCAAGTCGTCATGGACCCCAAAGACAGTTTTGTTTAGGTTCATTTCCATCTCTTTTAACGCAACCGCACCCCAGCGTATCTGATCGGCTCGCAAATTGGCAGCCCCGATGCCGCCGGGAAGCTCAGAAACGGATCAGTAGAGAAAAATGTCCGACTTAATGCTTCTTTCCCTTCTTTGCTCAAAATTATGTCACGACCTCGTGGGGCCGGTCAGCGCCATCGGCAACGGGGTTGAAATCCTTGAAGACGAGGAAGATCCCGCAATGCGCAAGCGGGCGGTAGAGTTGGTGGCGCACAGCGCGGAGGTGGCCGCCAACCGCTTGAAGTTCATGCGGCTGGCCTTTGGCGCGGCTGGCGGAGACGGCGTAGCAATCAACCTGACCGAAGCACGGCGGACGGCCGTAGATTTCCTAGCCGACGGCAGAGGAGAGCTGGATTGGCCGGTCTCATCGGATGAAGAAAATCTGGGTCTGGATAATACCGGCGTCAAAATCCTATTGAACCTCATTTTGATTGCCAACGACGCGATTCCACGGGGCGGTTTTGTACGGGTCGATTTGAAGCGGGGAGAAAACAACGGTCGGGGCGTGATACGCACCATTGTTCGATCCGAAGGATCAGGCGCGCGCTTGGGCGAGGGGGTGGAGGTGGCGTTTGATGCGGCGAATATGGGCGTGGGCCTTAATCCCAAATCCGCGCCGGCTCGTCTGGCCGCCGATTTGGCTGCATCTTTCGGTAGTTCCATTTCCGTAATGCCGCGGGTGGACGCCGTTGAACTCTCAGTCGATTTAGTTCCGGCGCAATAATTACTCTGGAATTCACCCGGTTTGCTTCACGGCTTTTTAACCTATTTCCCTCATCTTTTGGTCATGACCGCTGAGAGGAGGGGTATCTCGTCCTCGGTCCCGACTAATAACCGACAGGGCTATGGCCATGGACGAGCTACTCAGTGAATTTTTGACCGAGACTTCCGAGAGCGTCGCCACGCTTGACGTCGAATTGGTCAGGTTGGAACAGGATCCCAACGCACCCGATTTGATCGATAACATTTTCCGACTTGTCCACACCATCAAGGGCACCTGCGGCTTCCTGGGTCTGCCCAGGCTGGAAGCGATAGCGCATTCCGCGGAAAATGTTCTGGCCAAAGTTCGCGATCAAGAGCTGATCGTCACGCCGGTGGCGGTGTCTCTGATCCTAAAATCCTTGGACCGGATCAAGGAATTGCTGGCCACCCTCGAGGCCACGGAAGCTGAACCCGAAGGCGACGACGCTGAATTGATCGCGCAATTGGACGCCATGGCGATTGGCGCGGATATCCCCGGCGACGTCGAAATACCCGTGGAGCCCGAAGTGAAAACCGTCTCGCGCCAACTGAAGGCAGGCGAGGCCACGGAAGAAGAGTTGGAGCGTGCGTTCCAGGAAACCACAATCGAAACCACGGAGGTCGCGAAAATGCCGGATCCAGCACCCGCCGCCGCCCAGGCAACAAACGAATCGGAGCCGCGTGCCAACATTTCGGGCGAGTCTTCGGTCGCCAGCCAGAGCATCCGCGTCAGCGTTGATGTGCTTGAAGACCTGATGACCATGGTCTCGGAACTGGTGTTAACCCGCAATCAGCTTATGCAAATGGTGCGCGGACATTCGGACAGTGAATTCAAGGTGCCCCTGCAACGGCTAAGTCACGTAACAACCGAACTGCAGGAAGGGGTGTCAACGCCGGAGTAAATTCGGGCCATGGCGCCGGAGTAAAAAGGGGCCACTTGTTGATGCCGGATACGGCGTTGCCGGTTGTCCCGGCAATCCATAGGAGGGACCCGCGCTGCTTCGTGTAGCGCTTTAGCGTTACGCGGAGCGAAGCAGCGTGGGAGGTCCCTGTGGGCCCGCCGGGGCAACCACGGTCTCGGCGTTCAGGACGGCTCGGTTTTTGGGGAATTCCGCCGTTTTTGGCTTTGTTTGAGGCGATAGCTCTCGCCGTTCATTTCCAGAATGTGGACATGGTGGGTCAGGCGATCCAGCAACGCTCCGGTCAGGCGTTCGGAACCGAAGATTTCCGTCCATTCATCGAACGGCAAATTGGAGGTGATAATCAC
>JAKZRK010000280.1:0-25151 GCA_047518225.1 Alphaproteobacteria bacterium | reverse complement strand
CTGATCGAGAATTTTTTCGGCAAACTCAAGGAGTTCAAAGGCATCGCCATGAGAGCCTGCAAAACCGACACGAGCTTCGAGGCAATGATTTATGTATGCTCCGGGATCATAAATTCTCGATGAATCTCAACAGGCCCTAGAGTGGGGGCGGAATACCAATGGGCCAGAGGATCTATTTCGGCTGGTTCGTGGTCGCCGCCGCCTTCATGGTTCTGCTGATCTGTTTTGGTATTGCCTATTCTTTCGCCTCGTTCTTTGACGGCTTGGAAATGGACTTCCAGGCGTCGAGAGGCGATATCTCGCTGGTCTTCTCCATTGCAGGTTTCTTGTATTTTTCCCTGGGCGCCCTCAGTGGACCGCTCAGCGACCGCCTGGGCTCCCGCCCCGTGGTCGCCTTTGGCATGTCGTTAATTGCCGGTGGCCTGCTGGCCTCCAGCGTCGCCCAAAGCCTGTGGCAGGTCTATTTGAGTTACGGTGTGGCGGTGGGCGTGGGCATCGGATTTGCCTATGTGCCTTCCGTCGGCGTATTGCAGCGTTGGTTCGTGCGCCGGCGCGGCCTGGCTACGGGGCTGGCGGTGGCCGGCATTGGCGTTGGCACCTTGGTTGTGCCGCCCATCAGCCGCTTTCTGGTCGAAACCCTGGGTTGGCGCGGCGCCTTTCAAGCCCTTGCCGGCGTGACTCTCGTAATCGGCCTGGCCGCCGCCTGGATGCTGTATCCAAGCCCCGGCGCACGGGGGCTTTATCCTGACGGCGATGGAACGCCGGTGGGCGAGGGGGCGTCGATGTCAGGATTGCCGCTGGGCGTTGCCCTGGCCTCGCGTCCCTTTTGGCTGTTGTTCACGGCATCCGCGATCGCGTCCCTGGGCATGTTCGTGCCGTTCGTGCATCTGGTTAAATTTTCCGTGGACCATGGCCACGATGAAAGCTGGTCCATTTTTCTGATCAGCCTGATTGGCGTCGGTTCGATGTCGGGCCGCATTATCCTTGGCGGCGTGGCGGACAGGCTCGGCCGGCACCGGGCGGTTGTCACCATGTTCATCGGCTTGGCTCTGGTGCAAAGCTGGTGGTACCTCTCCACCTCGTTTTGGGCCCTGGCGGTCTATGCGGTTGTGTTCGGCCTCTTTTACGGCGGCTATGTCGCCCTGGCGCCCGCATTGGCGGCGGACTATTTCGGCGTCAAGAATGTGGGCGGAATTCTGGGCGTACTGTATTCAGGCACGGCCCTTGGCAATCTGGTCGGGCCGGTGGCGGCCGGCTTCGCCTTTGATTTGAGCGGCGGCTATGAACTGCCCATTGCCGCCTCGGCCTCGGCCTCATTTTTGGCGGTGGCGGTAATTTTGCTGCTGTGTTCGCCGGCCCAATGGCGGCGTCATAAAATGATCCACGATAGCCCGGAACTGCTCTAGGTTTGGGCCGGCTTCCGGGCGACGATGTGATAGATGTGCCAGTGTTTGGCGGTGCGGCGCGGGGTGACGGAATCCGTTTCCTCTTCCCGGAACAGCTCGATATCATAGGCACGCAATAAATCCCGCGCTTCGCTCAACGTGAAATGGCTGTTGCTGGGATCGCCGGCCCATTGGTCGCGGTCGCCATACAATTGACCACTAAATCGACCACCCGGCGTCAGGCCGTCATGAATGCGCTGCCACAGGCCAGGGAAATCCACCTGGGGACAAAGCGGCAGGGCGAACGAGGAATTGACCAGATCCGACCCTGGCCAGAGGGCCTGTTCCATTCGCGCCACCTGGGTGTCCGGCTCGACGCCGAATTCCACCAGTTCCGGCCGCCCCATCAGGGTCTCGATGGCCGAGGCCTGGGCATCGATCGCCAGCACGGACCAGCCCCGGCGCAGAATTTCGATGGTATCGCGGCCGCCGCCACAGCCCAGATCAACGGCCCGGCCTACCCAGCCCACCGGGTTTTCGGCCTCGAACCGGGCCAGGGCGCGCAACAGGGTTTCGCGTGGCGGGCGGCCGCCCGTGCGTTGATAATAAACCCGCCAGTCTTCCGCCCGGTCCGGTTTTATCATGGCTCTAATGGGTCACAAGGTAATCGATGGCGGCGGTCACGCCGCCACGGCCGTGGGGTATTTCCAGGGCCTGCAAGGTGGCCTCCACGCCGGCCAGGGCGCCCAGGATCATGGGGCTGTTCAAATCGCCCATATGGCCAATGCGGAAGACATCGCCCTTGAGGCGGTCCAGGCCGCCGCCCAGGCTGACCTGAAAGCGTTCCCGGGACTCAACGCGGACCGCCTCGCCGTCAAAGCCCGCTGGGACGCGGATGGCGGTCACCGAATTGGCCCGCTGTTCGGGCACAATGGCGTTGAATGCCATGCCGCCGTCGCTGGCCCAGACGGCAACCGCGTGGCGGACCGCGCCGGCCAGGCGTTTATGGCGGGCAAATATCGCCGGCAGGCCCTCTTCCGCCAGCATGTTCAAGGCCTCGCGCAGGGCGAACAACAGATGTTCCGGCGCGGTACCGCAGAAACGGATGTATTGCTCCTCCGTCATGCGTTCCCGCCAGTCCCAATAATTGCGCGGCAACCGCGCATTTTGCCCGGCCCGCAGCGCCTTTTCGCTGCAGGCGGTAAAGCCAAGCCCGGGCGGACACATCAATCCCTTTTGCGCCGCGGCTATGGCCACATCGACACCCCAGGCATCCATTTGGAAATCCACCGTCGCCAGCGAGGCGATGGTATCGACCATGAACAATGTGCCATGATTGGCGTTGTCGATGGCCCGGCGCACGGCGGCCACGTCCGAGATAATTCCGGTGGCCGTATCCACGTGGATCATCAGCACCGCCCTGATCTGGCCCTCGCGGTCCTCGCGCAGGTGCTGTTCCACCGCGTCCGGATCAATGGCATGGCGCCAATCGCCGGGCAGATGCTCGATCACCAGGCCCAGGGATTCCGCCATCAGGCCCCATTTTAGCGAGAAGTTGCCGGTTTCCGGCACCAGAATATGATCGCCGGGGGACAGGGTATTGGTCAGGGCCGCCTCCCAGGCCCCATGGCCCGAGGCGGCATAGATGAACACCGGTCCCTCGGTCTTGAAAATCGGTTTCAAATCCTCGAAGCAACCACGCGCCATACTGAAAAACGGCGGCGCGGCGAAGTCCACGGCCGGCTGGTGCATGGCGTTCAGGACACGGTCGGGAATATTCGTCGGCCCTGGGGTGTTGAGGAATTCCCGGCCGCGCTTCACATCGCTCATATGGATTTAATCCGCTTTTTAGTTTCTTCTCAGCTTCCTGGCACGACGCTGGCGGGCAGGCTTTCAATGTGGCGGCAGATATCGCCGGGCCGGGTGAGCCAGATTTGTTCCCGGTGGGCGGCGATATGCTTCAGGGCCCGGCGCAACTGGCGCAGGCGAAAAGGCTGGCCAACGACGAATGTATGCAACGAGATCGGGAAGACCAGGGGCTGGCGGACCGATTGCTCCTGCATTTCATCGAAATTATCGATCAGGGCGTCGGCGTACTGCACCGGCGTCATCTTGTGCAAGACAATGGCCCGGTTGTCGTTCAATTCCACCGGATAGGGCATGGCAAGGATGGGTTCGCCCCTTGTTGTCATCCAGATCGGCTGATCATCACAGCACCAGTCCATCTGATAGCGGTAGCCGGCCTCGGCCAATAGATCCAGGGTTTGATCGCTTTGCGACAGCCAGGGGCTCATCCAGCCCATGGGCGCCTTGCCCTCGTTCCGGGTGATGGCATCGGTCGTGGTCTTGATCAAGGCGCGTTCCGCGTCCTCAGCCAGGATACCTTGCTCTTCCGAGTTGGTGATGCCGTGGCCCAGGAACTCGTCGCCGCGCTGACGCAGGCGTTCGGCTATCTGCGGGGCATGGTCATAGATCGATGCGTTCAATTGCCCCTGGATTGGAATGTCCAGTTCGTCGAACAGCTCCATCAGGCGCCAGAAACCGACCCGGTTGCCATAGTCCCGCCAGGCATAGACGCTTTGCTTGTTGTGCATGCCGGACGGGGCGATGGCGGATTCAATGCTTTCATCCCAGGCGAATTGTTCCACGTTCAGGGCCACGTAGACCGCCAGGCGTTTGCCCTCGGGCCAGGAATAATCGGGCCGTTGGCTGATCGGGGAAAACTCGTAACGTCCATGGGTCGATAACATCTAAGGTGCCTCGTTTCTTTATAGGGGAGGGCGGCGGTCATGCCATGTCGTGGCGGCCTCGTAGGCGGCGGCGATACGATAGATCATGGCCTCTTGAAAATTCCCGGCCACGATCTGCATGGCCAGGGGCAGGCCGTCGCCATCGAAACCGATGGGCAGGGACAGGGCCGGGTTGCCGGTCAGGTTGAAGGGCGCACGGGCCTGACGGGTATATTTCAGGGCAATCTCCGCCGCGTCGTCAATGACAAACGGTGGGTCCATGGAGGAGGCAACAATGACCCCGTCCAGGTCCCGGATGGTCTGGTTGAAACCAGCGGTCAATCGCCGGCGCAGGCGCAAGGCATCCACATAGTCATCCGCCGTCAGAAAAGCGCCGGGCAGGATCCGTTCCAGGAACGACGCGCTGTACTCACCAGGCCGTTCGGCGAGCCAATGGCGATGGATGGCATAGGCTTCCGACAGCAGGATCACCCGGTTACAGGTGGCGTAGGTGACCAGGGGTTCGGTCTCGATCTCGGCCACCTCGGCGCCCAGTTCCTGCAAGACCCCCAACGCGTCTTCGATGGCGTCCGCCACCACCGGGTCGGCGATCGTGTCACGATTATGGAAATGGCGGATGACGCCTATGCGCAGGCCCTTGACGCCTTGCTCAAGCTGGGCCGTGTAGTCAGGGACCGGCACATCGGCCGAGGCCGGATCGGCGGGATCGTGGCCGGCCAGGGCGTTCAACATCAGGGCATTGTCGCCTACCGTCCGGGTCATGGGTCCCACGTGATCCAGGGAATAGGACAAGGGCACCACGCCCTGGCGGCTGACCCGGCCATAGGTCGCCTTCATGCCGACGATGCCGCAGGCCGTCGCCGGGTTGCGGACGGAGCCGCCGGTGTCCGTGCCGAGCGCCATGGGCAGGAACCCCGCCGCCACCGCCACGCCGGAGCCGGACGAAGAGCCGCCCGGAAAACGCTGCCGGTTCCACGGGTTGCGGGCCGGCGGCCAGGGCAGATCGAAGGATGGCCCGCCCAGGGCGAATTCGTGGGTCGCCAACTTGCCCAGCAATATCCCCCCTGCCGCGCGCAGGCGTTTGGTCACGGCGGCATCACCGGTCTTGGGCGGCTGCTGAGCCAGGATTTGTGAATGCGCCGTGGTCGGCAGACCGGCGGCATCGATAATGTCTTTCAGGCCAAAGGGCACGCCATGCAAGGGCCCTAAAGTCTCGCCGGCCTTTACCGCGCGCTCCGCCGCCGCCGCCTCCTGCAGGACGCTTTCGGTCAGAACGCGGAGGAAGCTGTCGAACGAGTGGTCATGGGCGCCGATACGGTCCAGCAGGCATTGCGCGTAGGTGACGGGCGATAGCTCGCCGGTGCGGATCCGCGCCGCGGCCTCCGTCAGGCTCAAAAACGCCAGGTCCTTAATCTTTTCAGACATTGTTGTCGGCCCGGAAAACATGGGCCGGTTCGTCGGCGATATCGTCGGGCCGTTGCAGGCGCCGGGCCATGGCGCGGCCGCCGTCGTAGGCTTGGCGCACCAACTCCGGCTGCGCCTCATACAGCTTCTCTAATCCCAAATGCCGGGCCAGTTGTGCCAGGGCCGCCTCGTCCACGTTATTGCTGCTCATTCGACATCCTCCCTCACATAGCCTTGCCGGCGGTCCCTGGCGGCGTCCTCCACGCCGCGGGCCTTTGGGGAACCATAGCCGCCCCCGCCCGGCGTGGCGATCAATATGCGGTCGCCCGTTTGCAAATGATGCTGGGCCCGGTTATCCGCCTCCGAACCGTTGATCTGCACGGCGCCGACTTCGCCCATCCCGCCGCCCGCCAAACCCGGCGCGCCGTATCGGGTGCGTTCCGCCATGAAGGTCACGGCGATGGGGCTCTCGGACAGGCTTTCGATCAACATATCCTGGCCCAGGCCGCCGCGATATTGCCCCGCACCGCCCGAATTGGGGCGCAGGCGCTTGTAATGAAACAACAGGGGAGCCGATTGTTCCGCGACCTCAACCGGCGTGGACGACAGATTGGACGGCCACGAGATGGCATGCTCCCCATCCGAAGCGGCGGTCGCGCCCATGCCGCCGTTGAAAAACAGATTTGTGGCATAGGGCTGGCCATCGGGCCGCACCCCTGACTGGGTGCAATTCCACAGGGGCGAGCCGGCCGCCGCCATGACCCGGTCCGGCAATACCCCGGCCAGGGCGCCGAAGGCCAAGATGGGAACATAATGGCCGGTGCTGGCCCGCGCGCCCACGGACGCCGGGGGCAGGGGGTTTAACAGGCTGTTCTCGGGCGCCGTCACCTCTATGGGCCGCAACATGCCGGAATTGTTGGGCACATCGGGCAACAGGGCGCATTTAATGGCATAGGCGGACATGGCGTAGGTGTAGCAGAAGGGGCAGTTGATCGCCCTGGGCTGCACGGGCGAGGTGCCGGCGAAATCGAAATGCGCCGTATCGCCCTTGATGGTCAGGCTCAGGGCAAAGGTAAAGGGCGCATCGGCGCGCAGCCCGTCGGTCAGCATTTGGTAGGGATAGATGCCGTCGGGGACCTCCGCCAGGGCCGCGCGCATGGCGGCTTCCGTGCGGCCGTTCAATTCCCGCGATAGTTCAACCAGATCGTCCAGACCATATTCCCCCAGAATGGCCAGCACCCGGTCTTCGATCAGGTAGTTGGCGGTGATCTGGGCGTGGATATCGCCTTCGGTCTGGTCCGGAGTGCGGACCTGGGTACGCAATAATTCAAAGAATGTCTGGTCCGGCTCCCCGGCGCGTAAGATCTTCAACAGGGGAATATGAAAGCCTTCCTCGAAGATTTCCCGCGCCTTGACGGATCGGATGCGGCCGCCGATATCGGGCATATGCGATGCGGTGGCGGCAAAGGCGATCAGGCGCCCCTGGCGGAAAATGGGGCGCACGATGCTGCAATCGTTCAGATGCCCGGTGCCCAGCCAGGGATCGTTGGTGCAGATGACATCGCCGGGGTGCAAACCATCGTGCCCGAAACGCTCCAGGGTGTGGCGCACGGTGGCGGGCAGGGTGCCGATGAAGGAGGGGATGGAGCCGCTGTTCTGGGCCAGCAACTGGCCGGACCCATCGGTCAGAACGCAGGCGAAATCATTGGCCTCGTTGGACAGGGTGGAAAACGAGGTGCGGACGATGGCCTTGGCCGCCTCGTCCACGCTGGCGATCATGCGGTTCCAGATCACTTCCAGGGTCACGGCATCGAAAGAACTCATGGCGTATCCTCGGGCAGGTCGATGATCAGGTTGCCGCCGGCGGAAAGGTGAAAGCGGCCACCGGGTCCGATGACCATGGTGGATTCAGGCTCCTCGACCACGGCGGGGCCGGTGAATGTTTCCCCGGCCCTCATGGCGGCACGGTCATGGATCGCGGTCGCCACGGCGCCGTCGGTTTCGGGGAAATAGACCTGGCGCCGGCGCTTCTCCGCCGGGGGGCGGTCCGGGCCCTGGGCCAGATCATCGACGGCCGCGTCTCCCTTGGCCGTCAGGCGTACCCGGATAGCGGCGACGGCGACGGGAACATTCGGCGGCGGCCGGGTGAATTGAACCTGATAAGCCTGGGCATAGGCCGCCAACAAGCCATCGTGGCTGGCGGGGGTGTAAGGACCGGGGGGCAGCGTCACCACCAGCTCAAAGCCCTGGCCAATATTGCGCATATCGGCCAGCCGCCGTACCTGGGCGCCGCCTGCATCCGCCCCGGTGTCGGCGATGACCTGGCGGGCGGCGGCTTCCAATTCCCCATAGGCGGTTTCCAGGGCCGGCCAATCCAAGCTGTCCAGGGGGGCGGCAAAGGCGGCGGTGCGGTCGACGCGCGCCGGCGCCAGCAGCAAACCAAAGGCCGAGGCAACACCTGCATTGCGGGGACAGACGATGCGTTTGATGCCCAACTTGCCGGCCAGATAATAGGCATGCACGGGCCCCGCACCCCCCGTGGCGACCAGGGTGTAGTTGCGCGGGTCGCGGCCCTTTTCGGCGATATGCACGCGGGCGGCCGAGGCCATGTTCTCGTTCACCAGATCATGAATGCCCCAGGCCAGTTTTTCCCATGACAGGCCGGCCCGATCCGCAAGTGCCTCGATTGCCGTGTGACAGGCGGGCAGGTCTACGTCAATGGCGCCGCCGGCAAAACCCTCCGCTGCCAGATAACCGAGGGCGAAATCCGCATCGGTTACCGTGGGCGCGGCGCCGCCCCGGCCATAGGCCACGGGTCCGGGCACGGCGCCGGCGCTGTCCGGTCCGGCTTTTAACAGGCCCAGGCTGTCCAGGCGGGCGATGGAACCGCCGCCGGCGCCAATCTCGAGCAATTCCACGGTGGAGATGCGGATGGGCAGGCCGCTGCCCTCGGCAAAGCGGCGTTCCCGCGCCGCCTCGAAGCGATAGGCGATGGCCGGCTCATCTCCATCAATCAGGCACAGCTTGGCGGTCGTGCCGCCCATGTCGAAGGCCAGGACATGGCCCAACCCCTCGGCCCGGCCAATATCGGCGGCGGCCAGGGCGCCGGCGGCGGGACCGGATTCCAGCATTTGCACCGGCGAGCGGCGCACCTCGCCCACATGGGTCAAACCGCCGCTGGACAGCATCAACAACAATGGGGCGGCGATATTCCGGGTCCTTAATTGGCTGCTCAAGGCACCCAGATAATCCCGCGCCAGGGGTTTCACATAGGCATTGGCGGCGGTGGTCGAGGCCCGCTCGAACTCCCGGATTTCCGGGGCCACATCGCTGGACAGGCTGATCGCCAGATCGGGCAGCAGTTCAGCCATGCGCGCACCGGCGGCCTGTTCGTGATCATCATTGCGGTAGGCATGCAGGAAGACGATGGCGAGCGAGGTAACCTTGGCCAATGTTAGCGCCTCGGCGATTTCCGTCAGGGCGTCGGTCTCCAAGGCCCGATAGACACTGCCGTCCGCCAGAATGCGCTCGCCAACCTCGAAACGCAGTTCCCGGGGGACCAGGGGGCGGGGCTTTTTCGCCGCCAGATCATACAGGTCGTACTTCCGCTCCCGCCCGATCTCCAAACTGTCGCGGAAACCCTCCGTGGTCAAAAGCGCGGTTTTGGCGCCTTTGCGTTCTATAAGGGCGTTGGTGAACAGGGTCGTGGCATGCACCACCCGTTCAATGTCGCCGGGGGCAATGGCTTCATCGTGTAGCACCCGGTCCACCGCATCCAGCACGGCCGCCGCCGGATCACCGGGCGTGGTCAATATCTTGCGGCTCAGGCGCCGGCCCCCCTCGCGGTCATACAAGACCACATCGGTGAAGGTGCCGCCGATATCGATGCCCAGGGCGTAACGGCTCATCTTAAACGCTCACACTTTGAGGTTTTCACAGGCGGCGCGAATGCGGGCGGCGGCGGCGGTCAATTCGGCTTCGGGCAGGGCAAAGGAAATCCGAATATAGGGCGACAGGCCATAGGCGGCGCCGGGCACCACGGCGACGCCGGCGGCAAGCAAATAGGCGGTAAAATCGCCGTCGCTTTCGATGCGCCCGACGTCCGGGGTCCGGGCCCCGATCAGACCGGCGCAGGAGCAGAAAATATACATCGCCCCGCCCGGTGGGTGGCAGCGCAGGCCCGGACAATCGTTGAGCAAACCGCAAATCAGGTCGCGCCGTGCCTGCATGATGGCAGCCCGTTCCGCCAATAGTTCCTGCCCGCCCGTCAGGGCCGCGATTGCGGCGGCCTGAGAGATGGAAGATGGACAGGCCGTGGACTGGCCCTGCACATCGGCCATGGCCTTAATCAAGTTGGCTGGCCCCGCGCCATAGCCCAGGCGCCAGCCGGTCATGGCATAGGCTTTTGAAACACCATTGACGCACAGGGTGCGGTCATGAAGATCGTCGGAATGTTGGGCCAAGGTGACGAAGGGCAGGCCGTCATAGCGCAGATGCTCGTAGATATCGTCGCTGATGATGCCGACCCAGGGGCGGCGGATCAGCACATCCGCCAGGTCACCAATCTCGCCGGCGCTATAGACCGCGCCGGCGGGATTGCCCGGCGCATTGAAGATCAACCAGCGCGTGGCGGGCGTGATGGCGGCCTCCAGGTCACTGGGTTGCAGTTTGAATTGCCGCTCCGCCGGGCAGGGGACGATGACGGCTTCGCCGCCCACCAGCCGCACCATGTCCGGATAGGACAGCCAATGGGGCGCGGGCACGATAACCTCGCCGCCACTTTCCACCGTGGCCATCAGGGCATTGAAGATGACCTGTTTGGCCCCGGTCGAGGCGATGATCTGATCGGGTCGATAGTCCAGGTCATTGTCGCGGCGAAATTTTTCGATCACCGCCGCCTTCATCTCCGGGCTGCCGTCGCGGTTGGTATATTTCGTCTCCTCCCGGCCCATGGCGGCCATGGCCGCCCGCTTGACGTGATCGGGCGTGGGGAAGTCCGGCTCTCCGGCGGTCAGGGAAATAATGTCCCGGCCCGCCGCCGCCAGATCCCGCGCCTGTTGCGCCGCCGCCTGGGAGGCGGAAGGTTGGAAACGGCTCATGCGGGCCGCCAGTTTAGGTTTTGGCGGAAACCCTGCGGTCATGGATGTCCCAGCAGGGCCTGTCGGAAACGGTTTTTGTGAAAGGCCGCATCCCAGGAGGTCCTGATCTTGGGTGGATCGTCCACGGCGACCTTCAAGAGGACAAAGGCGGCGCCGTTGCTGTTGCGCAGCATCTCGCCCGCATCCTCCAGTTCGGCCGTCTCGCGCACCGTGCGCACCGCGCCGATGCCGCCGCCCTGGGCCATGGTCGCAAGATCCGTTCCCAGGCCCGTGTGGCTGCGTTGAAAGCCGGTCTCGCCGTAATGCTCGTTATCGACGCAAATAATGCCCAGATTGGCCGGATTAGCCACCGCGATGGTGGCCAGGGTTCCCACGTTCATGAGCAATTCGCCATCGCCCGTGACCACGATGACCCGTTTGTCGGGCTGCGCCAGGGCCAGGCCCAGGCCCATGGACGCCGCCGCGCCCATGGCCCCGGCAAAGCCGAAAACCCGCGGGTCGTCGCCCACGGCCGCCACCACGTCACCCTTGGCCCCGGCCAGGCCGGCCACGATCAGGACATCGCCTTGCATATCCAACAGGGTCTTGACCGCGGCGCGCCGGTCCAGATGCCCGGTCGCCGTCTTGCCGGCCGCACGGCCGCCTTCATTCGGATTTGCCAAACTTCACCTCTAAAATATCTTGGCGCCGATCAACTTCTGCCCCAGTAGGACAGCGATCGGCATTTCGTTTTGAAAGGCCATGGTAATGGCCGCGCCGATGGTGGAGGTAACCTCCGCCGGATCGTCGATCCGCAGACAGGTCACATCACAGGCTTCCAGCACCGGCTGGGTCGATTGCCCCATGGGAATTTGCCAGGGGTTGCCCTCGCCGAAATCGCCGCGCATGGAGATCAGGGTCAGGAAGGGAAAACGTCCCGCCCTGATCAGGGACAAGAGGTTGATGCAGTTGCCCACGCCGCTGCTTTGCATCAGCAACACGCCGCGGCCGCCGCCCAAATGGGCGCCCGCCAGCAGGCCGACGCCTTCCTCCTCGGTGGTCAGGGCGATGGCATGCACCTCGGGGTCCGCGATCGAGCGTTTGATCAGATGGTCGTGGCCCGCGTCGGGCACATAGGCCATCTGGTCGATGCCATTCTCACGCAGCAGGCCGTATATTTCTTCCGGCCATCCAGTACTCATGTCCGGCTCCATAGTTGTTGCGCCAGGATGCCCGTGGCGCGCTCCACCGCCTCGGCCGCGTCCAGGCATAGATCTTCCCGCAGACGCGGGCCGATGATTTGCACCCCCATGGGCAGGCCATCGTGCAATCCTGTGGGGACGGCGGCGGCGGGCAGGCCCAAAGCGTTCACACCATACAGCATACTTTGTTCGTCCAGCATCTGCCTGACCCGCGCCGTGCCTTTCAGGTCTTCTCCTTGCGGGAAGGGGGGTACCTGGCTGACCGGGGCCAGTACCAGGGGATAATCCTCCATGAACACGCTCCAGGCCCGCAACAGACGGGTGCGGTCGGCCAGGGCGCGAATATAGCCCTCGCCGTCGCGGGGGTTGGAGGCGGCCAGATAGTCATCGATGACCTGATTGATATCCCGGGAACCATGTTCGCGGATACTGGCTTCCATCATCACCTTGGTGTCCGTCATCAGCAAGGTGCGCCAGTTTTCAGCGATCTCCGCCACCAGGGGCGGGTTCACCGCCGCCACCGCATAGCCGGCATCGGCAAGGTGGCCGGCGGCCTGATCTATCGCCGTGGCCACCGCCCCATGACAGGCGATGCCGGCGGGCGTCTTGGTCACCGCCACCTTGATCGGGGGATCCAGGCGGGGGCCGTCTAGGGGCGCGGGCACCCACCAGGGGTCGCGGGCATCATGTTGCGCCATGGCTCCCAGGGCCAGGCGCACATCGCGGACTTCCCGCGCAATGGGCCCCTGCACGGACATCAATTGCAGGATCGGCGGCCGTTCTTCGGCGGCTGTCGGGTTATAGGCGGGCACCCGTCCCAGAGAGGGGCGGATCGTGGCCAGACCACAGGCATAGGCGGGATAGCGTAGGGATCCGCCCAGATCGTTGCCGTGGGCGATGGCGCCCATGCCAAGCGCACAAGCCGCCGCCGCGCCGCCTGACGAGCCGCCGGGGGTAACGCCGTGGTTCCAGGGGTTCCTGGTTAGGCCGCGCAGGGGATTGTCGGTGAACCAGCGCAGGCTGAATTCCGGCGTATTGGTGCGCCCGATGACGATGGCGCCGGCCCGGCGCAGATTGGCGACCACGGGCGAGTCCTCTTTCGCCACCACATCGGCATAGCCGGGCACGCCGTTGGTGGTGGCCTGCCCCACCTGATCGACATTTTCCTTGATGGTGACAGGCACGCCGTGCAGCGGCCCCAGGGCCACGCCGCTTTCGACAACGCCATCGGCCTCCCTGGCGGCCGCCATGGCCTCCTCGGACAGATCAACGGTCACTGCGTTGACGGTCGCGTTGGTATCCGCCATGCGCTGAATGGCGGCATCGACGGCTTCCTGGGCCGTGATTTTACCGGCTCGGATGCCAGCGGCGGTATCCATGGCGCTCCATTGCCAGATCGGCTGGGACATGACGGTCTTCCTCAATTTTTGGCGAAAGCCTTCAGGCGCTCTTCGATATCGGGGCCGCGGCCGGGGCTTTCCGCCATCTCGAATGCCAGGCCGTCGTGAAAGGTGTAATCCTGGCCGCGGTTATACAGCATCTTGTTGCCGCGCAGGGAGTGCCAGGAATTGCCCACGATGTCGGCCGCCATTTTTTTCACCACGGCTTCCAGTTCGCCATCCTCCACGCATTGGTTGGCCAGGCCAAAGGCCGCCGCCTCGGCGCCGCTGTAGGCGCGGGCGGTAAAACTCATTTCCTTGGCCTTCAGCGGCCCGATCCGCCGGGGCAGGCGCTGGCTCATGCCCCAGCGCGGCGTCATGCCCCATTTGCCGTGGGTATCGGAAAACTTGGCGGTGGTGGAGGCGACCAGCAGATCGCAGGCCAGGGCCAGTTCCAGGCCGCCCGTATAGCAATGGCCCCGGATCTCGGCGATCACGGGTTGGGGCAGGTTTTCGATCATGTCGATGGTATCGGCCTGATAGGTTGGGGAGGGCGCCTCCGCTCCGGCCTGGATCGACTTCAAATCATTGCCGGCGCAAAAAAGACCGCCCCGCGCCGCGCAACACCACACAGCCCACATCGTCCACTTCGCGCGCGATGCTTTCCACATGGCCGCGCAGTTCGACAAACAAATCCGGGCTCAAGGCATTCAACGCTTCCGGCCGGTTCAGGGTCAACGTCGCCACCCCGTCAGCGTCCGCCCGCAGGACCAGTTCAGTCATCAACACTCTCCTCGCAAAATCCGCCGCTGCCAAGACCAAAGCGCCCTGGCGTGGCGGCGGCAATATCAGTCGGGGGAATTTAGCAGAGATAACCCCGAAGCAGAAGGCGGCCATGACGGGCTGGCTGGAATTCTCCGTAATTTGGAAAAGCCGTGCCGGCAATGATATGGTCCGCCCTTGGGGAGGCATAATGGCCCATATTGAGTATTTCTATTCCGCGCATTCGGCCTATGCCTATCTGGGTTCGGCCCGTTTGATGGAAATCGCGGACGCGGCGGGTTGCGGTATCGTGCACAGGCCAATGGATTTGCGCCGGGTGGTGGCGGTGACTGGTCCGGGGCCGACCAACGGGCTGACACCGGAACGGCGGGCGTATTTTTCCGGCCGCGAGATCGTGCGTTGGGCGGAAATGCGCGGCGCCCCGGTGATGGTGGGTATCCCCACCCATCACGGCAACGATGTCACTCTGTCCAACGGCATGCTGATCGCGGCCATGCAACTAGGCATCAACATCGATCAACTGGCCCATTGCCTGTTACAGGCGCACTGGCGGGACGATGCGGATCTGGCCGATGGCCCGACCCTGGCCCGCCTGGGTGGCGAAGCCGGCATCGACCCGGCGCCCTTGCTCGCCGCCGCGCTGTCGCCGGAAACCCGGGCCATCTACGCGCGAAACACCGAGGAGGCGATCCAACGCTCGGTGTTCGGCTCCCCTACCTATTTCGTGGACGGCGATATGTTCTACGGCCAAGACCGCCTGGAATTGGTGGAAAGGGCCCTGGCGCGGCCTTTCGCCGGGGATTGGCCGCCAAACCAACAATAATCCGGTATCATCGGAGGAAACATAAAATGAAACTGACCACCATCGAGTACGAGAAAAAGGGCGCCATCGCCTATGTCACCCTGAACCGGCCCGACAAGCTGAATGCCATGAATGCCGCGCTGCATGACGAGCTGGCGCGGGTCTGGGCGGATTTTCGCGACGATGGCGAACTGCGGGTGGCGATCCTGTCGGGCAATGGCCGGTGCTTCTCCGCCGGCGCCGATTTGTCGGGCGGGGCGCCCGAGAGCTACCGATACACGGGAGACTTTCCCGATATCAGCCAGACCCAAAAGGTCTACAAGCCGATCATCGCCGCCCTGCACAGCCACGTGGTCGGCTACGGTATGTGGATCGCCCTGGACGCCGATTACCGCATCGCCTCCCCGGACGTCACCTTCTGGCTGCCGGAGCCGCAATGGGGCATCGCCACCATTCCCGCCGCCTGGTTCCCCAAGCTCATGCCCTGGGCCATCGCGGCGGAGGTGTTGCTGTTCGCCGAGCGGATCAGCGCCGAACGGGCCTATGATGTGGGCATGATCAACAAGATCGTGCCGGCGGATCAGCTCATGGCCGAGGCGGAAAGGGCGGCCAACAGGATTTGCGAACTCAGCCCCGTCGCCGTGCAGGGCATGAAGGAATTGATGGTGCGCGGCAGCTCCCTCGATTATGGCGATATTGACGGCATCACCGGCGAGGTTCAAACCCGGGTGATGAACTCCCAGGACCGCAAGGAAGGCGCCCGCGCATTCATCGAAAAACGAACCGCCCATTGGCCGGCAAAGTGAGCGTTGAATTGGGGCCGCCAATTCCGCCCGGAAATGGTTGCCGCTGATTATAGCGCCGTGCGCACCTGCCACAGCTCTGGAAAAAACCGGATCTCCAAAGCTTTCCGCAAATATCCGACACCCTCGGTGCCGCCCGTGCCCCGTTTTTGCCCGATGATGCGTTCAACCGTGGTCACATGGCGAAAACGCCATTGCTGAAACCGGTCTTCCAGATCCACCAGTTTTTCGGCCAATTCATATAGATCCCAATATTGCGCGGTATCGGAATAGACCTGTCCCCAAACCGCCTGCACTCCCTCGGAGGCTACATAGGGCTGCCGCCAATCCCGTTTCAGGCGGTTCTTGGGCACCGCCAGGCCCCGTTTCGACAATAGCGCCAGGGTTTTACGTCATACAGGCTGGGCGCCGCCAATATGGCCTGCAAAGGATCATGCAGATCAGGACGATGGGCAAAGGGGCGCAGCATCTCGGCGTTTTTGTTGCCCAACATGAATTCGATGCCGCGGTACTGCTGGGATTGAAAGCCCGACGACTGGCCCAAGGCATCGCGGAAAGTCAGGTAATCCGCCGGCGTCATGGTGGACAGCACATCCCATGACTGGATCAACTGCTCCTGAATGCCCGACACCCGGGCCAGCATCTTGAAGGCCGGACGCAGCTGGTCAGCTTGGATTTCCCCGACGGCGGCGCGCAATTCGTGCAGCACTAGTTTCATCCATAATTCCGAAGCTTGGTGGATGATGATGAACAACATCTCGTCATGCTGGCCGGAGCGGGGCTGTTGCGCCGCCAGCAGATCATCCAGCCGCAGGTAATCGCCATAGCTCATGGCATTGGTGAAATCCGTATGGGCCCCCGATGTTGGCATTGCCTTGCTATTCCCTCTTTTGTTCAGGTTACCGCCGCGCGTCGGTGAAATTCCAGGCGGTCCCAGCGGCGCTGCGCCATGACCCGTTCGATCACCATGACCGCATCCCAGACATCCACGAACCGCAGGTACAGGGGCGCGAAGCCAAACCGCAGGATATCCGGGCTGCGGAAGTCGCCGATCAGGCCCTCGGCGATCAAGGCCTGCATGATGGGGTAGCCCATTTCATGCTGCCAGGAAACCTGGCTGCCGCGCCGGCCGTGATCCCTTGGCGTGGCCAGGGTAAAGCCAAAGGCGCCGCAATGCCGTTCCATCAATTGTATGAAATGATCGGTCAGGGCCAGGGATTTGGCCCGTACGGCGGCCATGTCCACGGCGTCGAAAACCGCCAGCGCGGCGTCCAGGGCGCTCATGGCCAGAATGGACGGGGTGCCGCATTGCTGGCGCAGGATGCCCGGCGCGGGCCGGTAATGCTGTTCGAAGGCAAAGGGGTCGGCATGGCCCAGCCAGCCCGACAGGGGCTGGCGGACCCGATCTTGCAGATGCCGGGCCACGAACAGATAGGCCGGCGCACCGGGTCCGCCGTTCAAGTATTTATAGCTGCAACCTACGGCAAGATCGGCCTTCGCTTCATTCAAATCCACGGCCAGGGCGCCGGCGCTATGGGATAGATCCCATAACATCAGGGCACCGGCGTCGTGGGCGCGGGCGGTAACGGCGGCCAGGTCCTGGACATGGCCGCTGCGGTAATCGACCTGGGTCAGCGATACCAGGGCGGTGCTTTCATCAATGGCGCCCAGCACATCGTCGCCTTTCACCAGGCGCAATTCATGCCCCGCCCCGGCGAGGTGGATGAGCCCCTCGGCCAGGTAAAGATCGGTGGGGAAGTTGCCCGCCTGGCTGACGATCACCCGGCGTCCGGGGCGCAATTCCAGGGCGGCGGCCATCAGCTTGAACAGATTGATGGAGGTGGAATCGCCCACTATTACCTCGCCCGGCCCGGCCCCGATCAGGGGCGCGATGCGGTCGCCGACCCGTTGCGCCAGATCGATCCAGCCATGGCGGTTCCACGATTGGATCAAATCCCGGCCCCATTCCCGGGCCACCACCTCCTGAAGCCGCTCGGCCACGCCCCTTGGCAGGGGGCCCAGGGAATTGCCGTCCAGATAGATCACCCCATCGGGCAGATCGAATTTATCCCGGATAGCGGCCAGGGGGTCGGCTTGATCCATGGCCGCCGAGTATTCCCTTGCTTCAATCGCCGTCATTCGCTGACTCCTCGGCGCGTAGAGGGTATTTATGGGGACAAATACTTACAGGGCGGAGATTTTTTCCAGCATGGGCAGCAAGTAGCCGCGAAAGGCGTCGGGGTTTTCCGACATGGGGAAATGCCCCATGCCCTTCATCACCTGGAATTCGGTGGCGTTGATTTCCTCGGCCAACTGGCGGCTCAATTCCGGGGTGGCCGAGGTGTCGTATTCCCCGGTCAGCAGATAGACCGGGCATGCGATGGTATCGATGCCCCCCGCCATGCCGTTGCGCATGTCGCCGTCGGTGAAATAATAGTTCAGATCGCCCATGAAGACGCCCGGCCCGCCCTGCATGTAATGCCACAGTGTCTCCCAGCAATCGGCGGCGGGGGACTGGGGCGCGATCACGCCGACCATCAGTGCGCCCGAGATTTCCGGGCCATGGACGTCGGGGCGGTGGATGGGGCGCATGCCCTCGGGCTCGCCATCGATCTTGTTTTCCGCATACAGCGCCGATTGCAGGCCGATCACCGCGCGCAGCTCCTTGCCGTGGCGCAGGGCCAGATGCAGCACCGCCCGCCCGCCGATGGAACAGCCCATGACCACGGGGTTGTCCAGGCCCAACGCCGCCTTCACCGCCATGACCATGGCCACGTAGCCATCCGTGGTCAGTTCATAGACCTCGTCCTGAAAACCGGCGGGGGGCGAGGATTTGCCGTGCCAGGGCAGGTCGAACACCACCACGCGGTAGTTGGCGGTGATCTCCGGATCGTTCAAAATCTCCCGGTACTGGCGGCCATCGGAGCCCGCGGTATGCAGGCAGATCAGGGGGATGCCCTGGCCCGCCTCCTCGAAATAGATGCGGTGGGGCCGGCCCTGAAAGTCCAGGTTCAGGTAACGGCCCACGATGGGTTCGATCAGCGGTTTGGCGGCTGCGGGCGGGGCTTTTTCAGGCCGTGCGCGGCTAAGGGAAAACAGCAATTCCAGGGCCAGCAGATTTTGATAATAGGCGAGCAGATCGCCGGACACGCGCAGATGGCCGGTGCGGCGCATGGCGGACAGCGATTGCAGGCCGGGCCGGGGCGCCGCCCCCAGCAGTTCGCGCCAGTCCGCCGCGCTGGCATCCAGGCACAGGGTGACGGGGCGCCCGGGCCTCGCGGCGTCGAGCCGGATGCCGTCCCCGTCCAGGTGGAGGAACTGGCTGTCCCCATCGCTGCGCAATTCGATGCAGGCATCGGCGTAGCGCCCCCGCCACGAGATATTCGGGTGCCTGCCCCTGCGGGCTATTAGTTCCTGAAACATCGGTTCGCCCTTCCCAGTCACGAGTATTTGATCCATGCGTTTATGAAGTGCCCAGACCCGCCGCACTGTAACAAGATCGGCCCCGGCATGGAATGTCGCAGGGACAGTTAATTGGACCCAAACCGGGGCCGGGCTGTTGCCTGCCGCCGGCCGTTAGGACAGAATGGAAATTGCTGTCGGCGCGGTGAACGGGAAGCCGGTTCACGATTACAACGATATTGGCGCAGGCGAATGCAACGCCAGAGGATCAACAGGGAAAGCTCAAATGAAGAAAATAATTTTGCTGTCAGTGGCCGTCTTGCTCAGCGCAACGCTTGGTTTCGGCGGCGGCGCCTTGGCCCAGAAAAAGCACGCGCCGAAAGCCGTGTGGGGGGCGATGGTTGGTGGTCTCAACGACATTCAAAGCATCACCGCAGCGATGATGGTGTTCGATATGAAACGGGCTGCGAAGATCGCAGGGGAATTGCAGGGCCGCGAGACCTACATTTCGAAAATCGAACGGCTGCCCGCGTCGGTGCGTAAAGGTCACGCCAAGGTTGCCGCGGCCGCCACCAAGCTGGTCGCCGCCGCAAAGGCCGGCGAGGAGCAGGACGTGGCGCGGGCGCTGAGCGGTGTCATGCAAGCCTGCAACGCCTGCCATTACAACGGTCGTGATGCTGAACGGCGGAAGAAGATGAAATAGCCGTTCGGACGCGGCGCATTTTTCGCCGCATATGGTTGAACATAAGGCATGGTCCGGCGTTGCCGATGGCGCGCGCGCGGGCGGTGCCTTGTTGGCTGTCTTGCTTGCCATTTCTGTCTCTGCCGCGGCGGGGGGCGCCGATGATCTTGTAAAACGCGGTGAATACGCCGTCCGCGCCGCCGGTTGCGTCAGTTGCCATACGGACGCCGCGGGCAAGGGCGAACCGTTCGCGGGCGGCCGCGGACTGAAGACCCCGTTTGGCACCTACTACAGCCCCAATATCACTGCCGACAAAACCACCGGCATCGGCGATTGGAGCGACGAAGATTTTCTGCGCGCCCTGAAAAAGGGACGCAGGCCGGACGGCTCTCACTACTTTCCGGTCTTTCCCTACACTTCCTATACCTTGATGCGGAACGGGGATGCCCTGTCCATCAAGGCCTATCTGTTTTCCCTGCCGCCGGTTGTCAAGAAGAACAGGGCGCACCAGGTCGGCCCGCCCTTCGGCTGGCGCTGGCCCATGCGGTTCTGGAACGTGCTGTTCTTTGACGCAGGCGACTTCGTGCCCGACGCCGGGCAGGACGACGAATGGAACCGGGGCGCTTATCTGGTCAACGCCATGGCCCATTGCGGCGAATGCCACAGCCCGCGGAATTTCGCCGGCGCCGTGGAGCGGAAATTCTGGATGGCCGGCACCAAGGATGGCCCCGGGGGCGATGCCGCCCCCAACATCACGCCGGCGCCCGCCTCGGGCCTTGGCTGGACCCTCGAGCAATTGAGTTTTTTCCTGAAAACCGGCACCAAGCCCGATTGGGAAACGGCCGATGGCGTAATGGGAGAAGCGGTGCGGGATAGCTTCAAATTCCTCACCGACGCCGACCGCCGCGCCATCGCCCGCTACATCAACGGCCTGCCGCCCATCGAACATCACATCGGCGGCTAGAATGCCCTGCCCCGGGGCGGTGGATGCTATATGCTGCTGGCCTCCAGTTCGATAAAGCCCCTCTAAAATGATTGCTCATCCTGAATGATAGCGAACAACACCGCGCGCGGTATTGCCTTTATGTGTTTGGCGGTGACCCTGTTTCCTTTCCTGAACGCGGCGGTCAAGGTATTGGGTGCCGATTATGTCATTCAGCAGGTCATCTGGGTGCGTTACTTGGGCCATTTCGGCCTGATGCTGTTGATCTACCTGCCCTTCCATGGGCTGGGGCTATTCCGCACCCGGAACCTGGGTGCGCAAGCGGTGCGCTCGTTGCTGCTGTTGGCCTCCACCACCTGTTATTTCCTGGCCTTGAGCTATCTGCCTCTGACCACCGCCGCCGCCATCTCCTTTACCTCGCCCTTTATCGTCACCGCCCTGTCGGTACCCTTTCTGGGCGAGAAAGTGGGTCCGCGCCGCTGGAGCGCCATTGCGGTCGGCTTCATGGGCGCCCTGATCATCATCCGGCCGGGGGGCGCCGGCTTTCATGGCGCGGAGCTGTTGGTGGTGGGCAGTGCGGCGTTCTATTCCATTTTTCAGATCATGACCCGGCGTCTGGCGGGCCAGGACAGCGCCGCCACCACGATTACCTATACGGCTGTCTTTGGGGTTATTTTGACCTCGCTGGTGGGGCCCTTCTATTGGCAGACGCCAGGGGCCACGGTGCAGCTTGATTGGCTGCTGTTCGCGGCCATGGGGCTGTTCGGGGGCTTGGGGCATTTGTTCGTGGTCAAGGCCTTTCAATGGGCCGAGGTTTCCGCCGTCTCGCCCTTCACCTATGGCCAGTTGGTCGGCGCGGTGGTGCTGGGTTTCTTTATCTTCGGCGAATTCCCCGATGCCTGGACCTGGCTCGGCAGCGCCATAATCGTCGCCTGTGGCGCCTATATCACCTATCGCGAAACCGTATTGGGCGCGCGCAAACACTGACAAGGCGGTATCCAATGCGCTATAAAGATGCCCGGAAAAGCGCATGGCAACAAGAGAGCAGGCAACGTGGATATTCATTATTCGGCCGAGGAAGAGGCCTTTCGTGACGAGGTCCGGGCTTTCATCGCGGAAAATCACACGGCGGAGATCAAGGCCAAGACCGCCAAGTCCATGACCGGCTATATCGACAAGGACGAGCAGGTGGCGTGGCAAAGGGCGCTGTTTAAAAAGGGCTGGATCGCGCCGAACTGGCCGGTGGAACATGGCGGGCCGGGCTGGAACGCGACGCAAAAGTATATCTATGAGACCGAAATGCTGCGCGCCGGCACCCTGCGCCCCCTGGCCTTTGGCCTGAAAATGGTGGCCCCGGTGATCATGGAATTCGGCACCGAGGAACAGAAACAGAAATACCTGCCCGATATCCTGCAATCCAATGTCTGGTGGTGTCAGGGTTATTCCGAACCCGGGTCGGGCTCCGATCTGGCCTCGCTGCAGACCCGCGCCATTCCCGACGGCGACGATTACATCGTCAACGGCTCGAAAATCTGGACCACCATGGCGCAACGGGCCGATATGATTTTCTGTCTGGTCCGCACCTCAACCGAGGGCAAGCGCCAGCAAGGCATCACCTTCCTGCTGATGGACATGACCACGCCGGGCATCACGGTGGAGCCGATCGTGCTGTTGGATCAAACGGAGGCGCCGGAGCAGGAGGTCAACCAGGTCTTCTTCGCCGATGTGCGCGTGCCGCAAGCCAACCGTATCGGCAAGGAGAACGACGGCTGGACCGTGGCGAAATATCTGTTGGAGTTCGAGCGCGGCAATGCCTATGCGGGCGGCCTGCACGGCGCTCTGGCCCGGGTCCGCGAGATCGCCAGGCAGGAACGCAGCGACGGCGCCCGCTTGCTCGATGACCCGGCCTTCGCGGCCAAGCTGGCGGCCTTGGAAGTGACGGCGCGGGCGGTGGAATACACCGAACTGCGCACCTTGAGCGCGCTCAGCGCGGGGCAGCGCGTGGGTGCCTCGTCCTCGATCCTGAAATGCCAGGGCTCCACCATGACCCAGGAGGTCGGCGAATTGGCGGTCGAGGCCACGGCCTATTACGCCAATCCCTTTGACCGGGGCGTGCTGGATTATGGCGCCAATGTGCCCCCCGTGGGCCCGGATTACGCGGTCGCCACCGCCGGGCGTTATTTCAACCAGCGCAAGGCGACGATCTATGGCGGCTCCAACGAAGTGCAGCACGAAATCGTCGCCAAGCGTATTTTGGGTATGTAGGCGGCATGACGGTCTATCTGCACGCCTTGCCGAAACGCCGCCTGAGTAAAAAGGCGCTGGCCCCCTGGGCCCATATCCGCAGCCCCATCGCCTCCGACGCCATGAACAGGGCGAAAACCCTGGACGCGGCTATTCGGCCCATCAGCGCGGGATATGTAATGTTGGGCCAGGCCCTGACCGTGCGCGCCATTGCGGGCGGTATCACGCCCCTGCTGCATGCCCTCTCCCTGGCCAGGCCCGGCGATGTATTGATGGTCGATGCGGGCGGTTATGCCCAAAACGCCGTCCTGGGCGGCAATATGACCAACAAGGCCATGCGACAGGGCATGGCCGGTCTGGTGATCGACGGCGCCATCCGCGATCTGGCCGAGATCCGTGACTGTGGCATTCCCTGCTTCACCCGCGCCGTAACGCCCGCGGGTCCCAACTTCGCCGAAACTGGCGATGTAGGCGGCCCCATCAGTTGCGGCGGGGTGTTGGTCAAGACCGGCGATCTGGTGATCGGCGATGATGACGGCATCACCATCGTGCCCCGTGGGCAAATGGCCGCCGTGCTGGCGGTCTGCCGAACGACCCTGACGGCGGAGGCCGAATGGGACCGCCGCATCGCCGCCGGCGAAACCTTTACCGAAATCCTCAAACTGCCGCCAATGGAGCCCGCGCCCTAAACAGCGTGACCGCACCCAGGAGCGGTGATGAACGTTGACAATAACGGGCCGCGATCACAGGATACGCGGGCGTTGAAACTATTATCATGAGGCCGCAAAACATGACGGAATCCGATCAGGAATTATTCAATCTGGCGATGTCAGATGAGGCGCGCCCCCTGTTGTATGCGCTGAAAAAGCACATCGACGAGAACGTGGCGCCCATTACCGAAGAGTTCTTCGAGCTTAATGAAGGCAAGGAAGACCGCTGGACCTGGCATCCCCGGCAACTGGAACTGCTGAATGGCGCCAAGGCGAAAGCCAAGGAAGCCGGCCTGTGGAATTTCTTCCTGCCGGATGCCGAGACCGGCCAGGGCCTGAATAATCTCGACTATGCCTATATCGCCGCCGAACTGGGCAAATACGCCCTGGCGTCCGAGAGCCTGAACTGCAGCGCGCCCGATACCGGCAATATGGAAGTGCTGGAGCGGGTGGGCACGCCTGAGCAAAAGGAACAATGGCTGCGGCCCTTGCTGGACGGCGAGATCCGCTCCGCCTATGCTATGACCGAGCCGGGCGTGGCCTCGTCGGATGCGAAGAACATCGCCACCACGGCCGTGCTGGAGAACGGCGAATGGGTCATCAACGGCGAGAAATTTTATATTTCCGGGGCCGGCGATCCGCGCTGCAAGATCATGATCACCATGGTCAAGACCTCCCCCGATGCCCCGCCCGCCAAGCAGCAGTCGCAAATTCTGGTGCCCATCGACACCCCTGGCGTCGAGATGGTGGAGGGCATGAAGGTGTTTGGCCAGGACCATGCGCCGCGCGGCCATATGCACATTCGCTTCAACAATGTGCGCGTGCCGGAAGAAAACATCCTGCTGGGGGAAGGCCGTGGCTTCGAGATTTCCCAGGTTCGTCTTGGCCCGGGGCGCATTCATCACTGCATGCGCTCCGTCGGACAGGCCGAAAAGGCGCTGGAGCTCATGGTCAAGCGTGCGGGCAGCCGCAAAGCCTTTGGCAAAACCATTCTGAAATTGGGCAAAAACCTCGAGGTCATTTCGCGGGCACGCATCGAAATCGATGCCATGCGCCTGATGGTTCTGCAAGCGGCCAAGGCCATGGACGTTCTGGGTAACAGAGACGCCCGGGTCTACGTCAGCGCCGTGAAGGCCATGGTGCCCGAGAAAGTCTGCCTGATTATCGATCAGGCCATGCAGATGCACGGCGCCATGGGCATCTCGCACTGGTCGCCCCTGCCCGACATGTATCACCACCAGCGCCACCTGCGCTTCGCCGATGGCCCCGACGAGGTGCATCACATGGTGGTAGGCCGCGCCGAAGCCCAAAAGCACGTGGCCTGGTAGACTAGGGCCTGTTGAGATTCAGGATTCCCTTTTCGCCCGAAATGTGATTCAAGCTTCCTTTTACAGGAGGTTTGCATGCTTGAAGACCGTTTTGTTATCACCGACCGTCAATGGCTGTAAATCCCGGAGCAATAGTGGTCCACGGAAGCGATCAGATAATCTGATTGTCGCGGATTAAAACTCCGCCATTTTGACGTTTTTTGTTCGAAGCGAGCAGAAGGCGGGGAGATGTATCACGTGGAGCTTTATCTAAGAG
>JAKZRK010000279.1:0-3719 GCA_047518225.1 Alphaproteobacteria bacterium | reverse complement strand
CCCCAAACCCTTCAAATGGACCAAATCCGCCGATGACATCCTCGGCGCCATCCAGCGGTTCTGCCTCCGAACAATCGAAACCGCTGAACAGCAGGCGAAAATCATGCGAACTTCGGAATCGGGACACTAGAGCGCTTCCGGGCTATTCTGGGTCATTTGACCGCACACCAAGGCCCCGTGGGTAGGCGCGGTTCGCAGGTCGATGTGGGACATCGTCCAAGAACCGTAACGCAGCCACGGGGCCTTGGTGAGCGGCCTTCGGTGGCGCCCCTAAGCCATTCGGATGCGTTGCGCCGCTTGCCCGATATACCATATCGCGCTACGCAACGCGCCTACCCGAATGGCTTAGGGGCGCCATCAAATGACTCACAATAGCCCGGAAGCGCTCTAGCATGACGGATAAAACGCCCGTGCCGGGCCGCATCGAGGCGCCGGGCCGGGGCATCGCCTGCATGATTGGCGGCGGCCTGCTGCTCACCATGAATGATGCCGTGGTGAAGTGGGTTTCCTCTGAATTTCAACTGGGGCAAATACTGGTTTCGCGGCCTGGCCGCCCTCGTCATCATCACGCTGGTGCTATGCTGGCGGCAGGAGTTCCATATCTTTCGGGTGAAATATCCCAAGGTACAATTGCTCCGCGCCGCCCTGATGATCGCCAGCACAATTCTGTTCGTTTCGGGTTTGCGCCTGATGCCGTTGGCGGAGAATATCGCCATCGCCTTTGTCGGGCCGGTCTTCGTCACCGCCCTGGCGCCCTTGATGCTGGCCGAACGGGTTGGCTGGCGCCGCTGGACCGCGGTGCTCGTGGGCTTCGCAGGCGTCCTGGTGATGCTGCGGCCCGGCGGCGATGCCCTGAATTGGGCAGCACTGTTTCCCGCCGGCGCGGCACTATGCGGTGCCATTCTCGATCTTCTGACCCGCCGCATCTCGCACACCGAGGCCTCCGGCACCACGCTGTTCTATTCTACCTTGGGCGTGATGCTGGCCGGCGCGGTCATGGCGCCGTTTGCCTGGCAGCCCCCGGGCATGGGTGATCTGGGCCTGTTTGCCCTGGCCGGCGCCTTGTTGGGCGCCGCGCATTTTTTTTGCAAATCGAGACCTTCCGCTTTGCCGAAGCGGCTCTGTTGATACCGTTCAAATATTCCTCGCTGCTGTGGGCCGGGGTCATCGGATTTCTCGTTTGGGGCGATACGCCTGATCGCTGGACCGTGCTGGGCGCTGGCTTGTTGGTAGGAAGCGGCCTCTACATATTTCACAGGGAAAGCCGGTAATCTGCTAACTTGGCGCCATGATGGATACATCCAAACGCCCCGTTTTGATCACCGGTGGTGCCGGCTATATTGGCAGCCACGCCATGTTGGCCCTATTGGACAGCGGCCGCGGGGTCGTCGTGGTGGATGACCTCTCTACCGGCCGGCGCGGCGCGGTGCCCGGGTCGGTGCCGTTTTATCATGGCAAGGTGGGTAATAGAGCCTTGATCGGCCGGATCATCGCCGAACATGGTTGCCGTGCGGTGATGCATTTCGCCGGCTCCATCATCGTGCCGGAATCGGTGGCGCGGCCCCTGGATTATTATCAGAACAATGTAGTCAGCAGCGCTCAACTGCTGCGCGCCTGTGAGGACAACGGTATCGAAAATTTCATCTTTTCATCCACGGCGGCCGTATATGACGGCGACGCCGGGGGCGAGGCGCCCCTGGCCGAAGATGCCGGCCTGGCCCCGGCCAACCCCTATGGCCGCAGCAAACTGATGACGGAATGGATGCCGCGCGATATCGCCGCCGCTACCGGCCTGCGCCATGCCGTGCTGCGCTATTTCAACGTGACCGGCGCGGACCAGGCCGGGCGGGCGGGCCAATATACCAAGGCCCCGACCCATCTGATCAAGCGGGCCTGCCAGGCCGCGCTGGGCATCCTGCCTTATATCGATGTCTTCGGGGACGATTACCCGACCCCCGACGGCACCTGCCTACGGGACTATATTCACGTTAGCGATCTGGCCCGGGCGCATCTGGCCGCCCTGGATCATATTGGCGGTAACAGCGGTAACCTGACCCTGAATTGCGGCTACGGCCAGGGGTTTTCCGTCACCCAGGTACTGGATATGGTGGACCGGGTGGCCCGGGACATGTGGGGCTTGGCGCCCATGCAGCGGCGGGCGGCGCCGCGCCGGGCCGGCGATGCGGCCAGCTTGATCGCCGGGACAAGCCGCATCCGGGAAACCCTGAACTGGCGGCCGGAATATGATGATTTGGAGGTCATGGTCAGCACCGCCATGGCCTGGGAGAAAAAATTGATGGATAGGACGGAGATATGAGCGGGCAGCAGCGGGCGGACCAGGTCGAGGCGGCAATCCGGGAATCGGTCGCCGTCAAGGAGAAGTTGCTGGCAAACGGTATCGGCGCCCAGCTATCGGTCATGGCCGACCTGGTGGCCCGGGCTATCGCCGGCGGCGGCAAGGTCTTGCTATGCGGCAACGGCGGCTCGGCGGCGGACGCCCAGCATCTGGCCGGTGAATTCCTGGTCCGCCTGCGCGCCTCCCTGAACCGGGAGGCCCTGCCGGCGCTGTCTCTTATCACCGACAGCTCCACGTTGACCGCCTGCGCCAACGATTATGGTTTCGAGCAGATCTTTGCCCGCCCCCTGCGGGCCCTGGGGCAAAAGGGCGACGTGCTGCTGGCGATAACCACCTCGGGCAATTCGGCCAATGTACTGGCCGCCCTGGCCGTGGCCAAGACTCAGGAGTTGGTACGCCTTGGTTTTTTGGGCGGCGACGGCGGCGCGGCCCTGGGACAGTGTGATCAAGCCATCGTGGTGCCCAGCCAAGACACCAACCGTATCCAGGAAAGCCACATCATGCTGGGCCATATTCTGGTCCAGGGGGTGGAGGAAATTTTACTGGCGGATGGTCATATCAACGAAGACATTTAGCCAACCGGGCCATTTTCAACTTTCGTTGAAACAACACCGGCCTGCTCCGGGGTTCATTGAAAATGCCCTCCTCGGTTGCCAGCGGCGCGGTCAGGCTTTATTGAGAACGCCTAAACCAGAGCCCTGGAACATTGGCCGGGAAGTGCCGCCATGACAAAGACAAAATCCGCCGCCGACAAGCCTATGCGATTCGTGCCTCGGCGAAGCGTTGAACAGGTCGAAGAAGGCTTTGATCTGGCGCCCAAATTCGACGCCGACGGCCTTATTCCCGTCGTCACGTCCGATGCCGGCAGCGGCGAGATGCTAATGCACGGCTATATGAATGATGAGGCCCTGCGCCGCACCATCGAAACCGGCGAAGCCCATTATTACAGCCGCAGCCGGCAAACGCTGTGGCACAAGGGGGCGACCTCGGGCCTGGTGCAGCGGGTTGTGGAAATGCGCATTGACGACGATCAGGATTCAGTTTGGCTGCGGGTCGATGTCGCCGGTGGCGCCTCTTGCCACGTCGGCTATCGCTCCTGCTTCTATCGCTCGATCCCCCTGGGCCCGGCCGGCGATGGCGCCCCACCGCGGCTGAAATTCGAAGAAACGGAAAAAGTCTTCGATCCAAAGGTGGTCTATGGCGATGCGCCCAATCCGACGAAGCTCTAGCAGTCTGTCGGGTTTGTGATAACCCAACTCCTGCATAATGACTGCGCGGTTTTTTAGGCGACCAGTCCAGATAGCCGTTTGCAGTTGTGCGCGAGGGCCATGAGGGTCCATTCGTTTTGAACATTTTCGATGCC
>JAKZRK010000278.1:0-37026 GCA_047518225.1 Alphaproteobacteria bacterium | reverse complement strand
TGAATCGGGAGATCCGTTCCGGTTCAGGAGGCGCTCGACATCGCCGGAGATATCGCCGCCCGACCTAGGCCGAGCTTTACTCGGGGGATTGGGAGCACCCTAGATGTAGTGGGTATGGGTGACAACCGGATAGGCACGGGTCGTTTTTTTCATGTCGAAATAGAAATTGCTGGGACGGCCCGATGACAAGATGATCGAGCCTCTCTTCAGAGAACGCTTGGCGACGACATCCAACAACCGCGCCCTCTTTTCTTCATCCAAATTTGGGCCAGAGCCTGACCCAGTGGATGAAACTAAATCCAGTTCTGTCGCGTGGCTTGCCATCTTCTGCGTTCCTCTTTTCCGGCGCCTTTTTAAATCAGATGCCCTGTCAGAATCCATATACACCGCTGGGGCAAATTGCCACAGCGGTGTATATGGGCTCTCAAATCATTGGACTTCGCGCTCCCCGAATTACAACAAGGAGAAAGTAGCACAATGGGATCGAAAAAGATTCCAATTTTATTCCGACAGTGCGCTGCCTACTTATACGGATCCGCCGCGTCGCGCAGGCCGTCGCCGAAGAAGTTGAAGGCCAGCACGATCAGGACCACGGGCAGCATGGGGAAGATCAGCCAGGGATAGGTGGCCACGGCGTTGATATTCTGCGCCTCGTTCAGCAGAACGCCCCAGGATGTGATGGGCGGGCGCAGGCCCAGGCCCAAAAATGACAGGGCGGTTTCCGCCAAAATCATCGAGGGGATGGACAGGGTCAGCGAGGCGATCAGATGGCTCATGAAATTGGGCAACAGGTGCCGCGCAATTACACGCGCCGGGCTGGCCCCCATCAGGGTGGCGGCGGTGGCGAAGTCTTCCTCCCGCAGGGCCAATAGTTTCGAACGCACGGCGCGGGCCAGGCCGGGCCAGTCAAGCAGGGCCAGGATGATGGTGATACCGAAGAACACCCCGATGGGGCTCCAGGTCACGGGCAGGGCGGCGGACAGCGCCATCCAAAGGGGCAGTTCAGGGAACGAGCGCAGCATCTCGATCAACCGTTGCACCACGTTGTCCACCCAGCCGCCGTAATAGCCGGCCAGGCCGCCCAGGGTCAGGCCGATCGCGAAGCTGATGGAAATGCCGATCAGGCCTATGGTCAGGGAAATCCGCGCGCCATAGACGATGCGGGAAAACATATCCCGCCCCAGCCGGTCGGTGCCGAACAGGAACAGGGTGCCGCGCACGGTCTTGTTGCCGGCCTTTTCTTTCGAGGGGCAGAAGAAGTGAAACTTCATGCGCCACTGGCCCCAGAACTTGTATGGCGAGCCCTGGCAGAAAAACCGGATCGGCTGCACCTGGCTCTTGTCCACGGTGTAAATCCGCTTCATCCGTTTGATATCCCTGGTCACCTTGAAGCCATAGACGAAGGGGCCGACGAAATTGCCGTCGTCAAACAGGTGGAGCACCTGCGGCGGGGAGTAGATGAACTTGGCGTGGCGCTTGGCCAGGGGATAGGGCGCCACCCATTCCACCATGAGAATGGAGAGATAGATCGCCAGCAGGAAAATCATCGAGGCGACGGCCAGGGGATGGCGGCGCAACTTCCACCACATCAGGGTCCATTGCGAGGCCATGAAGAAGCGTTCCTGCTCCTTCGTCAGCCGCTCGACGGTGTGCGGTTGGAAAGGCGCGTCCGAGACCCAATGCCGTTCCTGATCTTCGTTCACGGTCATTTCGACGCCTCGGAACCAAGGCGGATACGGGGATCAAGGGCGGCCAGGGCCAGGTCGGACACGAACATGCCGACCACGGTCAAGGCGGCCAGGAACAACAGGAAGCTGCCGGCCAGGTATTGATCCTGGCTTTGCAGCGCGCTGACCAGCATGGGTCCCGAGGTCGGCAGGCTCATAACCACGGCGACGATGGCGGAACCGGAAATCATCTGCGGCAACAGGTTGCCGATATCCGCCACAAAGGGGTTCAGCGCCATGCGCAAGGGATACTTCAACAACAATTTGTAATTCTTCAAACCCTTGGCCCGGGCGGTGGTGACATATTGCTTTTGCAATTCATCCAGCAGATTTGCGCGCAGGCGGCGAATCATCCCGGCGGTACCCGAGGTGCCGATGACGATCACCGGCACGATCATATGTTCAAAGATCGACAGGAACTTGGCCCAGGACATCTCGGCGCCGATGAATTGCTCGTCCATCAGACCGCCGATGGAAACGCCGAAATGCTTCTTGGCCAGAAACAGCAGGATCAGCGCCAAAAGAAAATTCGGCGTCGCCAGCCCAATATAGCCGACGAAGGTCATGGCATGGTCGCCGATGCTATATTGCCGTACCGCCGTATAGACCCCGATGGGAAAGGATACGGCATAGACGAACAGCATGGTGGTGAAGTTCAGCACCAGGGACAGGAACATCCGGTCGCCGACAACCTCGCTCACGGGCAGATTATATTCAAACGACCAGCCCAAATCTCCTTGCAGAATACCGGAAAATCCATTGCTGCCTTGCCAAATACCAAGCCAGACGGCGTATTGCTCCAACATCGGCTTATCCAGGCCGAATTCCTGGCGCAGAAAAGCTAGCTTTTCCATCGCCGCGCGGTCGCCGCTGGCCAGCATTTCCGCCATCTGGTTGGAGAGATAATCCCCAGGAGGCAATTGGATGATGATGAAGGTGATGACGGATATCACCAGCAGGGTCGGGATCATCACCAAAACCCGATGTGCGAAATAGGTGAACATGCCTAATCGCTTCCGCTATCTGTCGAACCAAAACGTATCGGGCCGGTAGATACCAAAATGGGCCCCCGGATCCCAATTATAGATGCCATGCCTGGGCACATTCTTTAGGCCGTGCTTAACCACGACCGGCTGTTGCACGCCGGCGATAACGCCGATGGAATAAATCTGTTCAGCATGGATGGATAGCATGCGGTGCCAGATTTCCTCGCGCCGTTTTAGACCCGTCACATGCTTCCATTCCGCCGCCAGCGCCGCCAGTTCCCGGGCCTCGGGCAAATCGGGGGCCTCGCCTGACTTGCCCGAGGTGTCGTAATACTGGCCCCACTTTGGCCACATCAACTGCTGCTGCGAGGTCGGGGCTAGTTCCTCCGGGCTGGTGGCGGCGGTGGCGACGCCGTTTTCCAGGCCGCCCCAGATCGACATCTGGGCCTGGCCCGAAAAGACCCGGTTGCGGAAGACCTCGCGCTGGGACGGCTTGATGAATAACTTGACGCCGACCCCGGCCCAGCTTTCCGCGATCAGTTCCAGGACATCGGTCTGTTCCGTATCCTCGCCGGCGGTCTCGACTATGATCTCCACGGGACGGCCATCGGGCAACAGCCGGATATCGTCGTCGTTGTGTTTGTCCAGGCCGATCTCGTCCAACAATACGCCGGCCAGATCAGGATCATATTCGGCCCATTGCTTTTGATATTTCTCTCGAAACAAAGGGCTATCCGGCAGCAGGGTGTTGTTGCCTTCAAGGGCCAAACCGAAAAACAACGATTCATTGATCGCTTCGCGGTCTACCGCCAGGCTCAAGGCGCGGCGAAAACGCACATCGCGCAGCAGTTCCGACCAGACGGGATCGGCCACATTCAAGTTGGGGAACAGCGCGACATGGGCCCCCTTGGCGATGCGCCACAGGTAGGTTTCAAAGCCACCCGATGCCTCATTCTCACGCAAAAATGTCAGATTGTTAAAGGCCAGGCTGCGGGCCTGCAAATCAACCTCGCCCGTCCCCGCCTTGGCGGCGATCAGCTTGCCGTCGGAGACGATCATAATGAACTTGTCGAGATAGGGCAGCTGACGGCCTTTTACGTCAACCCGGTGATAGTAGGGGTTGCGCACGCCGACAAAGCGGGTCGCGGGTGGGCGGGTGCGGTTGACCCATGGCTGTAGGGTCGGCAGTTTTGGATTGTCGAACCGATACATGTTGTCGTAACGGTTATGCAGCGAGGCCCAACTGCGGGTGCGGCGCTTTTTCAACAATTTCTTCAATTTTGCCGGGTCCGCATAGCGTCCGTGAAATTGCCTCAGATAATGGGCCGGGCGGTAGATAAACAGAGGCGAGGCGCCGGCCAGCCGGGGCAGGAAGAAGGGATTGGCCGTGGGCCAGGAGAAGCGCACGGTGGTTTCGTCCAGCACCTGGAACCTCGGGAGCTGACCATCGGACAGCATCAGGCGCGGCGGTCCGGCCGGCGAAATATTCGGATTATTGGCCACATCCTCCCACCAATAGCGAAAATCCTCCGCCGTGAAGGGCTGGCCGTCAGACCATTTATGGCCGCGCCGCAGTTTTAAGGTGAACTGGCGGCCTTCCTTGACGTGGACCGATTTCAAAATATCGGGCACGATTTCAAATTTCTCGTTGTAGCCGACCAGCCGGGCATAACCATAGACCACCAGCAGGCGTACGTCCTTGGCCCGCCCGATCAAGGTGCGGAGGTCACCGCCCTGGCGGCCGATTTTCCTATTGCCGGTGAAATGCACGAGGGAAGGTTCGTCGGGCAGCCGCGCCGCCACCGCCGCCAGTTTGCCCGCCTTGACCTTGTCCGCGAACATCGGCGTTTCGACATATTCCGCCGCCAGGGCGGTTGCCATCGGCCCGGCCATTGCCCATCCTATTAAGACGGCGCCAATAATATTGGCCTTCGGCTGCATCACAACTCCCTCGGTAATTGGGCGCCAACGGCGGCGCGCACAAGATGATCGCCGCCCGCGTCGATCATATCCGCCACTATGCCGTCGTCCAGCGTAAAGGGCGCGGGCCAGGCGCTGGGCACCGATGCCTTGCCTTCCATTAACGCGGTCAAATCCAGTTTAGCGCCGGGATCGGCCTTGGGCACGGCCGCCAGCAGGGCCTGGGTATAGGGATGCAGGGGATTGCGGAACAAGGTTTCCCGGGGCGCCGTCTCGACGATCCGGCCGGCGCACATTACGGCGATCCGGTCGGCGACATAATCGACCACCGCCAGATTATGCGAAATGAACAGATAGGTCAGGCCCAATTCTTCCTGTAGATCCTTCAACAGATTCAATACCTGGGCCTGGACCGAGACGTCCAAGGCTGAAACCGGCTCGTCACAAATCAACAGATCCGGTTGCAGGGCCAGCGCCCGCGCGATGCCGATCCGTTGCCGCTGGCCGCCGGAAAAGCTGTGCGGATAACGGCGCAAATAGCGTACATCGAGGCCGACCAGGGTCATTAATTCCCGCACCCGGGCGGCGCGTTCTTCGCGATCGCCAATGTTGTGAATATTGAGCGGCTCGGAAATTATGTCAAACACGGTCATCCGCGGGTTCAACGATGAAAACGGATCCTGAAAAATGAACTGTACCTTGCGCCGGAAAGCGAACAGCCCTTCATCGCGCAGGGTCAGCACATCGACGATTTTGCCATGGTCGTTGAACGACAGACTTCCCGCATCAGGGGATATGGCCCGCATGATCATTTTCGATGTCGTGGTTTTGCCGCAGCCGCTTTCGCCGACGAGACCCAGGCATTCGCCCGGATTGACGTGAAACGATACATCGTCCACCGCCAGAACGCCGCCGCCCGGCTTGCCACCGAAAAATTTGCGCTTGCGGGTTTCGAACGACTTGCTCAAATGGCTGACGTCCAGCAACGGCCCTGCCGCCCGCGCTGCCTCGGGCCATGGTTCCTTTTGCCGCAACAGGGTTCCGGCCGCTGGGTTGATTTCACGCAGGGGCACCAAACGCTCCCCCGGTTTCATGCCGAAGCGGGGCACAGCCAGCATCAAGGCTTTCAGATAGGGATGTTCCGGGTGGTTATAAATATCCGCCACCGGACCCCTTTCCATGACCTTGCCGTGGTACATCACCACCACTTCATCCGCGATATTGGCGACCACGCCCAGATCATGCGTGATCATCAACACCGCCATGTTCAGTTCCGACTGCAAGTCCCAAATCAGCTTCAGGATCTGCGCTTGAATGGTCACGTCCAGGGCCGTGGTCGGTTCATCGGCGATCAGCAGGGCCGGCCGGCAGACCAGGGCCATGGCAATCATGGCCCGTTGCCGCAGACCGCCCGACAGTTCAAACGGATACCTGAAAACCGCCTGATCCGGTTCCGGGAAGCCGACCATCCGCAGCATTTCCACGGTCGTTTCCATGGCCAGCTTATTTGAAACATCGCGGTGCAGGGACAAGGCTTCTGAAATTTGGTTGCCGATGGTGTGTAGGGGCGACAACGACGTCATGGGCTCCTGAAAAATGATCGAGATACGGCCACCCCGCACGGCCCGCATCTCTTTGGCATCCGACCGCAGTCGGGTCAGATCGACAAACGAGCCCGGCTTGTCAGGATCCAGGAACAGCACTTCGCCGGCGGCGATCTTGGCGATGTCGGGCAGGATGCGCATTATGGCCTGGCTGACGACACTCTTTCCGGAACCGGATTCACCCACCAAAGCGACTGTCTTGCCCTCGGGCACGGTAAAAGACACGCCATCGACCGCCCGTATCAAACCTTCCGCGGCTTGAAATTCGACGGTCAGGTCACGCACGCGCAGAACATTTGTCATGATGGCGAATTCGCGTCCGCGGTTGCCGACCCAGGGTCGCCGGTGCCCAGACCAAGGGACGGCAGGTTGGCCGCCGTGTTGGGGTCGATGGCCAGGCCACGGTTTTGCGCGGTTTCGTGGGCACGGCGAACAATATCGCCAAAACCAGGCAAATTGGAATCCAGGCTTATAACGCTGCCGGTTGACCGGCTCCAGCCTACATGAGTTCCCGGGTCATGATTTTTCATGCCCCGCAGTATCAATTGCATCCAGCCCTCCTTGCGGTCACGCTGGGTGGAAAAAAAGCGCAGGCGAAAATCCCGCATTTCCGACCAGCGTATCTCGCGGTCCAACAATCCCCCCAAAGGACCCACCTGCCGAACACCGTTCCCGTCAACGATCAAAACCGTGCCATGGCGCCACGCCGTGCGTAGACCATAAACCCCGAACAACAAGGCCAATGCAGCCATACCATAGAATACAAGCGGTACCAGCTCCGTAAAGAGCATCAAAGCCAGTGGCAGCAAGACGCCAATTGCGGACCGCATATAATCGGCCGCCAACGCTTTCATTGGATAACGATGTCTGTTCATTGCGGCAGCCTAAAGACTTCATCTATGGTTAACCAGTGAGCGTGGTCACATTCCTTGGTGCGGGCGAACAATTTCGCCAAAAAATCCCAACCGGCCTGGTCCATGACGTTGTGATGGCTCAAAATGCCGCTGCTTTCCTGCCGATCAACGGTGCCATTGCGGCGTCCTTGCAAGTGGGCGATCAGCCGATCCAAAGCCTCGGCTTCTCCGACGAAGCCGCGACCAAGATGCCAATCGATCAGATCAAGATGACAATTGCACTCCGACAGACCCGCCGCCGGACTGGCCGCCGCACGCGGGCCAAAGCGTGACAGACCATGCAATCGCGCCAAGGGTAGCCGGGGCACCAAATCGGCATCAATCCGGTTCCACGGCGGTACGAAAATGGGTACGGCCAGCCGTGGAAAACGGCCGGCCAGATTTTCCCAGGCCATGGCGGCATCGCTCAACATCTCGTCAACCGGCCGATGGGCCCCGAATTCCGCTTTTTTCTGATCCGCCGGGGCGCGGTTCCGATGCGTCAGTCCGTGCACCAGAATTTTCACCCCGGGTAGATCCGCCAGGATCTCTCCCAAAGCGTCTTCCGCCCGTTCCGGAATGACGGCCAGGGCCAGGGCGGCGCCGGACGTTCGCGACAATTCGGTCAACCGGTGCAGCCGCGGCCCTGGGGCGATGGCATCGTCGTCGCGCCACCACAGGCCCGGCCGCCGACCCGCCGCCGCCCAGCGCTTCAACTCCTCAATCAGATCGCCCCAGCTTGCCATCCTGCTACCAGTCCCCCGCTACCAGTCCAATGCCCCGGCCCAGGCGGCGATCTGGCGCGCCCCATCAGCCGCACCATCGGTGCGCACGCCCGCCGTCGCCGACGGTTCATCCGCCAAGGCCCGGTCAATGGCGGCGGCGATCGCGGCCGGGGACAAATCCGCCTCCGCGATCACCGTTATGACACCGCGTTGGGCCAGCAATTCCGCCCGCAGGGTCTGTTCCGTTTCCAGCCCGCCGGCGTAAGGCACGACAATGCTGCGGCAGCCGGCGTGCATGCATTCCATCAGCGTATTATAGCCGCCCTGGCTGATGGATAGGACACAGTTCATCAACAACGTGGGAAAATCGCCCCGAGCCCGTTCGACCACGATGCCCCCCTCCCCACCGGCCCCGGTGACTTCTGCCGCCAGGCCGATCAATGCTTGAAAATCGTCTTCCCGCGCCTTGACCCCGACCAATACCCGCCAACGCTTGTCCGCCAGGGCGCTTCCGGCCCGGGTCCGGATGGCCGTGCGCAACAAGGCGTCGCCCACCGCCCCGCCGCCCGCCGAGACCAGCACCTCATCCCAGCCGGGGCTGCCCGCCCCGCCCCGCCGGCCCGTTCTGTCCACCACATATCCCGTGTAGTGCAACTTGCCGGCAATCTGCGCCGCATGGGGAAAAGTCGTATCGAAAGCGATAAATTCCGGGTCGCCATGCACCAGTACATGATCGAAGTAATGGCGCACCCGATCCAGCATTTCCACCAGGCGCTCCGGCTTCGGCGGCGTCACCAGAATGTCCCGGACCGAGGAGACGATGACCGGGCGCCGTGGGCTGGCCAGGGCCGCGTCCAGCAAGGGCAGCAATTCGAACCGCATCTGGCGCCGCCCAAAAGGGTACAGCTCCAACAGGATCACATGGGGTTGCAGCCTGCTCCAGGCATCCAGCAGGGCGCCGCGCCGCCGCTCCCGCCAGGCGTCATCAATGGGCCGGTCATTGTCGTCCACCAGCTTCTTGAAATACAAATCGACGGCCCGCACCGGGGGCAATTGCAGCAGATCGCCGCCGCCTAGATCCAGGTTTGGAATGCCATGTCCGCCCGAGACATAGGTGACGGAAAGCCCGGCGTCCTGCATGGCCCGGGTCAGCGTGGCGCCCCGGCGTTGATGGCCGATGCCTAGCAGATGCTGGACATAGAACAGGACGCGCTTTCTGCCATTCATGGGGTCATTCATGGGGCGGCGTCCCGGTCCGCCGTCTCATCTGCTCGCCGCAGGGCGACATTCATGCGCCATGGCCGCAATCCGCGCCTGCCATCCACTTTGAACAAATGGGCCTGATCCCAGCGCAGTTTGACCGGTGGCCGGCCCAGCATGTTCCATTCATAGGCGGCGGCGAAAATCGCCCGAATGACCGATTTGTGCGCCACGGCGATATGCCGGCCGCCGGCCCGGCCCAGGTCCGCCAGGAACGGCCGCAGCCGTTGCTGCACCATGCGCGGACTTTCGCCGCCCGGGGGCAGGAAATCCAGGCCGCGGTCTTCGTTCTCGGCCATGGCGGTATCGGGGTCGGCGCGCAATTCATCCAGAGTTCGGCCTTCGTAGGCGCCGAAGTCCAGTTCGGTCAGGCGGGCTTCGATGCGCACTTCGGTTTCGCTCAATATGGCCGCAGTTTGCCGGGCCCGGATCAAGGGGCTGACATGCCAGGTGGCGCCGTCCAGCTCCACCGGTGGCCGCAAACCAGTCAGGGCTAAGCGGCCCTCGTCGGTCAGGGGAATATCGGCCCGCCCGGTCAGCCGGCCATCGTTGTTCCAGGCGGTGCGGCCATGTCGGATCATGCCCAGCAAGGTCATGGCAATATCTCTCCCAGGGCGTCATCAATGCGCCGCGCCGCCGCCGCCACCGTGCGCTCTCCGCGCACGAAGGCGCGCGCGCCATGGGAAAGCTTATGCCGCAGGCCGGCATCGTCCAGCAACCGCCGCGTGGCGGCGGCAAACGCGGCATCGTCCCCCGGTGCGGTCAACAGGCCGGTTTCTTCATGGCGCACCACATCGGGCACCCCCCGTTCATTGCCGGCGACGATGGGCAGGCCCGCCGCCTGTGCCTCCAAATAGGCCATGCCGTAGGCCTCGCCCACGCCGGGCCACAGGTACAGATCACAGGCCGCATATATTTCGGGTAATTGTACCAAGGGCAGGCTACCGGCCAGGATCAATTTTCCGTCAGAATTTCGATTTATGGGCGCCAGGGCCGCCGTGGCCTGATCCCGCGCCGGGCCGTCGCCGACCACCAACAACTGCCAATCGTTTCCGCCCAGGCGCCCCAGGGCGGCGCCCAGCCGTTGATAAGATCGCAGCTTGTCCCCGGGCCGCATCATGGCCACCGCCAACAACCAGCGCCGTTCCGGGTCCAGGCCGAAGCGCCGCGCCATTTCTGTCCGGCCAGCCTGCTCCGTCTCGATCCGGGCAAACGGTTGCGGGTCCAGAAAAGGCGATAGAAACCGCAAGCGATGCGCCCCTGGCACCAGGGTACGGACACAGGCCATATCCAACCGGGTCAGGCAGAATACGCAATCCGCCGCCGCGATGGCCCGTTCCGCGGCGCAATGGCCCAGATCCCAAGGTCCGCCAGCCTGCTTCGGCGCGAACGAAGCCTCGGCCACCAGATAGGGGATATTCAACGCCGCCGCGACTTTTGGGCCGATCCAGTCCGGCGCCTTGTGGTACAGGTGATAGGTGAACCAGGCTGTTGGCCGCTCGCCGTCCCCTAGGGCGCGGTATTGCCCGACCAATCGATCCGCCACGGCAGTACCCTTGGCCCGCAGCGCCTTTTGCCGCGCGGCATCCCCTTGCCCGTCATAGGAACGAAAATCCGACGCCAGCGCCACCTCTGCGCCGGCCGCCTCCAGGGCCTGGATCAACAATCGCGCCATGCGCCGATCGCCTGAGGGCGTCGGGTGGGTCGGCGCCTTCAATGGTGCATAAAAGGCGATGCGCCGGGCGGCCATCAGGCTTTCCCGGCGATGGCGTCGGGGCCGGTATCCGCGTCGGCGTCTATTTCAGTCCGGGCAAATTCAGGAAGGGCAAACTTGCGGGCCAGCCGTTCGATCCAAAATTCGTGGGAAAATCCGGTCCTGACCCGTTTTTGACCCGCCTGGCCCAATTGCCGGCGCCGCGCCGGTTCGGCGATCAGGCGGGCCAGGGCCCGGCCCAGTTCCGCCCTGTCGCGGCCTTCGACCAGGATTCCGGTCTTTTCGTGCGTGATCAGCTCTGGGATCGCCGATACCCTGGTGGCGATACAGGCCAAACCTTGGCTTTGCGCTTCCATCAAGACGTTGGGCAGGCCATCCCGGTCGCCATCACCCGCGATCCGGCTGGCAAGGACAAAAATATCGGCTTCCCGATAGGCCGCCAGGACCGCCTCCTGCGGCTGCGCACCGCGCCAGGTGATCTGGTCCGCGATGCCCGCCCGTTTTGCCTGTCGTTGCAATTTGCCCGATAGATTGCCGCCGCCGATATGGACCAGGCGCCAATGCAGCGACGGGGGCAAGGCCGCCAGGGCGGCGATTAGGTCGTCATAGCCCTTCTTGCCGACCGTTCGGCCGACCGAGAGAATCCGCACCGGATCGCCTTCCTTCCGGCCGTCACGATCAGCGCGGGCCGTTGTCGGCGGCGCGAACTGGCCCAGATCGATGCCGTGATAAATCAGCTCCACCGTACTCCGGGCATTGTCGCGTCCATTATTAGGCTCTTTGTTCCGCGGCGCCAATGCCGCCAGATGGTCATGGGCTGCCCCACTGCATGTTACCAGCCAGTCCAGATCGGCCAATTTTTCCCGCTTCTCCCAAGCGGGAGTGGTCCAGATATCCTTGGCATGGGCCGAACAACTCCACGTCCGCGCCGTCAGGTGGGCCGCGTAACGGGTCACGGAAGCGGGGGTGTGCAGGAAATGGGCATGCAGATGGCGAACCTCGTCAGCCAATTCCGCGGCCAATACCAGGGCCTGACCAAACCGGCGGATCCGGTTGGGGCTGCGGTCGCGCCACAGATCCCCCAGCCACAGGGCCCGGGCGGCGCCATAGCCCGGCCAACGCCGGACCAGCTTCCAGGCACGCCAGACCCGCATCGGTTCCCGGTACAGATATTCCGGTAAATAATTGACGGATGCGCTGATCCGCCGGTGCACCGGATGCAGGGCCCGGTCCGTCGGATGCCGCAACGAGACGATGCGAATATCCAGGCCGCGCCGTTCCAGCGCCTCGATCTCTTGCGCGATGAAGGTTTCCGATAAACGGGGATAGCCCTTCAAAATAAAGGCAACCGGTTTCGCTGTCATGTTGGGCACCATGGCAAAGGACACGCCATCCTGTTGTGATAGCGGGCGTTAATCTCCCCAAGATACCTTGGCCTGTCCCACCGGCACGGCCTTCACCGCCGCCGCATCGGGGGCCATGGCCGGCTCGGACAGCCATGGCGCCACCAGGCGGTTGACGTTGTCCAGACCTTCCAACAGGCCCGGCACAATGACATCCCGGGGCCTGTTCTGATAGGGCAACTCGCGCAGGGCCTTGCCCATGACCTCCGCGTCCCGCTTGCCGTCGTCTTCCAGCATCCGGACCAGACCCAGTTCCTGCGCCCGGCTGGCGCGAATAAATTGCTCCATTCGGGGCCGGGTGCGCGGGATGATCAGGGCCCGCTTGTTGAAGCTCAGTATTTCGCAAAAGGTGTTGTAACCACCCATGGCCACGACGCCGACGGCATTATCTTCCAATTCCTCCAACTTCGCGTCGAAGGTGATGGCCTGCACCCGCTTCAACCGATTGGCCCGATCGATGAATTCCGCCTGGGTTTCGGGCTGCATGAACGGGCCCAGGACAATCAGGGCCGGATACAGCGTCCGGCTGTCGGCTTCGTAAGCGCGCAGCACCCAATCGATCAACCCTTCGCCATCGCCGCCGCCGCCCGTGGTCACCAGAAAATAGGGTTCGGAAACGATTTCCGGCAGCGGCCGGGTCGACGGTTCGGTCGGCGTGCGCCGCGGCAGATAGCCCGTATAGACCATCCGACGGCGCACTTGGCGCGGCACTTGCAGGCCCTCCAGGGGATCACAAATTTGCGGCAGGCCGTAGACCCAGATTTCATCATACAGGTCGCGCAGGGCGGGCATGGCGTTCTTGCGCCGCCATTCCGGCGCCAGCATCAGGGGATCATCCATGATATCGCGCAGGCCCAGCACCAGCCGGGTGCCCCGCGCCTTCAACATGCGCAGGGTTTCTTCAATCTCGCCGCGCAGGCCCAGCGGTTCCTTGTCCACGATTACTATGTCCGGGGCGAAGATATCCGCCGTATGTTTGATGATCGCCGCCCGCATATGGATGGTTTGTTCGAAATCGATGCCCAGGTTCAACGATGTGTATTCACCGTTGCGCAGTTTGATGACGCCGGGAATGCGCACGAAATCGACCCGGGAGCGAAAATCGAAACTGCCTATGATCGGCGAGCCGGAGAGAATTAGGACCGACAAATCGGGGTATTGGCGCACCAGGGAATGGGCGATGGTGCTGCATCGCCGCAAATGGCCCAAACCCATGGTATCGTGGCTGTAGATTAGAACGCGGAAGCCCCGCATACCTTCTAGCGTGCCTTTAGGCATGCCACGTTTCCCCCTTGAGGCCTCGCCGCTTCTCGAATTTCGGCGACTATCGCACGCTCGGACGGCGACAAAAAGCAACTTTTTGATTTAATAAGCGATTTTGCCGCAAGCTGAAACCTGGCCCTTTTCGGGAATTGGCGATCATTTACCCCTGGGGCACGGTGCGCTAATCTACAACCGTCGGCGATTCGAGAACTGTTTGATCGATTGTTCAATCGCTTTGTAAGGAGCGGCCGCGGCGGATGGAAAAGACTATTTTCGGTTATGTCTGGCGGTTCTCGCGCCGGCAACAAATCAACATGACGTTATTGTCGGCGGCTTCCCTGCCGTTTCTTTATCTGTTCTATGAAGTTCCGAAAACCATCATCAACGAGGCAATTCAGGGCCTCCACGTCCAATACCCCCTAAATCTCGCCGACAAACTGACGATTTCCATATTTGGCGTTGAAATCCCCTTGCTGGGGCCCTTCGACCTGATCGTCAACCAGACGCCCTATCTGTATATTCTGTGTGGCGTGTTCCTGATGCTGGTGGGCGTCAATCAGGGCTTCAAATTCGTCATTAACGTCTACAAGGGTCTGACGGGCGAACGTATGTTGCGCCGCCTGCGCTTTGAACTTTATGCCCGCGTTCTGCGTTTTCCCCTGCCGACCTTCCGCAAAATGAGCCAGGGCGAAATTATTCCCATGATCACGGCCGAGGTGGAACCCCTTGGCGGCTTTATCGGCGATGCCTTTTCCCTGCCGGCCTTTCAGGGCGGTTATCTGGCGACCATTCTGACATTTTTATTCTTGCAGGATTGGCGCATGGCGGCCGCGGCGGTGTCGCTCTATCCCCTGCAACTTTGGTTGATCCCGAAATTGCAGCGCAGGGTCAACCTGCTGGGCAAGGAACGCGTGGCCCGGGTGCGCCGGCTATCGGATAAAATAGGCGAAACCGTACAGGGTGTGCAGGAGACCCATGCGCACGATACCTCCAACTTCGTGCTGATGGATTTTTCCAACCAATTGTTCTGGATCTATGGGGTGCGCGAGCGGATCTATCGCCAGAAATTCGTTATCAAATTTCTCAACAATTCCATCCAACAGCTGGGCCCGTTCGCGTTCTATTCCATCGGCGGCTATTTCGTCATTACCGGCGACCTGGAAATCGGCACCCTGGTGGCTGCCATTGCCGCCCACAAGGACCTGGCCGCGCCCTGGAAGGAGCTGTTGGCCTATTATCAGATGCAGGCGGACGCCACGATCAAGTATGAACAGGTGGTCAGCCAGTTCGGCCCCGCCGGCATGCGCGGGCCGGAATATCAGATTACCGAACCCGACGATCTGCGCCCCCTGAGCGGTGAATTGGCGGCCACGAACCTGACCCTGAACGATGACCAGGACGTGCCGGTGGTCGATGGCGTTTCCCTGCGCCTGTCTCTCGACAAGCGTTACGCCATTGTCGGGTCGGGGGGCAGCGGCAAGGATGAGCTGACCCTGTTGCTGGCGCGCTTGTTGGACCCGGACAACGGTAACTTAAATCTGGCCGGCGACGATGCCGCGCTGCTGCCAGAGGCGGTGACGGGCCGGCGCATTGCGCATGTGGGGGCGGCCGCCTTTGTCTTCGCCGGCACGATTGCCGACAACTTGTTTCTAGGATTGAAGCATCGCCCCCTGCGGTCGGCCGAATATGACGGTGCCGCGGCCAAACACCGCGCGGTCTATGTTGACGAGGCCCGGCGCTCCGGCAATTTGGATTACGATCCCGATGCGGACTGGATTGATTACGCCGCTGCCGGGGTCGAGGACGAGGACGAGGCCGCGTTGCGTCAGGCGGGCCTGGCCGCCCTGATGCGGATCGGCATGGATGAAGAAGTCTATCAATTCGGCCTGCGCGGCACCATTGATCCGCAGGCGCGGCCCGATCTGGCGGCCGCGATACTGCGCGCCCGCGCGGGTCTGCGCCAACATATGGCCGCCGATCCGGACTTGCTGGCGCTGGTCGAAGGGTTCGACGTGGAAGCCTACAACCTGAATGCGTCCGTGGGCGAAAACCTGATGTTTGGCAATCCGTTAGGTGATGTCTTCGATGTGGAGCATCTGGCCGAGCATCCTTATGTGTTAGATGTGCTGGCACAGGTTGGCCTGACGGAGCAATTCCTCTCGGTCGGCTACCAGGTCGCCTCGACGATGGTCGAACTGTTCGCCGATCTACCGCCCGATCACGAGCTGTTCCAGCAATTCAGCTTCATCTCGGCCGACGAGCTGCCCGATATCCAGGCCCTGCTGCAACGCAGCGACCGGGCCAATCTGGCGGCCCTGCCGGACGAGGATCGCGCGCAACTGATGTCGTTGCCGTTCAAGATAATTCCCGCCCGTCATCGCCTCGGGCTGGTGGATGAAGACCTGCAAGGCAAAGTGCTGGAGGCGCGGCGCTATTTTGCCGCCAATCTGCCGGACGAGTTGCGCAGCGCGGTAGAGTTCTTCGATGTGGAGGAATACAACGCCACGGCGAATATCCAGGACAACATCCTGTTCGGCAAGGTGGCTTATGGCCAGGCCCAGGCGGCCGATCGGGTCGGCGCGCTGATATCCGAAGTCATCGTCGAATTGGACCTGCACGAAGTCGTCGCCGAGGTTGGTTTGAACTTCGACGTGGGCATAGCCGGTTCCCGCCTGTCGACGGCCCAGCGGCAAAAGCTGGCCATGGCGCGGGCTCTCATGAAGCGCCCTGATATTTTGATTTTGTCGGAAGCCACCACATCCCTGGACTCCGCTACCCAGGCCGGGATAATGGAAGCCTTGTTGGCTGAATTCGAAGGGCGTTGCTTGATCTGGTCCGTGCAACGGGCCAGCATGGCGGCAGGTTTCGACGAAATACTGGTCATGCGCCAGGGGCGGCTGATGGAACGGGGCGACTATGCCGAATTGAGCCAGAGCAATGAGTATGTCAGAGAATTGTTGGCGTCCGAGCAAGGCCATTGAGTAAGATAGAGTTGCCATTACGGGGCGGAGGTCGGCCATGAGCCTGAACGAAGAAGTTGAACTGCTGCGCAGTATCCCGTTGTTTGCCAATATCGAACCGTCCAAGCTGAAGCTGTTGGCCTTCACCTCGGAACGCCTGGCCTTCCAGGAAGGGCAAAGCCTGTTCCATCAGGGTGATATGGGGGACGCCGCCTATTTGGTGGTGGACGGCACGGCCGACGTGGTGATCGAAGGGCCCGACGGCGCCAGGCTGACCGTGGCCCAGATCGACCGCAACGCCTTCGTGGGCGAAATTGCCATTCTGTGCGATGTGCCCCGCACCGCCACCATTACCGCCACCACGAAACTGGATACGCTGCGGATCAGCAAGGACTTGTTTTTTCGCCTGGTCAATGAGTTTCCCACCATGGCGGTGGAAATCATGCGCGAGCTGGCGCGGCGGCAAGAACAATCCAACCTGCAATTGACCGAAGCCAATCGCCGGCTGCGGGAATTGGAGAACGGTGGCGCTTGAGCCGCCTGGACAGCGCCATTCGCCGCCTGCGGGCGCAGCGGGCCTGCCTGGACTGGGCCATGGGCGAGATTGCCGGGCGGCCGGGCCCGGTGCTGGAACTGGGCCTGGGCAATGGCCGCACCTACGACCATTTGCGCCATCACCTGGCCGACCGCGAGATTTTTGTTTTCGAGCGCAAGGTCGCCGCCCACCCCGATTGCGTGCCCGACGAGGGGCATCTGCTGTTGGGCGATTTCAACGACACATTGCCCGGCGCCCTGGCGCGCATCGGGACGCGGGCGGTTTTCGCCCATTGCGATATCGGCAGTGGCGATAGGGTTCTGACCGCGGCGCTGGCCGCCTTCCTGGGCCCGGCCCTGGCGCCTCTGCTGGCCCCGGGCGCCGTGGTGGCCGCCGATCAGGCCTTGCAGATTCCCGGCTGTGGGGCGGCCGCCCTGCCCGATGGCGTGGGGCTGGGCCGCTACTACCTCTACCGCAAAGGCCCGGCATGAAGAACACCCAAGGGAAATCCGGGCCGTGCGCCCGATGGCAGGTGAACAGGCCACCGCGCCTTGGGCCTTTTTGCCCCTGCGGCGTCCCGGCGCTGGACAGGTAATTCAAATTCCACTATGAACCCCAACGTCTCCGGGCTTTGATCGCCCACCGGGTTCCTTGACCCTGATGCCCAGGTAGCTCAGTTGGTAGAGCAGCGGACTGAAAATCCGCGTGTCGGTGGTTCGATTCCGCCCCTGGGCACCAATTTTTCAACTTAAAAATCAATCACTTATTGGCCTTATTTGTTTCTTGGATGGCCGGCGGCACCGTGTACAGACATGCACGGATCAAGCCGGTGCAATCCCGTCCCCCAGCCCGGATACGTCACGATAGGTACCTGAAGCTGGGAATATTATCGCGGTTGATGATTTTGGCGGTGATTTTGTCGGGTTATCGATGGCGCTTGGGTTTTTGCTGCGTTGGCTGACGTCGACGGCGGTCTTGCGATTTGCCGCTACCCCGGCTTGCGGCAAGCCGCCACGAGGTGGAACATGTCCTTGTCGCAACAGGCGGTTGATAGACGGATAGGGACGCGCCTGCTTTCCGGATTTACGCCCCCACCAACGAGGTGCGGGAAATCCTGATCCGCCGCGAACCTACCGCCTGCTGCCACGGACGTCAAAAGCACCGATACTCGCGGCCCGCACGTGAATGCCGCTCTACGTATTGGATTGATGGTTTCGTGCTAGCCCTGGCGTGTCACCACAAGGCCGCAGTGTCGGCATTTCACCGTTTCGACCGAGCCCCCGGTCCCGAAACCCATTACCACATCCACAACATCGAAACCATGCCGGCCGAGCAGACATAGCAGCCACCGTTGCATCAACGCGAATTTGCTTTGCGCCTTGGTCACATTCATTTTCCTCGTTCAGTCGCTTTCAATAGGGCACCCAGCAGCGTTCGACCTTGGGTCGCCTCGCGTTACCATTGTTCCTGCTCTGCCGATTGTGAAAGTGCGGCCGATGATCGCCGCACGATGGAACTGCCTGAACTTGCCGCCTGAGAATCAACACGATCCCCTTATTCCGGTCTTTTCGACGGCTTTATCGGCGGCATACCAGTGTATGATGCCAGCCGTTCGGATTTGTGCGCCTCCGCGCCACGGGTAATACGCATTGCGTTAGCGATGAACATTACAAAATCGGCACGCCTTACCCGTCCGGCACTGAACTCAACATCACCGTTTGCCATAAGGCGAACAATAGGTTTGCTGTCTGTCACCCCATGATTCTCCTCTCCTTTTAGTGCTGCTACAGCATACCACCGGACGCTGCACCCTATGACCCTCCTATCGGGCTTGCCGCAGAATCGCCGCCAATTCTCAGTTCCAGTGACAGTGCATATTATTAATGTGCGTTAGTAGCGCACGCCCGGATTCGTCACGATAGGTACCTGAAGCTGGGAATATTATCGCGGTTGATGTTTTTGGCGGTGATTTTGTCGGGTTGTCGACGGCGGTCTTGCGATTTGCCGCTACCCCGGCTTGCGGCAAGCCGCCACCAGGTGGAACATGTCCTTGTCGCAACAGGCGGTTGATAGACGGATAGGGACGCGCCTGCATTCTGGATTTACGTCCCCACCAACGATGTGCGGACAATCCTGATCCGCCGCGAACCTGCCGCTACAGCGGGTCGAGGGCGCGGCAGTGGGCGGTATCCCAACCGATGTCCAGCTTGTCGCCCAGGCGAATGTTCTCCACCTCGGCCGCCGCCGCCTTGGCTATTATCTCTCCGCCGTCAGGCCGGGCGAGCCGGATCATGGAATGATCGCCGCCATAGATGATTTCCCCCACTTCGCCCCGTAATGCGCTGGGCAGCTTGTCGGGCAGGTCCCGGCCAGCCATAGCCAGGTGCAGGCGTTCGGGCCGGATCGAAAGGGAGGTCTCCGCGCCCACGCCCGCGACGTTGATCGCCTTGGCCATGACCACTTCGCCAGTGGTCAGGGTGACCTCGCATTCGTCCCCGCTGAGCCGGGTGACCCGGCCGTCCAGGTTGTTGTTCTCACCGATGAAGTTGGCGACGAATGAATTCTCCGGATACTCGTAGATCGTGCGGGGGTCGTCTATTTGCTGCACGATGCCGTCGTTGAAGACCGCGACCCAGTCCGACATGGTCAGGGCCTCCCCCTGGTCGTGGGTGACGTAGACCACGGTCATGCCGAGGGCTTCGTGCAGATGTTTGATTTCAATCTGCATCTGTTCCCGCAGCTTCTTGTCGAGGGCGCCCAGGGGTTCATCCATCAATACCAGTTCCGCCTCGAACACCAGGGCCCGGGCCAAGGCGACCCGTTGCTGCTGGCCGCCGGAAAGCTGGGCCGGGCGGCGCTCGCCCAAATGCCCCAGTTCAACCATGTTCAGGGCTTGCAGGGTCCGCTCGTGGATTTCCGTCTTGGGCAAGCGCCGTTGCCGCAGCGGATAGGCGACGTTTTCGGCCATGGTCTTGTGGGGAAACAGCGCATAGTTCTGGAAAACAATCCCCATGTTGCGGAGATAGGGCGGCACCCGTGCCAGCGAGTTGCCGCGCAGAAGAATTTCGCCCGCTGTCGGTTCCTCGAATCCCGCCAGCATCATCAATGTCGTGGTCTTGCCCGAACCCGAAGGGCCGAGCAGGGTAAGAAATTCCCCCTGGTGGATCGTCAGCGATAGATCCTTGACCACGTTGGTTTCGCCGTCATAGGTCTTTTCGACCGCTATGAATTCGACGACACTTTCTGAATTCCCGCGCACCGTCCCCGTCACCCTCGAAGCTACTCCCAAAGCCGCGCCCACAACCATTTCCATCATGATGCCGCGCCAGCCCCGCTGTTGCAACCAGGGCCGGATATGCCGGTGACAAGAAAGCCCTTGCTTCAGGGCTTGCAGGCGGTGCTAGAATGTTTTGCATAAACATTTCATGACCAGCGCCGGCCGATATGGGGTCCGCGCACCTGGGGAGGCGTAAAGCAGATGACAATAAGGAAATACATGACGGCGGCGCTGGTAACGGCCGCCGCGGCGGCGTTCACTGGCCATGCGGTGGCCCGTGATTTCACCATTTCATCCTAGGGCGGCGGCTATCAGGATTCCCAGCGCAAGCATTTCTTCAAGCCGTTTGGCGATTCCAAGGGCATTAAGGTGCTCGAGGACACCTACCTTGGCGGCTGGGCCCAGTTCAAGGCCATGCAGGAAACCGGCAACTGGCCCTGGGACGTGGTGCAGATCGAAACTTCGGAACTGATCCGTGGCTGCGAGGAAGGCCTGTTCGTCAAGCTGGATTGGTCCCGTATTGGCCCGAAGGAAAATTTCATCGCACCCTCGGTGACGGAATGCGGCCTGGGTGTGGTCGTGGTGTCCCAGTTGGTGGGCTACAACCCGAAAAACACCAAGGTCGAACCAACCACCATCGCCGATTTCTTTGACTTGAAGAAGATTCCCGGCAAACGCGGCGTGCGCAGCGACCCCAAGGGTACGCTGGAATTCGCCCTGATGGCCGATGGCGTCGACGTCAAGGACGTCTACAAGGTGATGAACACCAAGGCCGGGCTCGACCGCGCCTTCGCCAAACTGGATACCATCAAAAGCAGTATCCAGTGGTGGGAAGCCGGCGCCCAGGCGCCTGAATGGCTGATCAGCGGCGATGTGGTGATGAGCACCGCCTATAACGGCCGGACATCAAAGGCCAACAAGGACGGCCATGGCCTGAAGATGATCTGGCAGAACAATATTCTCTATGTGGACAAATGGGTTATCTTCAAAGGCTCGGAGCACGTGGACACGGCCTATGAATATCTTAAGTTCTTCGCCGATCCCAAGCGCGAGGCGGCCTTCACCAACGACTATACCTATGGCCAGCCGAACAAGGCGGCGCTGAATTACATCAAACCGGAGGTCGCGGCCCAATTGCCGGCGGGCGCCAACATCGCCGACGCGATGGACACCGGGCGGCAGGATTCGGTTGATTTCTGGCTCGACAACTCGGACGAGATATTCGAGCGTTGGACCGCCTGGAAAGCCAAGTAGGACGCAAGTCCATGGATACGGGGGCGCCCCAGGGCAGCTTGGGCGCCCCCGACGTTCCAGGCGACGGCTGAATGACCGGGCAGGCTACGATCACGGGCCCCCAGGGTGGCCCCGTGTTGAAACCGGAGACACTAAAGGCGAATTTGCGGCGGGCGGAGCGGCGGCGCAAGCTGCGCGCCTATGGCCTGATCGCACCCCTGTTCCTGTTCTTATTGGCGTTTTTCCTGATTCCCATCGGCACGGTTCTCTATTTCAGCATTTCCAACCCGGAAGTTGTCACCATGTTGCCCCGGGTAACGGCGGCGCTGCGGGACTGGGACGGCCAAAGTATACCGGACGAGGCCACCTTCGCGGCCCTGGCCGAGGATGTGAAGCTCGGCTATGCCGATAGGACCTTGCCCAAGGTTTCACTGCGCCTGAATTACGAGGTCAGCGGCTTCCGCAGTCTGCTCATGCGCACCGGCCGCAAGGCCAAAGGCATGCAGGCGCCTTTCAAGGAAGCCATTATTGCCCGCCATAAGCGTTGGTCGGACCTGATCTATTGGCGCACCCTGAAGGGCAACGATTCCCGGCTTACCCTGCATTACCTCATGCAGGCACTTGATCTGGATCTGCAATGGGATGGCGCTATCCAACGCGCGCCGCCTGACAAGCGGATCTATCTCGACAATCTGCGGCGCACGCTGTGGATTGCGCTGATCGTCTCGCTGGCCTGCATCGTATTGGGTTATCCGGTCGCCTATATGATCGCGACGGCGCCGCCCCGCCTGGCCAAGATATTGATCCTGTTGGTTCTGCTGCCGTTCTGGACCTCGCTTTTGGTGCGCACGGCGGCCTGGGTCATCGTGCTGCAAAAGTCGGGCATCGTGAACGATGCGTTGATGGGCCTGGGCCTGGTGGACGAACCCTTGGCGCTGATTTTCAACCGCACCGGCGTTTACATCGCCATGGTTCATATTCTGCTGCCCTTCATAATCCTGCCTTTGTATGGCGTCATGAAAGGTATCCCCGGCGATCACGTGCGCGCCGCCGCCTCGTTGGGCGCGACGCCGCGCGCGGCCTTTCTCACCGTGTATTTCCCGCAAACCCTGCCGGGCCTGGCGGCGGGCTGTCTGCTGGTCTACGTCATCGCGTTGGGCTTCTACATTACGCCCATGCTTATCGGTGGCGGTTCGGATCAGATGTTGGCCTATCTGATCGCCGAGTATGCCACCAATACGGCCAATTGGGGGCTGGCCGGTGCTCTTGCCATCCTGTTGCTGGTCTGCATCGCGGTGCTGTATCCGTTGTACCAGCGCTTCGCCGGCGCCGGCGGCATGAAGCTGGGTTGAGGGAAATCATATGGCGCTTCCCATACATGCGACCCCGGGCCAGCGGCTCTGGCAATGGGCCTTCCGGATCATCTGTGTCCTGGTGTTTATCTTTCTGGTGGCGCCCATCATTGTCATCATTCCCATATCGGTCAGTTCTTCCAGCTTGCTGAACTATCCGCTGCCGGGGCTGTCATGGCAGTGGTTCGAGGTTATCTTCACGCCATATCCGTGGATGCTGTCGCTGGAATACAGCGTCATCATTGCCTCGGCGACGACGGTTCTGGCCACCATCCTGGGCACCCTGGCGGCCTATGGCCTGACCAGCGTCGAATTCCGCCTGAAGCCGCTGTTGATGGCGCTGTTGCTCTCGCCGATCATGGTGCCGCTGGTCATCACGGCGCTGGCGGCTTATTTTATGTTCGCCCGGGTCGGCCTTGCCGGCACCTTCACCGGGATGATCCTGGCTCACACGGTTCTGGCGGTGCCCTTTGTTGTCATCACCGTGACGGCGACGCTGCAGGGCTTTGACCGCAATATGGTGCGCGCCGCGCAAAGCCTGGGCGCCCGCCCGCTGACCGCGTTTTTCGGCGTCACCCTGCCTCTGATCATGCCGGGGGTGATTTCGGGCGCCATTTTCGCCTTCGTCACTTCGTTCGATGAAATCGTCGTGGCCCTATTTATCGCCTCACCGGCGCAATTTACCTTGCCGCGGCAGCTATTCTCGGGCCTGCGGGACAATCTCGATCCCTCGATCGTGGCCATCGCAACGGTCTTGATCGTGATCTCTATCGCGCTGATGGCGGTGGTTGAACTATTACGTTGGCGTAGCGAGCGTCTGACCCATGCGGCGGATACGAAATAGGCCCGGCCTTACGGTATCTCGTCGAACCCGTCGATCATGTTGATATGGTTCAGGATGATGACGCGCTCTTTGAATAGCCAGGTGCCCTGCACCTTGACCAACTTGTCTTCATAGCGTCCCGCGCTGACTTGCATGAGGTTGGTCGCGATGATGACCGTTGAAGAATCCAGGTAACACCATGCACTCGCCTCATCACCGTCGATTTTGACGAACGGCGAGGTGATTTTGTGGCGCCGATGACGCCGCCCGGCGCGGATTTCATCGTCGTGATTCTGAAACCACGCGCGAATGGCCGCGCGGCCCGTAACGGGCGTCTCGCCCTGATAGAGGGGCCGCAGGACCGCATCCTCGGCAAATAGGGCGGCGATTTCATCCACCTCGCCCCGGTCCACCAAATGGCAGTATTGGTTGAGGCAGGAGAGCACCGCCAGGTGATCCGCCACCGGCTGGTCTGGCCCGCCCACGACCTTGAATTTGCTTTCCGGCATTGTTTCCCAGGTCCTTTTTTGCCCACGGTGCGGCGGGGTAGCCGACAAGTCCCATATAAACGCCAAATTCCTATTTGCCGCCTAGTTGTGATGTCTCAAGACGTTGTTCACTCGATCCAATTCTGAGAAGCTGAAGTTTGCAATAACAGAAGCTATCGGAGGAGAACCGAGTGAACGTTCCTGATTATGCCAAGTAAACCTTGGCGGTCCAGATGCGTCCGGGCAATGTGAGGATGACCGTTGCGCGGATATGCCGCACCGCTAATTTGGCTCTGGTTGGATAGACCAGCCGGTAGATGCCATCCGCACGCGCCTATTCAGGCCGACGAAAGTCGGAAAAATTCTAAACAATCCGCCGTTCCATCCAGCGGCAATGGGCCAGCAGTGCTTCATCCTGGCCCAGGGCGCCGACGGCCTGCACGCCGACCGGAAGGCCGTTGCCCCCCTTGTGACCCGGTAGATTGACACAAGGATTGCCCAACAAGGTCCACATGCGGTTGAACACGGGATCGCCCGTGGCCGTCAGACCCTTCGGCGCCTCTCCCGGCGCGCTGGGACAGAGCAGAACATCCACCTCCCCAAACACCCCGTCCAACAGTTCTCGGCCTTCCCCCGCCGCGGTCAGGGCGTCCTGGTAGGCGGTAAAATCCACCTCTCTGCCCTGTTCGATCAAGCCGATGATATGGGAACTCAGGCGATCGCGCCGTTGATTGTATTCGAAGGCCAGATCGCGGGCGGCGTTTTGCGCCATGACCAGCTTTTGCCTTTCCACAAGGTCGGCGAAGGGTGGGGCAAGATCTATCTCCACCACCTCCGCCCCGGCGGCTTCCAGGCTTTTGGCGGCGGCCAGAACGGCGGTCTGGCTGTCCCGGTCCGCCTGCGCCCATTCATGGGTGCGGCACAAGCCTATCTTGGGTGCGCGGCCGCCGGCGGCGGCGGCCCTGGTGGCGCCGACCAGGGCGGCGCGCATCAGGTGAATGTCGGCCACTTCGCGGCAGAAAAAGCCCAGGGTATCCAGATCATGGGACAGCGCCTTCACGCCGTACAGGGGCAGGGCGCCGTACGAGGCCTTGTAGCCGACAACGCCGCAATAGGCGGCCGGGCGAATTACCGAACCGCCCGTTTGAGTGCCAAAGGCGAACGGCACCATGTGGTCGGCCACCGCCGCGGCCGAGCCCGAGGAGGAGCCCCCGGGACTGTGGGCCGGATTATGGGGATTGGCGGTCTTGCCCGGCTGGAAATAGGCAAATTCCGTGCTGACCGTCTTGCCGAGCACGATCCCCCCCGCCGCGCGCACCAGGGCGACGCAGGCGGCGTCACATTCGGGGCGGTGGCCGGTATAGGCGGCGCTGCCATAGGTCGTGGGCATATCGGCGGTATCGATAATATCCTTGACGCCCACCGGCAGGCCGGCAAGGGGCAGAGCGGAAGGGGGGCCGTCACGGCCGCCGCGCCCATCCTGGCTCTTGGCCAGGGCCAGGGCCGGATCATCGGCCAAATGGCACCAGGCGCCGACAATCGTTTCCCGTTCCGAAATGCGGGCCAGACAGGCGGCGAGCAGTTCCTCCGCGCTGATCTGGCCCTGATCCAACGCATCTCGGGCCTGACTGGCGGTTAATTCATTGGCTGAAGTCACCTGATCTTCTCCCATTCCGGACCTGTAACGCCGCCATTGCAACACGATTGGTCCGCTTCGTCAGCCCTGAAGATGAAAATATAAGCCCCGGCGTGAGAAATTGACTTCACGGTACGGGCCACAAGGTCTTGGTACGGCCATCCAGCCAATAGGCCAGCAAACCGAGATATTCGTGGCTAGCCCTTTTCATATTGCGCATGCCAATGCCCAGGTTAAAGCGCAGACGGAAAGGGACTGGTCCGCCCACGGCGGGCAGCGCAGCCACGACCGGCCAATCCAGGGCGTGGAAAACCGCCATGGCGCGGGGCATATGCCAGGCCGAGGTGACCAATAGCCACCGCTCATCCGCCTTGGGCTTGGCCAGGGCCCTTCCCAGCGTGGCGTTTTCAAATGTATCGCGCGATGCCGCTTCGACCAGAAGGCGTTGCCGCGCGATGCCCTGGCCAACCAGGTAATTGGCGATCAATGGCGCCTCCCGGTCCCAGCGTTCATCCTGAACACCGCCCGCTTTGCCACTGCCGCCAGTAATTAACAGCCGCGCTTCGGGGTAGGCCCGCGCCAGGCGAATGAATTCGACCAGCCGGTCCGCCCCGCTACCGGGTACCGCATGGCCAACCCGGCGGGAAATATCGCGGTTCACGGCGCTGCCTCCCAACAGGACAATGCCGGTCACGGGGCCTTCGGCGACACTAAATGGCGGGAATTGTCTTTCCAGGGGCGCCAGCAGCCAACCGCCGACGGGCAGGACCGCCAGCGCCAAAAGTCCGGCCGTGAGCGCGCTGGCCAGCCAGATGCCTTGACGGCGCCAGCGCGACCATGACAACAGGGTCGCCAGCGATAACAGGATCAGCATCAAATTCAAGGGTTTGGCAAGAACCCAGAAAATCTTTGCGGCCGAAAAAAACATCGCATGTTTCCTCTGAAATATTTGTTCCTTGGCGGCATCATGATAGCGCAATTCCAGCCCCGACCGTGACTGTGGAAAGCTCACGAATTATCCTAAATTATGACTGCACCGTAATTGGTGAAGTGGCTATGATTGTCCATCGAATAACCCTCTCGGTGCGCCCCATCACGGCAACCCCCGGATAGACAGAAAGAGTGATCCAGCATGGCCGTTGACGTTGCCACGGCGGAGCGTGAAACCGCCTACGCCTATGTGCGCCTGGCCGCCTCTCTGATCTTGATGACCATGGGTACCGTCGGCATGTATGCGATTGTCGTCGCTCTGAAACCAATCGCCGTGGAATTCGGCGGCACCCGTTCCGCCGCCTCCATGGCGTATGCGGTCACCATGATAGGTTTTGGTCTTGGCGGCATCATGATGGGCCGCTGGTCCGACCGGGCCGGGGTGATGTGGCCCTGTCTGGCCGGCACGGTCTTCCTGGCCCTGGGCTTTTTGCTGGCCGCCCAGGCCACCACGTTGTGGCAATTGTATCTGGCCCAGGGCCTGTTGATCGGCTTGTTGGGCAACGCGGCCCTGTTCGCGCCGCTGGTGGCTGATATCACCCTGTGGTTCCGCCGGCGCCGGGGGATCGCGGTGGCCATCGTGGCCAGCGGCAACTATCTGGCCGGTGTGGTCTGGCCGCCCATTGTCCAAAATTACATCGATGCCACGGATTGGCGGGCGACCTATACCGGCATCGGCATATTCTGTTTGCTTGCCATGCCGCCCTTTTGCCTGATATTGCGCCGCCGCCCGATGGCGGTATTGGCGATGGAGGCGGGGGCATCCGCGGCCGCCGCCCGGCCCCTACGTCTGGCGCCGAACGGCCTGCATGTCTTGCTATGCGTCGCGGGCATCGCCTGTTGTGTCGCCATGGCCATGCCCCAAGTCCATATTGTCGCCTATGCCTCGGATCTTGGCCATGCGGCCCAGCGCGGGGCCGAGATGTTGGCCTTGATGCTAGGCACGGGGATCATTAGCCGTCTGGTTTTCGGCTGGATATCCGACAGCATCGGTGGCCTGGCGACATTGCTGGTGGGCAGCAGCCTACAGGCTTTGACGCTGTTTCTGTTCATGTTTGCCGATTCTCTGACCGGTCTATATTTGATGTCGGCCCTGTTTGGTTTGAGCCAGGGCGGCATCGTGCCCGCTTATGCCATTATCGTGCGGCGCTATTTCGTGGCGGGGCAGACCGGCTGGCGCATTGCCATGGTGCTGGCGATGACCTTGCTGGGCATGGCCCTGGGCGGCTGGCTGGCGGGGTTGCTGTATGATCTGACCGGTTCCTACCGGCTGGCCTTCATCAATGCCGTTGCCTTTAATGTGGTCAATATGGTGATCGCCGGCATTTTGTTGCGGCGGTCGCGCCACGAGCTATGATATCCAGTCTGTCCATAAGGGAGCATGCGCATGACCACGGTGACGGGCGTACAAGTACTTGTATTGGACGAGGTAACCATGGAGCAGGTCGGCGCGGGAATGCAGCGGCGGCTTGTCTGTGGCCAGCAGATGATGATGGCGCGCATCAGCCTGGCGGCCGGCGTTTCGGTGCCGAAGCATCAGCACGGCAACCAACAGATCACCTATCTGTTGGCCGGTGAAATGGAATTCCGCTTCGGTGACGACGGCGCCGACTTGCGCCATATCGGTGCTGGCGGGATACTGGTAATTCCGGGCGATGTGCCGCATTCGGCGGAAGTGTTGGCGAATGCGGAAATCATCGAATTATTCGCCCCGCCGCGCCAGGATTGGATCGACGGCACCGATAGCTATTTACGGGGCCCCGAAGAATAACCGCGTCGGCAGCATCAGGGGATAGGAACATGATCAAGCCACAGCTCACCCATGTCGGCATCTATGTGAATGATATGGCGAAGATGCGGCGGTTTTATACCGAGGTCTTTGGCTTGACCGTCACGGATACGGGCGGGCCGCCTGATTTCCACCTGGATATGAACTTCATGTCGGCCAATCCAGGCGAGCATCATCAGTTGGTTCTGGTTGCCGGCCGTCCGGACGAGGCCACGGCCAATGTCGCCCAACAGATCTCCTTCCTGGTGAAATCCCTGGACGAGCTGCGGGCCATGCGCGACAGGGTCGTTGACGCCGGGCTGAAAGTCCGGCGCACGATCACCCACGGCAACGCCTGGTCGGTCTATTTCAGCGATCCCGAAGATAATATTGTCGAGGTGTACGTACACACGCCCTGGCACAGCCCGCAGCCCATGGGAGAGACCTTTGATCTGGATCTTTCCAATGACCGGATCATGGCCGAGACAGAGGCCCTGTGCCTGGCCAGGGAAGGGTTCGCGACTGGCGAAGAGCGCCGGGCAACCATGCGGCAAATGATGGCCGGGTGACGGTCGATTGATGGTCCGTCGATAGGGACATGTTCCCTGGCGGGCTCGGTTCGATGGGGGAATTGAACAATGGTAACCACGACAACAATACTTTCCGATTTGGGTGAATTTAGCGTTAGCGCCGGACCGGGGGTGGGCCAAGGGGAAGAGCTGTGGCTGGCCCGGGACGAGGCGGCGATGGCGACGGGGTGGTCATTGCGCCCCGAAGGGCTCTGCCGGGGCGATGTTTGTGTGCCCGTGCCCAAGGGCCGCGAGGGGACCTTCGTGGCCGATGACAAGGTAAATCTCGCGGCCTTCTGGGATTATCTGGGGATGCCGGCGGCCCACAGCGGGAACGGCGATGTCTGGGCCTTGGGCGAAGCGGCCGAAAACCGGGCGGCCAGCCTGCGGTCCTTGGGCGCGCCGGATTTCACGCTGCCGGATTTGAACGGCGTGGACCACAGCCTGTCGGACTATCGCGGCAAAAAGGTTCTGCTCGCCACCTGGGCTTCGTGGTGAGGCTGCCGTAACGATTTGTCCGTGTGGCAAGAACTCTACGACGAACTACAAGACCGGAATTTCATCATCGTCACCGTCGCCATGGACAGCCGGGCGGACGCGGCCCGGCCCTGGATCGAAGCTGCCGCGCCCAGCTATCCGGCGCTGATCGACCGGGATCACCGCGTGGCGGAATTGTATAACATGGTCAATGTGCCCCAAGCCGTCTGGATCGACGAAGACGGCCGTATCGTGCGGCCGGCGGAAAACGCCGGCGCTTACGAAGCCTTCCGGTCCCTGGACCGGGAGACCATGACAATGCCGGAAGACAAAATGGCCACCGCCGCGGATGCCAAGGCCACTTATGTCAACGCGGTCCGCGATTGGGCGTTGTTGGGCCCGGCGAGCAGCCATGTTTTCGCCGCCGATCAGGCCCGCGCCCAAACGGCGGCGCCCAACGCCGATATTGCCCGGGCTCATTGCCATTTCCGCCTGGGCCAGTATTTGCTGCGCCAGGACCGGGCGGCCGAGGGCCGGGAACATCTGGCGGAAGCCGCGCGCCTGCATCCGAGCTCGTGGAACATCTGGCGCCAGGGGGCGGAACCCAACGAAACCGGTCTGGCGGCCGGACCTGATTTTTGGCAACGGGTGGATGCCCTCGGCGACGACTACTATTACCCGCCGGTGGATATGGCAGGCATGCCGGAATAAGGCTTCGAAATCATCACCGGCCCTCGCGCTGCCAGGCCAGCATGGTCAGGCCCAGGAACAGGATCAGCACCAATAGGGCGGGCAGCAGGGGGGTCTGTTCCACCCCGCTGACGGTGTATTCGCCGCTGACGCGCAGGCCCAGCCAGCCGCGCCCGCGGCTGATGCGGCCCGGCTTCACCCGGCGGATGTCGGGCATGCCGTCGACCAGCCAAAAAGCGCCGCCGCCGCTTTGCTGCAACAGGGGCTGCAAGGGGGCGGGTGAGGTGCGCATGTCGGCATATTCCAGGGGGTTGATGTCCCCGGCCGCCGCGATTGCCCGGTGGGCGCCATCGCTCAGTCGGTAAAGCCCCGGCTCGGCCACCGCCAGGGCGCCGGTCTCCACGCCCCGGCCATTGTCTTTTAGGGTGATGCTGCGGATCTCGCCCGACGGGGTGGTAATCCGGACCGCGCCGCCGGCCGGCGTCAGGCTGCGCCGTTGGATCAATAATTGATTGCCATTGGCGCGGGCACGCAGATCTTCTTCCTCCAGGTCGGGCTCCTGCATCAGCCAATGGGCGATGCGGCGCAATAATTCCGCCTGTGGTCCGCCGCCTTCAAAACCGCGGGTCCACAGCCAGGCATGATCCGACAACAATTGCGCCACCCGGCCGTTATCGACCCGCGCGGTGATCAACAGGGGACCCTGGGCGGCGCCGCGCAACAGAACATCGCCCTTGACCCCGGTGACATCTATCTGGCGGAACCAGCGGCCCCAGGCGGGCACCTCTCCTTCCTCGCCGATTCCTGTCAGCGTGGCGGTGACCGGATGGCGGCGGCCCTTGGCGGTGGGCATTGGACGAAAGCCGGTCTCGCGCACACCGCCCGTGGGCCGGCTGGGCAGGATCGCCCCCAGGGCGGTACGCGACAGGCTGATGGGGGTGGCGAAATCAGGTCCCACGGCGGTCAGCACCGCGCCGCCCCGGCGGACATAATCGGCGACATTCTGCAGATAGATATCGGGCAGCACGCCACGCCGGCGATAGCGGTCAAAGATGACCAGATCAAAATCATCCAGCCTGTCCTGAAACAATTCGCGGGTGGGAAAGGCAATCAGGGAGAGTTCATTGATCGGCGTGCCGTCCTGCTTATGGGGCGGCCTGAGAATGGTGAAATGCACCAGATCGACCGACGGATCGGATTTCAGAATATTGCGCCAGGTCCGCTCGCCCGCATGGGGTTCACCCGAAACCAGCAACACCCGCAGGCGTTCCCGTACGCCGTTGATGATCAATACGCCGCGGTTGTTCTTCAGGGTCAGTTCATCGGGCCCGGGGTCGATCTCCAATTCCAACACAGTGGCCCCGCCATGGCTTAGGCGGAAGGGAAAGTTGCGGGTGACACCAATGGGCATGTTGCGGCTAATCGTCGTGCCGCCGTCCCGCCGCAGCCGCAGCCGGGTGCGGCCACCGCGATCCCTGGCACTGTTGTTGCCTATGCTGGCAGCGCTGTCTTCCACCCGCAGGCTCAGATTCAGGGTTTCGCCGACGATGCCGTAGCTGGGCGCCTTCACCACGACCAGGCGGCGGTCGCGCTCGCCCCGTTGGCCACTCAACAACAGATGTACCGGACCGCCCAGATTTTCGCCGGCGGCCGGTTTCGGTGGGTCATGCACCTGGCCGTCGCTGATGATGATAATACCGGCCACCCGGCGGCTGGGTACATCGTGCAGGGCCCGGCGGATGGCGCCGAACAGATGGGTGCCGTCCGGCAGCAGATGATCGCCGCCAAATCCCTGGCCCGCCCGCACCACGCGCATTTCCAGATCGGGCCGGCCGCGCAGTTCTTCTTCAATTCGTCGCAGGGCGGCCTCGGTCCGTTCTTCCCGCCCGGCAATTTGTTGAGAGATGGATTGATCCACCACCACCAGGGCCACATCGGGGATGGGGTTGCGTTGTTCTTTCACCAGTGACGGATTGGCCAGCGCCAGCAGCGCCACCGCCAGGGCCAGCAATCGCCATGCGGTGCCACCCGAGCGGCGCCAGAAAGCGGCGCCCAATATAACGGCGGCGGCCAGGGCCACGGCGCCCAGCAGCCACCAGGGCAAGGCGGGGTCAAAACTGATGCGGGAAAACGTGGTCATGGCTTCCATGACGAATTACTGCCCCAACCGTTCCAGGATGGCGGGGATATGCACCTGATCGGACTTATAATTGCCGGTCAGGGCATACATCACCAGATTGACGCCAAAGCGATAGGCCATCTCCCGTTGCCGGGATCCACCGGGGGTGGGCAGGATCAGGGGCTTGTGGCGTTGGTCCGTGGCCCAGGCGGCGGCCCAATCGTTGCCACCGATGATGAGCGAGGAAACGCCGTCATTCATGGCGCCCGACCGCGCCTCGACCCAGACCGGGCCGCCCGCGTAGCGGCCGGGAAAGCCCTGCAACAGGTAAAACGATTTGGTCAGTACATGGCCTTGGGGTACCGGCGCCAGAGGTGGAATATCCAGCCGCGATAACAGGCGCCGCAGACGCCCGCTGTTGGTGGCATCATCGCGCAAACCCAGACGTCGGCGCAGGGCCGGCAGGCTGTTGCCGCCATCACGGGTATCAAACACGATGGTGCCCCCGGTACGCATGAATTGCGATAACCGGGCAATGGCCTGGTCGCTCAAGGCCCGTTGCGAGGCGATGATGGGCCAATACAGAATGGGGAACAGCACCAGGGGATCGCGCTCCACATTCACCGCCATGGGCATTTCCGGCTCGATCGAGGTGCGCAGGCGCAACATTTGACTCAACCCGGCCAGGCCGGCGCGGCTCATTTCATCGACCCGGCTGTTACCGGTCAACACATAGGCCAGGCGGGTGTCCAGCGATGCCGTCATGGCAAAGCGGTCCGCGGCGCTGATCTGTTGCGCCCGGGCCGGTAGGTTCGGCATCAGCAACAGGGCCCCTAACAACAATGTTGCCAGCCGGCTACCCCATCCGCTCCCCGGACGCAACAGCCCGCGCAAGGCCAACACCGCCAGCAGATCGACGAGGGCCAGCAGCACCGCCGCCAATAATAACCACGGTTTCAGATCCACCTCCCGGGCCTGCTGGTAGCCGGTCCTGTGCGCCGGCACCGAAAGACCGGTAATGGCCCGCAGGTCCTGCCAGTTCTGGCTTAAATTCAAGGCGTGCCGGTCGTCCTCCCGGCCATAGTAGCCCGGCGGGCTTTTCGGTCCGGCCCGGGTTTGATCAATGGCGTCGGCGGCGATGGACTCGGCGCCCGGGGCGGCGGGGCCCAGGTGGCCAAATCCATCCAGACTGGCTATGGGGGGCAGTTCGCGCCGGGCCGCTGTATCCGCTTTCGCCGTCACGCCACGGGACATGGCTGTCAGGCGGCGCATCATATTCACGAACAGGCCCGACAAGGGCAGGTTGGACCAGGATACATTGGCGGTGATGTGAAACAGCACCAGCCAGCCTTGGCCCCGTGGCGCCGCCGTTACCAGGGGCGTGCCGTCGGCCAGGCTGGCCCAGGTATGCTGAGCCAGATCTAGTGACGGTTGCGCCAGGAGCTGGCGTTTGACCAGAACATCGCCGGGCACCGCCAAGTCCTTGAACGGGCTGTGCGGGGGAAAGGCGGCCAGGCCCGCCGGCTTGGACCAGGATAGGGCACCGCCCAAGGCCCGGCCGCCCTGGCGCAGGCGGACCGGGATCAACTCGTCGACCCCTTGCGCCAGATGCGGTCCGGCAAACCGGATCAGCATGCCGCCATCCTTTACCCACTCCGTCAGGTGCCGCAGCTGGGCCCCGGACAAGCGGCCAATGTCGGCCAGGATCAGCACCGCCAAAGGCCGCTTCAACAGCGCCGCGATCTCGCCCTGGCGAAGTTCCGCATAAGGCTGCAAGGCCCGTTCCAGATAGTACAAGTTAGATAACAAGGGCTGGGAGCGTTCTTCCAACCCGCCGCCGGATACCAGGCCCACCGGCCGGCGCCGCCAACGTTCGTCCAGCAGAATGCTTGCCGCGGCCGAGCCGGCGCCCGCCAGCTCCAGCCGCAGGGCGCGGTTACGCAGGTCGCCGGGCAGTGGAATTTCCGCCACCGCGCGATCCTCATTGCCTGTGAATTGTGCCTTTGCCTGGCCCAGCACCCGGCCCCGTTCGCCAATCGCCCGCACTGCTATGCCGTCCCATCCCGCACCGCCGGGTCCTTCACCGGCTGGGCGAAGGACGGTGGCGGCAAAGCCCTGGCGCGTCAGGACGGGGGGCAATAGAGCCATCGCCCGTTGCCCAACGGGTTGTTGCAGCAGTTGAAGCGGGCCAAGGGCGGCGAGCGCCGTGTCCAGTTCTCCGCGCGCCGGGCTGTCGATGCCGTCGCTCAGCCAATAGACCGTCGGCTGTTCCTTGAAGGGCAGGTCCCGAGCGGCCGCGGCGGCGGCGGCGCGGTCGGTGGACCAGGGCTTGGGTTGCAAGGCGCGGATGATTGGTTCCGCCTCCGCCGCCTGTAACAGGCCGCTGGACTGGATCGGTCCGCCGGCCGCGGGCGGGGCCGTGGTCAACACCAGCACCGGACGCTGCCGGCGCTTGGCCCGCTCCACCAGGGTCAGTGCGGTTTGTTGGCGCAGGGACCAATCGGGTGCCGCCGCCCAACCATCGTCGATCACCAGCATCACCGGCCCGTCGCCCGACAGATCGGCGCCCGGATGCAACAAGGGGTGGGACAGGGCCAGCACCGCCAGGGCACCCAGCAACAGGCGCAACAGCGCCAGCCACAGCGGCGTCGCCGCCGGCGTTTCTTCCTCCCCGCGCAGGCCCAGCAAAATGCGCACGGGAGGAAAGCGCACGCGCCGGGGCGTCGGCGGCGTGATCCGCAACAGCCACCAAATCAGGGGCAGCGCGGCCAGGCCCAGCAACATCCAGGGCGCGGTCAGGGCGATGGGTCCCAGAGACAGCATGGCCTAGCCGCCCGCCCTGCCATCCAGGTCATTGTCCAAGGCGTTATACAGACCCAGCAGGGCGGTCTGCGGCGGCCGGTCCGTGCGGTGTTGGGTAAAGCCCCAACCGACCCGGCGGCAGATATCAGCCAGGCCAAGGCGACGGTCCGCCATGCGGCGCAGATAGTCATCGCGCAGACCTTCCACCCGGCCGATCAGGACCTTGCCTTCGCCTTCCAGGCCCTCGAACTCCGTGCGGCCCTGAAACGGCAGGTCCTCTTCCGCCGGATCCAGGATCTGCAACAGATGGCCGCGTGCGCCCTGATCGGCGAAACGTTTGACCATTGCTTCGATCTGCTCCAACGGCGCCAGGAAATCGCTGAACAGCACCAATTGGGCAAAGCGCGGCAGCCGTCCCGGTTCGGGTAATCCAGTCTGGGCGGTCGTGGTGTTTTTTGCCTGGCCGTCCCGCCCATTCCACAACCGCGCCCCCAGCCGGGTCAGGGTGGCGCGGCCTCCCGTGGCGTTGTTGTCCTGGCCGTAAAGTCCCACATGCTCGCCGCCGCGCAACAACAATGAAGCCAGGGCCAGCAACAACAGATCGGCCCGGTCCCACTTGCGTTCCCGCGCCGCGCCGGATTTATAATCCATGGAGGCCGAGCCGTCCCGCCATAACCAGACGCTTTGCGCCGCTTCCCATTCATTTTCCCGAACGAAGATCTTTTGGCTCTTAGCCGATTGCCGCCAGTCAATGGCCGTGGCGCCGTCACCACCCTGATAGCGGCGGAATTGCCAGAATGTCTCGCCGCTACCAACCCGGCGGCGGCCGTGCACGCCCTGAACCACGGTAGAGGCGACCCGTTCGGCGGCCACCAGCAGCGGCGGCAATGTGGCGGCCAATTGCTCCGCCGCATGACCGGCTTTGTGTGGCGCGGCCGCAACCATTCTACGTTAGGCCAGGGGTTCGGACAGGCGGTCGATGACCCCCGCCAACGTGACGCCATCGGCCCGCGCGGCAAACGTCAAGGCCATGCGGTGGCGCAAGACGGGGCGGGCCAGGGCCAGGATATCATCGATCGAAGGCGCCAGCCGGCCATCCAACAGGGCCCGCGCCTTGGCCGCCAGCATCAACGCCTGGCTGGCCCGGGGGCCGGGTCCCCAGGATACCTGTTCACGGATACCCGTCAGGGGGCTGTCTTCGGGGCGGCCGTTGCGCACCAGGGTCAAAATTGCCTCGACCACGCTTTCGCCCACGGGCATATGGCGGATCAGCCGTTGCGTGGCCAACAATTGTTCGCCGTCCATGACGGCCTCGATCGATGCTTCGGCGGCGCCCGTGGTGGCGATCAGCATGCGCCGTTCCGCCTCACGGTTCGGATAATCCACGTCGATCTGCAAAAGGAATCGATCCAACTGGGCCTCGGGCAAGGGATAGGTGCCCTCTTGCTCCAGCGGGTTTTGGGTCGCCAGTACGTGAAATGGCCCCGGCAGGGGGTGATGCTGGCCGGCGATGGTCACCGATTTTTCCTGCATCGCCTGTAACAGGGCGGATTGGGTGCGCGGGCTGGCGCGGTTGACCTCGTCCGCCATCAGCAACTGGCAGAACACCGGGCCGGGGATGAAGCGGAAGGAGCGCCGGCCGCTCTCCGCCTCTTCCAACACTTCGGAACCCAGAATATCGGCGGGCATCAGATCCGGTGTGAATTGCACCCGTTTGTCGGCCAGACCCAAAACCGTGCCCAGGGTTTCCACAAGACGGGTCTTGGCCAGGCCGGGCACGCCGATCAACAAAGCGTGGCCCCCGGCCAACAG
>JAKZRK010000277.1:0-4579 GCA_047518225.1 Alphaproteobacteria bacterium | reverse complement strand
GACGCGACGTAATCTTCCGAAGACTCGTCATACGATCAACCCCGGCCCAGACTGTCTCAACACCACACAAATGCTGCCACAACCCGGCTCATCAGCTCCACTTGACACACCGCCAAGATGGGTTTGAGAAATCCGGGCTAGGACATCTTTCCAAGTCGGGTTTTTTAGTCCAGGAATATCGGGTTTGCGGAGCTCCACGCGCCGTTTGTGCTTCCCGGCATCGGAACAGATCATCTCGACTTCCACGGCGGTCGTCCGTGCGTGGTCCGCTACTTGCCGCCATGCTTTACGGCTGATGATCATGGGGTTGACGGCGTCAGCGATTACTGTCTTGCCAAGGCTCAGATTATCCGAGGCAATGGCGCAACCGACCCGGTATCCAGCGTCCGCGATAGAATGGCGCATCACACCAGAATCCAAAATGGCCTGCTCGATAGAATCGATACGTAGATGTACTGCATCAAGCCGGAGCGCCAACTCGCGCGCAATAGATGTCTTCCCGGTCCCTGGAAGTCCACCAAAGATGATAAGCATGTTTGTCGTACTCTTCGGAATAGCGCCGGACAATATGGTCGGCACCATAGTAACCCAATTGATGCGCCGGTATAGATGAAGCGTCTTTCTGGCTGTCTTTGTCGATGTTACTTTGACTGTTGAAATTAGAATTTGGCAGGGAGAGGAAACAAAAATGGTCTCGGCGGAAGACGTTATTGGCACCTGGCTGTTGATCGACCGGGGCGCCAGCGAGGGCCATCAGGCCGCCCTATTGGAGCGCTATGGCGAGCATTCCCAGGGGGTTGCGATCCTCTCGCCCGAGGGCTGGCTGTGCGCTGCCCTTGGCCGGGGCGACCGCAAGCCGTTGCCGGGCGATCCCGCCTGGCACGCGGACGCCCCCGATGCCGCCCGCCTGGCGGCATTCGACAGTTTCGTCTCCTACGCCGGCCGCTTCCGCATTGAGGCGGGCCGGCTGATCACCAAGGTCGAATTCGCCCTTAATCCAAGCTGGGTCGGCGGCGAACAGGTGCGCGATGTCGAATTGCGCCCTGATGGAACCATGCGCCTTGTCGTCACCCGGCGATGGCCCAACGGCGAGGATGTCAGCGTCTGGGTCGATTGGCGGCGTGCCGATTAGGGCAAGTCTTTTCTTTAAAACAGCCGGCCGCCGTTGGCGACCTTGCGGTTCGGTTCGATCAGAACCACGCCGCCCTGCTGGTCGGGGAAGCCCAGAACCAGAATTTCGGACATGAATTTGCCGATTTGCTTGTCGGGAAAATTGATCACGGCCGCCACTTGTTTGCCGACCAGTTCTTCGGTCGTGTAATGCACGGTTACCTGGGCCGCGGTTTTGCGCTCGCCGATTTCCGGACCGAAATCCACATGAAGTTTGTAAGAGGGATTGCGCGCTTCCGGGTATGGCTCGGCCCTGATAATCGTGCCGACCCGAATATCCACTTTCAGGAAATCGTCAAAGCTGATTTCGGTCATTGCTTGGATGTGTCCGTGGCTTCTTCCGCCGACTGGGAAAAGCGGCGGGGACCACGCCGAAAGGATCCCAGAATATTATCGACGCGGCCCAGCGCCTTATCCAACGCGGCCATGGTTTGGGCCAGATCTTCGCCTTCATCCCGTAGCCAGACCCGCAATACGCTGAGATAAACCAGGCCCAGGCCCTTTAATTGCAATGGCGCCAACAAGCTCCAGGGCGGAATGCGGGCCGCCTCCAGCATCCATTGCAAGGAACGGCGTCCGGGTCCGGCGGCCAGACAGGCCAGGGCGGCCGGTTCGCGGCGCAAATCGCGGGCCACGGCGGCGATGCCGTCGCGGTAGGGCGCCAGGGCATCCAGACGGCGCATGATCACATCGAACAGGCGGTCGCGCGCCGGCTCGGCCGCTATGTCAGGGCCGCTGCCGCGCAATACCACTTCATCGGTAAGCCGGATCAGGCCGGCCAGGACGGCTGTTTTGCTGCCATAAAGCCGGCGCAGATCGGCCAGGTCCAGGCCGGCTTCATCGGCGATATCGGCCATGGTGGTATCGTGCCAGCCCTGCACCGCCGCCAAGGCCATGGCCGCTTTCACGGCGAGTACGTCTGGGCCATCCGCCGGCGGTTTTTTGCCTTTGCCGCCCTTCCCCGCCGCTTTCTTGTCCGCCATGTTCGCTACCTTTCGCCAGGTCCATTGTACCGGCCTTGGCCGAGCAACCGCAAGACGGGCCGAAAAGCCTATCGCCGCCGCACCCTGGCCGGACTATGCTGCCGCGAAATTCCATCACTTCATGTAAGGGTTCCATCATGCAGATACCAGCCGAGCGGCTAGTCAAACTTGGCGAGGCCATATTCCAACGTGGGGGGGCGGACGAAGGGGCGGCGGCCCAAGTCGCGGAAAAATTGGTCGAGGCCAATTTGTTCGGCCACGACAGCCACGGCATCGGCATGGTGCCCGCTTATGTCTTGGGCATCGAACAAGGCGAACTGGTGCCTGGCAATGAACTTACCATCGAGCAGGACCGCGGCGCGTTTCTTTTGCTGAACGGCAATGCGGGATTTGGCCAGGTGATTGCCAAGGCGGCCATGGAACTGGCCATTGCCCGGGCTCGGGAAATGGGCGTCGCGGTCGTCGGCTTGAAAAATTCCTATCATATCGGCCGGGTCGGCGCCTGGGGCGAGATGTGCGCGGCGGCGGGCTTTATTTCGATCCATTACGTCAACGCCTTTTCGCCCAATTCTCTGGTGGCGCCATTTGGCGGCTCGGATTCCCGTTTCACCACCAATCCCTATTGCACCGCCTTGCCGGCCAGCAAGGGCGCCGATCCAATCGTGTTGGATATGGCGACCAGCCGCGTCGCCATGGGCAAGGTCCGCGTCGCCCATAACCAGGGTGTGGAGATGATGCCCGATGCCCTGATCGATAATGCAGGCAATCCGACCAACGATCCCGGCGTCATGTTTTCCGAACCCAAGGGCGCGTTGCGGTCCATGGGTTTGCACAAGGGCTATGGCCTGGCGGTGATTTGCGAAGCCTTGGCGGGCGCCTTGACGGGCGGCGGGGTGTTTGGCCTGGATCACGTGGCGCCGGGCCGGATCATCAACAACATGTTGAGCATTCTGATCGACCCGGATGCCTTTGGCCACCGCGATGCGTTCGATGCTGAAATCGACAAGTTCACCGCCTGGGTGAAAGCTTCGCCGCCCGCGCCGGGGGTCGACGAAGTGATGGTGCCGGGGGATCCGGAGCGGAAATCAAAGGCCGAGCGGCTGGCCAACGGCATCCCTATCGACGACACGACTTTTGAAGAGTTACTGGCGGCCGGCGAGGCGGTGGGCCTTGATCGGGGCGAGGCCATGCGCCTCGTCGGCAACTGAACCCGGCGGTCCGCTTGCAAGGGGCAACTTATCCATACGTGGAAGCAGGGGCACTAGCCAATGGCCAATAGCACCGGGCACCTGGATTTGGCGCGTTGCCTTTCGGATCTGCGGACCGTGAGCGCCTTTCTAACCATCCTGCCGCTGGGAGGGCCAACTGGCGGGCCGGAAAAGAGCCATGGACGTGGTGAGTTGGCCGCCGCGGCCTGGTGTTTCCCCATTGTCGGTCTGTTGGTCGGTGCCGCGGGCGGCATGTTTTATGGTCTGGCTATTTGGCTTGGCTGTACCGTTTGGCTGGCGGCGACGCTGTGCGTGGCTTTGCTGGTTTTGCTTTGCGGCGGCATCCACGAGGACGGCCTGGGCGATTTTTTTGACGGCTTGGGCGGCACGAATCGCGAGCGGCGTTTAGCGATTATGCGTGATAGCCAGGCGGGAAATTTTGCCGTGGTGGCGCTGTTGCTGTTGTTCGCCGGGCGGATCGGCGCGATTTCCGCGTTGGCCGCGCCCGAGCGTGTCGTCCCGGCGCTGCTGGTGGCCGCGGCGGTATCACGGGCGGCCATGGTCGCCGTCATGCATATTTTACCCGCCGCGAGGAGCGACGGGTTGGGCGCGGGTGCGGGGCGGCCGGGGCTGAATTTAGCCGTTACCGCCATTTTGATCGCCGGGGTGATCGCCTTGGCGGCCCTAGGGCTCTTTCCCGCGCTGGCTGGCCTGGCGGGCGCGGGGCTGGCGGCGGCGCTGGTCGCCGTGACGGCCCGGAACCGCCTGGGCGGTCAGACTGGAGATGTCCTGGGCGCCGTACAAATCACTGCGGAATTTTGCTGTCTGTTAGCGGTCAGCCTAGTGTTTTGAAAGATGGTTGGGAATTTGTTATTATTTTTCGCTACATTAACCGCGAGCCTAAATTCTAAGCTAGATTATTTTGGGGGCCCCACGGAACGATGATCGGGACGGAGGTAATTCAAGTCATCGGCGGACTGATAATTGTTGCCGCCTTCGCGCAGGTGGCTGTGTTGTTATTTGGCACTTGGCGCGGCGCCAATTTGGCCCGGGTGCAACAGGGTTTGGCGAACGATTTATCTTGCCTATCCGGTTAACGCCCATGACCGCTACATGTAGGGTGCCGCCACTCTCCCGAGTAAAGCTCGGCATAGGTTGGAGCAGAGGTGTCGCCCGCGATGCCGAGCAATGAGCGGAAGGCGTTGAACGGGTAGAACC
>JAKZRK010000276.1:0-16766 GCA_047518225.1 Alphaproteobacteria bacterium | reverse complement strand
CTTTGTTACAGATCCTCTCGGTGACCCTCTTCGAGAAAATGCCCATACATCAAGCACTTGCGGGAGACGAAAACAGATGCAACGCTTCGCAAATAACCAACCAATTGAATTTATTCGATTTTTAACCGGACACTAGTGGTGACGTGTATGGGACCGCAATCGCCCAAAACATCCATGGACACTCACCCAGTATGGGATCTTGACCTGCTGGCGCGGACGATCGGCGCGGCGGGGGAAGCCGTCTATTGTTGGGATATTCAATCCGGTCATTTGGACTGGTCCGCGGGCGCGCCGGAAATTCTTGGCGTGACGGATAAGGACATTCCCCGCCAGGCCGCCGAAATGCAGTTGCGGATTGCCCCGGACGATTTGCCGGCGCGGGCCATCGCCCTGTCCGAGCTGCTTGAAGATGGTACCGCCTATGTCTGTGAATTCAAACTTCGCCGGTCTGACGGCGGCTTCGAATGGATTGACGAACGTGGCAACATCGAACTGGACGCCGCCGGCAAGCCGGCGCGCTTTTGTGGCCTGATGCGGGTGATCACGCCGAGGAAAATGCGCGAAATTGAATTGGAAAGGATGGCTTATTTCGACGAGCTGACCGGCCATCTGAACCGCGCCCGCCTACGAGAAGCCTTGGAAGACGTGCTGGTGGGCTGCCGCGCGGAAAATACCTCGGCTGTCTATCTTTTGGTCAATATTGATCGGCTGAGCATGCTGAACGACGCCTATGGTTTCGCCGTCGCCGATGCCGTCATTGTCGATATTGGCAAGCGGGTGGAAGACTGCACCCGGTTCGGAGATATCATCGGCCGGGTCGGGGGCAATCAGTTCGGCCTGGTGTTGGCCGATGCCACGGATAGGGAACTGCGCAAGACGGCGGAACAAATTATTTCCTCCACCCATCAATACGAGGTTAAAACCGAAGCCGGCCCCTTGGCGGTGTCTTTGTCCCTGGGCGGCGTACTGTTGCCAAAAGATGCAGCCAGCAGCCGCGAAGCCATGGGCCGGGCCGAAGAGGCCCTGTCGAAAGCAAAACAGCAGGGGCGGGACCGTTTCGTCGTGCACCGCGCCTCGGTCAACCGCGATGCCGCCCGGCGCAAATCTCTGGCCACGGGCGATGCGGTCATGCGGGCCATGAAAGATGGCCGCCTGACCTTCGCGGTACAGCCCATCGTCGACGGCGCGACCGGCGAAACCCGATTGTATGAATGCCTATTGCGCATGCTGAGCGAAAACGGCGATTTGGTTCCCGCCGCTAAGTTCATTCCCGTGGTTGAAAAGCTGGGCCTGATCCGCCGCCTGGATAAATTCACCCTGGAGCTTGCCCTCCTGGAGTTGGAGGAGACCAAGCACGTCAATCTGGCGGTCAATATATCGGGCATGTCCGCGACCGATCCCGCCACCTTGGACCACCTGCTATCCCTGGTGCATATCCATTCCGGCGTCGCCGACCGGCTGGTATTCGAAATCACCGAAACCGTGGCGATGATGGACTTCGAGGAAACCGCCCGCTTCGCCAATAAATTACGGGAGCTTGGCTGCCGTATCGCCCTGGATGACTTCGGCGCCGGTTATACCTCGTACCGGCATTTAAAAAGCCTGGCCGTGGATATCGTAAAAATCGACGGCCAGTTCGTGAAGGACCTGCAAAACAACAAGGAAAACCAATTGTTCGTGCAAACCTTGTTGGATTTGGCGGAGGGTTTCGGCGCCGAGGTGGTCGGTGAATGCGTGGAGACCGAGGAAGAGGCCCAGGCGTTGCGTGACCGCGGCGTCAAATACCTGCAGGGCTATCATTTCGGCGCGCCCACCCTGGAACGGCCCTGGAACGCGCCGGCCCTGCGCATGGTCCAGAATAGCCCGGAGCCGCCCTAGGTCTCGTCTTTGCGGTCGGTTTGCAGCATGGCGAACAGCACGTGGTCGCTCCATTTGCCGTTGATCCGCAGATACTTCCGGGCAAAGCCTTCCTTGCGAAAGCCGGTCTTCAGCAAAACCCTTATCGATGCATCGTTGTTGGGCAGACAGGCGGCTTCCAGGCGATGCAGACCCAGTTCGTCAAAGACAAAGGGCAGGCTGGTCAGCACGCCATCCTGCATCAGGCCCTGGCCGGCGAATTGCTGGCCCATCCAATAGCCCATGGAACAGGATTGGGTGACGCCGCGGCGTACATTGGACAGGGTAATGCCGCCCATCAGGCGGTCATCATCCCGGTGGAACACGAAAAAGGCATAGCCGACGCCATCGCGGGCATCGCGGGCATAGCGGCGCAAACGCCTCCGATAGGCGTTCCTGGTCAATTCGTCTTCCAGCCAGGTCGGCTCCCATGGCGCAAGGAAGGCGCGGGAGGACGCGCGCAAACGCGCCCAGCCGGACCAATCGGCCAATTGCGGCGCGCGCAGATAGATCCGCTTGCCCTTCAGCATCGGCGGGCTGCCAAGCCAGGGCGGATTACGCAGAAATGCAGACACGCCGTTGATCCGTCACAATTCCAATTCCCTAATTCTTAGCCTCTGGCAAATCTTGCCGCAATATCGTCCTGGCTGGCAAGTCCCGCGATAGGGCCCAGGGCGGCCACGGCGGGACTGCCGGCGGTGGCGATCCGGCCCGCCACCCGGCGTACGGCGGCCACATCCACCGCATCGATCCGCGAAATCAACTCTTCCACCGGGATCTGGCGGCGGAATACCAGGGTCTGCCGCGCCAATTGCTCGGCCCGCGCGGCCGAGCTTTCCAATGACATCAAGGTGCCGGCTTTCAACTGATTGCGGGCGCGGGCGACCTCGTCGTGATCCGCATCGCCGCTCAGGCGCAGCATCTCGTCGCAAATCACGGGCACCAGTTCGCCAATCTGATCAGCCCCCGTGCCGGCATAAATGGTGAACGCGCCACTATCCTTGTAAGACGAGGCAAAGCAGAAGATGGAATAACACAGGCCCCGCTTTTCCCGGACTTCCTGGAACAGCCGCGACGACATGCCTCCCCCCAGCACTGTCGACATCACCTGCAAGGGATAGAAATCCTCGTCATCATAAGTCAGGGCAGGCAGGGCGAGGGCAAAATGAACCTGTTCCAGATCCCGCTCATCGCGCCGGTCGCCGCCGTGAAAATGGGCCGGCTCGAACGGATAGTCCCCGCCACGGCGCAGCCCGCCGAAATGCCTCTCGGCCAGAGCCACCAGGGCATCGTGCTCGACCGCGCCGGCGGCACAGAGCAAAAGGCGGGAAGCGGAATAATGTTCCGCCATGAAATCGAACAGAACCTGCCGGCCCATATTGGCGACCCCTTCAACGGGGCCCAGGATGGAGCGGCCCAAGGCCTGACCGGGAAACGAAACCTCCTGCAGGCGGTCAAAGATGATGTCGTCCGGGGTATCTTCCGCCTGGCCGATTTCCTGGATCACCACCGTCCGCTCCCGCACCAACTCCTCCTCGGCAAAGGTCGAGCGTTGCAGGATATCCGCCAGAATGTCGATGCTGAGGGCCAAATCCTCTTTCAGGATACGGACGAAATAGGCGGTATGCTCCCGCGAGGTGTAAGCGTTCAGATGGCCGCCGACGCTTTCAATCTCCACCGCGATATCCTGGGCGCTGCGGCTATCCGTGCCCTTGAACGCCATATGCTCCAACATATGGGCGACGCCATTGTTGGCGATGGTTTCGTAACGGGCGCCGGCGTCAACCCAGACCCCGACGGCGGTGGTCTGCATCCCTGCGCGGTTATCGGAGATGACCCGTAGGCCGTTGGCGAGCGTTGTCATTTGGATTGTCACGGCGGGTATCGGTCCTTTTATTAATATTGCAGGCAAAGGTGCCGGTCAGGGCCGGCGCAAGTCGCGGACATGATCTTGCAAAATCGCCAGATCATTGGGCAATACGGCACAGCGTTCCTGGCGTTCATATAGGTCCGCCATATGGTCTGGCAATGGCGGCCGTACGCCACAGGCTTTTTCCACCGCGTCGGGAAATTTGGCCGGATGGGCGGTGGCAAGCGTTATGACGGGGCCATGGGGCATCAAATCACGGGCGGCGCGCAGGCCGACGGCGGTATGAGGATCAATGGCGATGCCCGATTCGCCAAACACCTCGGCCATGGTTGCCGTCGTCGCCGCCTCGTCCACCCGGTGGGAGAGGAATAATTCCCCGGCTTGGCGCAATGCCGCCGGCGAGACCTGGAAGCCGCCCGGTTCCGCCACTGCCGCCATCTGCTGGCGGACGATGTCGCCGTCGCGGCCGGCCAGATCAAACAATAACCGCTCGAAATTACTGGCCACCTGGATATCCATGGAAGGGCTTTGCGTTGCCACCACGTCTTCACGGCGGTAGGCGCCGGTCTGGAAAAACCGGTGCAGGATATCGTTGCGGTTGGTGGCGACGATCAGCTTTTCCACCGGCAGGCCCATCCGGGCCGCGCCATAGCCCGCGAAGACACAGCCGAAATTACCGGTTGGCACGGCGAAACTGACGGCCCTGTCCGGCGCCCCCAGGGCAACGGCCGAGGTGATGTAATAGACCACTTGGACCACCACGCGGGCCCAGTTGATGGAGTTGACCGCCGACAGAGCCACCTCGTCGCGAAAAGCCAAGTCATTGAAGGCGCCTTTCAACAGCGCCTGACAGTCATCGAAGGTGCCTTGAATGGCGATGTTGTGCACATTATCGGACAGCACCGTGGTCATCTGCCGGCGCTGCACTTCGGATACCCGGCCCTGGGGATGCAGGATAAAGATATCGATGGCCTCGCGGTCCCGGCAGGCCTCGATCGCGGCTGAACCGGTGTCGCCCGAGGTTGCACCAACAATGGTAATACGTTGCTGGCGGCGCGCCAGTTCCCGGTCAAACAGCCGGCCCAGCAATTGCATGGCAATATCCTTGAATGCCAGGGTGGGGCCATGAAACAGCTCCAGCAACCAATGCCCCTCGGACAATTGCCGCAGAGGCGCGATCGATGGATCGGCAAAATCAACATAGGCCGCCTGTGTCATGGCCAGCAATTCATCCTCCCCGATGCCATCCATGAAGGGCAGCAGGATCCGCGCCGCCGCTTCCGGATAAGACAGCCCCGCCAGGGCGCGCAAATCATCATGGCTCAACCGTGGCCAGCGGCCAGGCACGTACAGGCCGCCGTCCCGGGCCAAGCCGGTCAGCAGGACGTCGGGGAAATTCACGTCGGGCGCCTGGCCACGGGTGGAAATGTATTGCACGGCATCGAACTCCAGGAATAGGGGCGCCAACCTATCCAGCTAGATAGCGCTTTTCAAGGTGTTGGCGAAAGATCGCGCCGTCCAGGGGCTGCCCCGTTGCCGCGCGCAATAATTCGTCGGCGCTGGCGTGCAGGCGGCCCTTGCTGTGTATATTTCGGCCCAGCCAATCCATCAGGCGGCTAAAATCGCCCCGTGCAAGATCCTCCGGCAGGCCCGGCAGGGCAGCTTCGGCCTCCCTGTACACTTGCGCCGCCGCCATCGCCCCCAAGGTATAGGTGGGAAAATAGCCAAAGGCGCCGTCCATCCAATGGATATCCTGCATACAGCCGTCGCGGTCGTTGGGCACCGCGACGCCGAGCAATCGCGCCATGCCCATGCGCCAGGCAGTAGGCAGATCCGCGACCGCCAGATCGCCGGCCAGCATGGCCCGCTCCAGGCGGTAGCGGTGGATAATGTGCAAGGGATAGGTCACCTCGTCGGCCTCTACCCGGATCAGCGACCGGGCCACGTAGCGCACCCGCCGGGTCAGGCCCTCGACTTCCCAGGCCGGGCCGGAAAGCCCGCCCCTATCGCGTAACAGAGGGGCCAGATAACGCAGAAAGGCATCGCCCCGGCAGACCTGCATCTCGATCAGCAATGACTGGCTTTCGTGCATGGCCATGCCCTTGGCCCGGCCCACGGGCTGCAACCGCCAGGCCGGCGGCAGGCCCCGTTCGTACATGCCATGGCCGCCTTCGTGCAGGGCGGGATACAGGCTGCCTAGTGGGTCGGCTTCATCATAACGGGTGGTCAGGCGTACGTCGTCCGCCACCCCGCCCGTGAAAGGATGCAGGGAAACATCCAGCCGGCCGTGCTCGAAGTCAAAGCCCAAGGCGCCAAGAAGATGCCGGGACAGCTCCTCCTGGACCGCCGCCGCCAGCCGCTCCGGCGCCGCCGGGGGTTCGGCCTGATGGGCCAGGACACGATCCAGCAGATTGGGCAAAAACCTGGCCAGGACATCAAATTCGCGGTCGATATCCACGGCCCTCATGCCCGGTTCGTATTGCGACAGCAAGGCATCATAGGGTGGACAGCCGAAAGCCTCGGCCTTGGCCGCGGCCGTCTCGCGAACCAGGGCGACCACCGCTTCCAGATAGGGGCAAAGGGTGGCGAAATCATCGTCCGCCCGGGCCGTGCGCCAGATCATCTCGCAAGCCGATCCGGCCCGGCTAAGCGCGGCCACCAGATCGCCGGGCAGGGCCGTGGCATGGGACCATTCGCGCCGCATTTCGCGCAAATTGGCCTGCTCCCAGGGGCCCAGGCCAGCCATCGTGGCCTCTGCCCGGTGCAACAGGTCGGCGACCTCGTCCTGGCACAACATTTCGTGCGCCAGCAGCGACAAGGTCGCCAATTGTTCGGCCCGCGCCGCGGCCCCCCCGGTGGGCATCATGGCGGCGGCGTCCCAATGCAACATGGCCGCCGCGCCATTCAGATTAGCCAGCCGCGCAAACCGGCCGCGAAGCTGTTCGTAGGCCGCCGTCATGGGCGATCCCCTCCACGTCGGTGCGCCACCAGGAAAATCACGGCCAGGACGCCCGCCAGGGAAAACCAGGTGAGGGCATATTGCAGGTGATCGTTGCGCAGCCGTGGCCGCGCCACACCCCCGATGGGCAGACCGCCGGGGTTGGCCCGTCCGTCGGCCTGCACCACCGCCGCCGCCAGTTCCAGACCACGCGCCTTGGCGATGCCGGCAACGTCATACCAGAACCATTGGTCGGCGCGCCCGTCATGCTCCGGCGTCCAGGCGCCCTGATCGAGCCTGCTGCGCAGGACGCCCCGAACCGCGACCTCTCCCGGCAACTGGCCAGGGGCGCGGGTGGCGGGATCACGGCGGTCCTTGGGGATCCAGCCCCGGTTGATCAGAACCGTGGCGCCATCCGTAAGGCGCAGCGGCGCCAGCACATGCAGTCCGGCCTTTCCCTGATGCACCCTGGGTCCGACATGGGCTTCCCGGTCATGCAGATATTGCCCCCGCAGCCGGACAACGCGATAGTTCAGCGCCGCGAGGTTGTCGAGATGGCCCTCCAGAATAACCGGCGAGGCCGCCATGCCGGCCCGGGTTTCGGCAATCAGGCCTGCTTTCCAGGCCATGCGCTGTAGCTGCCAGATGCCCAACCCCAACAGCACCGCCAAACCGAACAGGGTCAGGCAAATGGACCAGGGGCCGGGACAGCGCATGAGCTAGCCCGAGGGCCGGTCCCTGAAACCGGCGGCATAATGGCGGTAATGCAAGGCGATCAGGGTCGCTTTCAGGGGCCGCAATAACATTATCGAGGCGCTGAACACGAATGGTATCAGATAGATCAGATGCACCCAGACCGGCGGCGCGAATGCCTTTTCAACAATAAGCGCGAAGGTCACGGCCAAACCACCAACAATCAGAATAATAAAAAACGCCGGTCCATCGCCGGCATCATGGGCCGACAGATCCAGCCCGCAGACATCGCACGCGGCGGCGACAGTCAGCAAACCTTGAAAAAGTTTGCCCTTCCCGCAGCGGGGACAACGGCCCATGGGACCGGCGCGAAAGGGGGATACCGCCGCACCGTGCCAATCATTACCGGTCATGCTTGCCTCGTTATTGCGCGGCCATGGTCCCCGCCCCCCAAACATAGATGAAGGAAAACAGAAACAGCCAGACGACATCGACGAAATGCCAATACCAGGCGGCCGCCTCCAAACCGAAATGCTGGTCCGGCTTGAAGTGGCCCTTGGCGGCGCGGATCAGGCAAACCAGCAGAAAGATCGTGCCGATCAGCACATGCAGGCCATGGAAACCGGTCGCCATGAAGAAAGTGGAGCCATAAATGTTACCCGTGAAGGCAAACGACGCGTGGGCATACTCATAGGCCTGAACGCAGGTGAATACGGCGCCCAGCAGCACGGTAACCAGCAAACCCTGAACCGCGCTTTTCTGATTGCCTTCGCGCACCGCGTGGTGGGCCCAGGTCACCGTGGTCGAAGAGGTCAACAAAATCAAAGTGTTGAGCAGGGGAAGATGCCAGGGATCAAAGGTATTGATGCCTTCGGGCGGCCAAATTCCGCCGATCTGCGCGGTGGGGTAGATGGCGGCGTTAAAATAGGCCCAGAACCAAGCCATGAAGAACATCACCTCGGAGGCGATGAACATGATCATGCCAAAGCGCAAATGCAGTTGCACCACCGGGGTGTGGTGGCCTTCGTCCTTGGCCTCGCGGATGACATCGCGCCACCACACGAACATGGTGTAGAGCACGACCAGAAATCCGATCCCGGCCAACCAGGGCGAACCTTCGTGCATGTACCAGATAAAGCCGCCGGCCAGGATTGCCGCGCCCAGCGCCCCAAGGGCCGGCCACGGGCTGGGATCTACCAGGTGGTAATCATGCCCTTTTGCGTCCGTGTCAGCCATATTCAAACTCCGTTCCCAGCAACTTTATTGCTACTTTGACGTCACTGTGCGGTTACTCGTTTGCCACTTACTTGGCGGCGATTGCCGTTGTCGAATTCGTTTTATCGGTTCCGCCCGCCACCTCGAAGAAGGTGTAGGACAGGGTGATGGTATTCAAGTCATCCAGATTTGGGTCATCGGAAATAGACGGATCGACAAAAAAGGAAACCGGCATATCGACGCTTTCGCCGGGCGTTAGCGCCTGTTCGGTGAAGCAAAAGCACTCGATCTTGTTGAAATAGGCCCCCGCCTTGGCTGGCGTCACATTGAAGGTGGCGGTGCCGACGATACGCCGCCAGCTTGGGTTTACCGCTTCGTACAGGGCCAGGGTCTGCTCGCCCACCCGGACCGTGACGGCCCGTTGCAACGGGCGGAACCGCCACAGCATGGCACCGGCCGTATCGGCATTGAAGCGCACGGTGATGATGCGCTCACCCATCTCGGCGGGCGCCGCCGCGGCCACCTGGGTGGTGCCGCCAAAGCCGGTGACCTGGCAGAACATCCGATACAGCGGTACCGCCGCATAAGCCGCGCCAACCATGCCAATGGCCGCGAAGGCGGCAACCAGGGCGGTCAGCCGGATACGCTTGGCATGACCCGGCCGGCGGTTCAATTGGGGTTCCATGTCTGGTCTTGCATATTGACCAAGGTGATAACGAACGCCGCCACTATAAAGACAACCAGAATCCCGGCCACGGCGAAATTACGGCCCAGCCTCTGCCGGTGCCTTTGCCCCAAGGGCATCAGACCCAGACCTCCACCAAACGCTCGCCCAGCATCACGGCAAACAAGGCGAACAGGTAAAAGATGGAATAGCCAAACAGCCGCCGCGCCGGTCCGTCGTCGTCATCCCCCGTGCGCCAGACGCCATAGGCGAAGCCCACGAAAATCAGTCCGAACAAGGCCGCGCCAAGGCCATAGGCCAGACCACAGACGCCCAGCGCCACCGGGCTTAACGTGATGGGAAACAGGATCAACGAATAAATCAGGATCTGCCGCCGGGTTGCCGCCTTGCCGGCGACCACGGGCAGCATGGGCACGCCGACATTGCGGTAATCGTCGGCCCGGTACAGTGCCAGAGCCCAGAAATGCGGTGGTGTCCAAAAGAAGATGATGGCGAACAGGGCAACGGACGCCAGGGAGACATCACCGCTGGCGGCGGCCCAACCGATCATCGGCGGAAAAGCGCCGGCCGCGCCGCCGATAACGATATTTTGTGGCGTCCGCCGTTTCAGCCACATGGTATAAATGAAGACATAAAAGGCGATGGTCATGGCCAGCAGCGCCGCCGATAGCAGATTGACCAGCGCCGCCATGGCCAGAACCGAGGCGAAGGACAGTACCGTGCCAAAGATCAGGGCCGCGCCGGGCCGCACATGGCCGCGCGGAATGGGTCGATCGCAGGTTCGCAGCATCTGTCCGTCAATATCGGCGTCGTACCACATGTTAATGGCGCCCGAAGCACCCGCCCCAACGGCGATACAGACTAGGGCCGCCACGGCGACCAGCGGGTGCAGGCTGCCAGGCGCCAGCACAAGCCCGACCAGGGCGGTGAAGACCACCAGGCTCATCACCCTAGGCTTCAACAGCGCCAGATAGTCGGCCAAAAGGGCACCGCCAGCCGGGCGCCGGGTGCGTTGGCCAATGGTCAAATTGCCGTTATTCACTTGTCAATTCCTTTCAACGAACAGGCGCCACGCCTAGCGGATGCGCGGCAGTTCCTCAAACTGGTGGAAGGGCGGTGGCGATGACAGGGTCCATTCCAAGGTATCCGCGCCTTCGCCCCATGGATTGTCCGGGCACTTCTCGCCGGAGCTTAGGGTGCGGATGGCGATATAGATGAACAGTAAGGTGCCCGCGGCGGTGATATAGGCGCCGGCCGAGGATACCATATTGAAGCCCGCATAAACATCGTTATAGTCCGGTATGCGCCGTGGCATGCCCGCCAGACCGAGGAAGTGTTGCGGGAAGAAGATAATGTTGACGCCGATAAAGGTGATCCAGAAATGGATCTTGCCCAGTGTTTCATTGTACTGCCGGCCCGACATTTTGCCGATCCAGTAATAAAACGCGGCGTAGATGCCGAACAAGGCGCCCATGGACATGGTGTAATGGAAATGGGCCACCACGTAATAGGTGTCATGCATGGCTATATCGATACCGGAATTGGCCAGCACCACCCCGGTAACGCCGCCGATGGTGAACAGGAAGATCATGCCCAGGGCAAACAGCATGGGTGCCCGGAAGGTGATGGAACCGCCCCACATGGTGGCGATCCAGCTAAATATTTTCAACCCGGTGGGCACCGCGATAACCATGGTCGCGCCGATAAAGTAGGCCCGTGTGTCAACGTCCATTCCGGACGTGTACATGTGATGGGCCCAGACAATGAAGCCCACCACGCCAATCGCCACCATGGCATAGGCCATGCCCAGATAGCCGAACACGGGCTTGCGCGAGAAGGTGGCGATAATTTGGCTGATCACGCCAAAGGACGGCAAAATCAGGACGTAAACTTCCGGGTGGCCAAAGAACCAGAAAAGATGCTGATACAAAACCGGATCGCCACCACGGGCCGCGTCATAAAATGCGGTGCCGAAGTTGCGGTCGGTCAACAGCATGGTGATGGCGCCGGCCAGGACAGGCAGGGTCAGCAGCAGCAGGAATGCGGTGACCAGCACCGACCAGACGAACAGGGGCATCTTGTGCAAGGTCATGCCCGGCGCCCGCATGTTGAAAATCGTGGTGATGAAGTTGATGGCGCCCAGAATAGACGAGGCGCCGGCCAGATGCAGGGATAGAATGGCCATGTCCACGGCCGGTCCCGGATGCCCGGATGTACTGAGCGGCGCATACACCGTCCAGCCGGTCCCGGCGCCGTTGCCCCCCGCCGTGCCCTCGAAAAACATTGAACCGGCCAGCAGCAAAATTGCCGGCGGCAACAGCCAGAAGGAAATGTTGTTCAGGCGTGGGAAGGCCATGTCCGGCGCCCCGATCATCAAGGGCACGAACCAGTTGCCGAAACCGCCGATAAAGGCGGGCATGACCATGAAAAAGACCATGATTAAACCGTGGGCCGTGATCAAAACGTTGAAAAAATGATGATCGCCACCAAGGATTCCCGGGCCGGGGGCGGCTAATTCCGTGCGTATCAACATGGACATTCCGCCACCGATCAGGCCGCCGATGACCGCGAGTATCAGGTACATGGTACCGATATCTTTATGGTTCGTGGAATAGACCCAGCGCCGCCAGCCGGTCGGAATATGGTGGTCGTGATCGTGCGCCACGGAGGTATAAGCCATTTATCGGTCTTCCTAATCGCCGAGTTCTTTTTACCGGGGCCGGGCAAGCATTGACCGGACCAGCCCGCCAGATCTTATTCGCCTGCCGCGCCGCCGGCAGCCGCCAACTTCACGCCGGGCCGGTCATGCCGGGCGGCATATTCCGCCTTGGCCTTTTCGACCCAGCCGGCGAAAGCTGTCTTCGAGACCACCTTGACCATGATCGGCATAAAGCCGTGGCCCGTGCCACACAGCTCGGAACATTGGCCATAGTAGGTGCCCTCTTTCTCCACCCGTAACCAGGTTTCGTTCAGGCGGCCCGGTACGGCGTCCAGCTTCACGCCGAAGGCCGGTACGGCCCAGGCATGTAACACGTCGTCGGCGGCAATCAGCAAACGGATATTGGTGTCGACCGGCAAGACGATAGCCTCGTCCGTGGCCAACAGCCGGGGCTGCCCGGGTTGACGTTCGTCATCCTCCAACATGGCGGCATCGAAAGTGAAATCCCCATGATCGGGATACTCATAGGACCAATACCATTGGTGACCGACCGCCTTGACGGTCATTTCAGCCGCTACTGTGCGGTCCGCGAAATACAACAGTTTGAACGACGGAATGGCGATGACCACCAGGATCAATATGGGGATCGCCGTCCACGAGACTTCCAACATGGTGTTGTGCGTGGTCGTCCGCGGCGTTGGGTTGGCCTTGGCGTTGAATGTAACAAATACCACGATCAGCAGCAGGGTCACGAAGGCCGCGATGACCGTGATGATGACAAGCAGCAAGTTATGGAAATCATTCAGTTGCACCGCTACCGGCGTGACCGGGGCTTGCAGGCCCAATTGCCAGGGATGCGCCATGCCATGGTCCGCCAGTGCCGATGCGCTTGCTGCAAAAGTGCCTGGCAGCGCCAGCGGCGCGGCCAAAATTCGCCAGGCCGTCATATCAAAGCCTCGATTTCATCTAACATATTCCCGCCGGAAACAGTCCCCATTACACTGATCTCCTTATGTAACCCAACGGATTATCAGGGAACAAGCCCATTGGCCGACCATGGTCATGCAAAAGGCGCCGCTTTCGTTGCGATCAGTCCGGGATCGCGGCCTTGAACGAGGGCAAAATAACCCAACGCGACCCCTTAGTGAGCCTGATAACGCCACAAAGCCCGATTTTATCAGGCGCTTCGCGACCGGTCCGCGCATTGTGCGGCCAATTGTCGCACAAAAATTAAGCTGGCATAATCGCTTCATTATTATTGTTTTATAATCGTGCGTTAACCATTTGTGGTAACTAATGGTACCAGCGCCCAATTGGAGCATATGCAATTATGAATGATTCGAAGGTCAAGACCGGATCGGCTGTCGGCATGCGCGAAACAGCCGGCGGTGGCGCCGACCCGGCGCTGCTGTTCGAGCGGGCCGGATTGGATGAAGGCCGGATACAAGACATCGTCGGCGCGGCCCTGGGGGGCTGCGACGACGGTGAATTATTTATGGAATATAGCCAGAGCGAAAGCCTGATTTTGGACGACGGCCGGATAAAATCCGCCAACTTCGATACAAATCAAGGCTTTGGTCTGCGCGCCGTTGCAGGCGAACAGACCGGTTATGCCCACGCCTCGGATTTGAACGAGGATGCCATTGCCAGGGCCGCGGCGGCTGTACAGGCCGTCCGCGCTGGCCACGGCGGCAGCATGAGCCAGGCGCCCATGGCGACCAATCAAAGCCTCTATCCAGACGACAATCCGCTGGGCGAAATATCCTTCGCGGACAAGGTCAAGATGCTGGGCGAGGTCGACAGCTATACCCGCGGCCGTGATGCCAGGGTGCGCCAAGTCACCGTGTCGTTGCATGGGCAATGGCAGGCGATAGAGATTATGCGGGCCGACGGCCGGCGGATCCGCGATGTCCGGCCCCTGGTTCGCCTGAATGTCGCGGTGGTTCTGGGTCAAGGCGACCGTCAGGAATCCGGCAGCCATGGGGTTGGCGACCGTATTGGTTTCGCGCGCTATCTTGAAACCGCGAACTGGCAAGCGCAGGTGGATGAAGCCATTCGCCAGGCCGAGGTTAACCTGTCCTCGGTGCCGGCGCCGGCGGGCGAGATGCAGGTGGTCCTCGGCCCCGGCTGGCCGGGTATTCTGCTGCACGAAGCCATCGGCCATGGCCTGGAGGGGGATTTCAACCGCAAACAAACTTCGGCCTTTGCCAATTTGCTGGGCGAACGGGTGGCGAGCCCAGGCGTGACCGTTGTCGATGACGGCAGTATCAATGGCCGGCGGGGCTCGTTGTCGGTTGATGACGAAGGCACGCCGACCGAAGCCACTATCTTGATCGAGGACGGCATCTTAAAAGGCTACATGCAGGATCGCCTGAACGCCCGCCTGATGGGCATGGCCGTGACCGGCAATGGCCGGCGGCAATCATTTGCCCATATGCCCATGCCGCGAATGACCAACACCTTCATGCAGGCCGGAGAGCAGGACCCACAGGAGTTGATCGGCAGTGTGAAGAAGGGCATCTACGCCGTGAACTTCGGCGGCGGCCAGGTCGACATCACGTCCGGCAAGTTCGTTTTCAGCTGTACCGAGGCCTACCTATTGCAGGATGGCAAGATCGGAGCCCCGGTAAAAGGCGCGACCCTGATCGGAAACGGGCCGAACGTCCTGACCAAGGTTGGTGGCATCGGCAATGATCTGGCCTTGGATACCGGCGTCGGCACCTGTGGCAAAAGCGGTCAAAGCGTACCAGTCGGCGTTGGCCAGCCGACATTGTTACTCAATGGCCTGACCGTCGGCGGTACGGCGAGCTAGTTCATGAACGAGCCCGTGAAACCGCAAGCGGATGCCGCCGGCGTGGCAATGACGGAATTGGGACCGGCCCGGAAGCCGGTGACGGCCAGCGACTATTTGCCGGCCCTGCAGCGCCAATACGGCGCCAAAACGGCGACGGAAAATATTGTCCCGACGGCCTTGCAGTTTCTCAACGACAGTATGGGCGGCTGGTGCACCGGCTTGAACCTGTTGGCCGGAGAGCCGGGCAGCGGCAAGACCGCGTTCGCCTTGTTCAATGCCGCCGTGGCTGCCCAGGCCGGCTTTCCCGTGTTGTATTTAAGTTTTGATTTGCAGTCTGAATTCCTGGTCATGAAACTATTGTGCCAGCAGGCCGAATTGTACAGCCGGGAGTTGAGGGACGGGGCCTTGAACAAAGCCACGCTGAAAGCCGCCGTGGCGGCTCACAAGAAAACTTTTTCCCGCATTACCCTGCTCGAGGCGGATCTGGAGCTGCCAAACGAAAAAGCCGAGGAGATGGCCCGCGAAATGATCGCCGCCAGTGACCGTGACCGAATTCTGGTTATCGTCGATTACTTGCAGATCTGGGCGGCGGGTGCGCGGCAATTCTCTGAATTCCGCCACGAAATTGCAAAGTTGATGACCGCCATGCGGCGTTTGGCGTTGAGCCTGGACAGCCCGGTCCTGGCCATATCGTCGCAGAACCGCCTGCATCGGGGCGAAGCCATCCTGGAAAGCCTGGAGGGCACTTCGGATCTGGAATATTCCGCCGACAGCGTTAGTTTCCTCGTCAATGTTGAACGGTCGGTCAACCAGGACAGTTATACCCACCCGGACGAGCTGATAACCAAAAGCCGCTCTGTTTCGATCAATCTGCGGAAGAACCGTTTTGGCGAGACCGGCTCCCGGATGATCAAATTTTTGCCGTCCACCTGCGCCTTCGACGAAGAAACCGTCCTCCGGCCCCCCCGCCCGCTAAAACGCCCCGCGACTTAGGCGATCGGTTCAATTGCTCTATTTTAAATGAATCTGGGCATAATTAGGCTAAGAGCGGTTCCGGGCCGCGCTGATAGAGCCACGGCATGGGTTACTTTCGAAGGCGGCGGTCGAACAGCGCCAGCATGGTTTCCCAATGACGCTCCGCGGCGGCCTTTTTATAGACCGGGCGCTGCGGGAAGACGAAGCCATGTTCCGTATCGGGATAAATCTCGATGGTGTGTTTGATCCCGGCCGCCTGCATGGCACCAGGCATGGCCGCCAGCTCTTCTTCCGGCACGTGGGGATCATCCGAGGCAAAGCCCAGGTAAACCTCGCCTTTGATCCGGCCGGCCACAAGATGGGGTGAATCCGGCTGATCGGGGATAATTTTGACCCCGTGATACGAGGCAATGGCGTCAAAGCGGTCGGGATAGGCCGCCCCCACGGACATGACGAACTGCCCGCTCATGCAATAGCCCACGCAGCCTACGGGTCCAGGCGCGGCGGCGGCGCAATCATCTATAATACTCAACAATCCCTTGGTATCATCGACCACCCGGGCATTGGTCAGGGTGTTCATCACCGCGAACATCTTGGCCCGCTCGCCTTCATCGTCGCGAAAGCGCGCCAGATCATAGCCGTAATGCCCCTCCCGGCCCGTCCGGTAGTACATATTAGGCAGTAACACCGTATAGCCCACCGTCCCGATACGCCGCGCCATATCGCGCAGTTCCTCGCGAATTCCCGGCGCATCCATGTACAATATTACCGCCGGATGCGGCCCATCCTGGTCCGGGTGACAGACGAAGACGTCCATGATGCCATCGGCGGTCTTAATCTCGGTCTCGAAATCCTGCATGGTCTTATCCATCTCATGTTGCTTGTTGGCGTTGGCGCGGGTCTTAGTGTCCGTCCCGAAAGAGGTTGATTCGTTTGAATCATTTATGATTCTGTAGTGCCATCGATTCGTTTTTGGGAGATGGCCGATGTGGACGCGCGAGAACCGTAGCCTTTACGACCGCAAGGGTCTTCGCTATCCGA
>JAKZRK010000275.1:0-15234 GCA_047518225.1 Alphaproteobacteria bacterium | reverse complement strand
GCTTATTGCGCCAGCTGGAGCCGTTCTGGTCGCTCAGATGGTCCTCATCGTCTCGGAGGATGGCGAAACCGCCTTCGTCGCGTTATGTTTCGCCGTCGAGTGAAACCCGGTCAATAGCGCCTTTTTCAACGGGCTGCTATGGGCCGCCGCATTGATGCGGGACCTGTCGGACATGGCCTAAAAGTCGTGACGCCAGGATACGCTGATGGAGCCGAAGCGGGCGTTATCGCCCTGGCCCTCGAACTCCCGCGAGCGCAGAACCTCGGTATAGGCAATCTTAATCCGCCCCGCTTCGTAAGCCACGCCATAGGTAAGATCGGTCACGAAGGGCCTTCTATCGACGCCGTGGCTATCGCGCCAGGTGTTGCCGTCGAGAAAAATGTTGTGGGCAACGTAGCGTCCCTCGGCGCCGGCAAAGCCATAGATGCTCCAACCACCGTCGGGCCGGCCGGCATCCAGGGTTCGCATGCCCTTGATCAAATTGGGCGGTCCGAAATCCTTGGGAATGTTATAGCCATAACGCACCGCGCCGCCCACATTCACATGAGTCAGCACATTGCCGATACTGCCGCCAATATGGGGCACCACGTCGAAATTCAGGACGCTTGGAAACGCCTTATGCGGCCCGGCACGCCACTTCCTCTCGTACATCAGCAATATGCCGGGCTCGTCCTTCAACTGGTTACGCCAACCGTCGAAGCGTTCAAACAGGCGGAGGTCATGGACGTAATCCTGGACTTCCTGGGCATAGGCATGAGGGCCGACGATACCAAGGTCCAGTTCGAGGGAATCCAGCATTTCCTCGAAACCAAAGGCATCGACAGCGGTATTTGAGTGCAGCGACATGGCGACGTAGAGCCAGCCGGCATAGGGCCGGTCGTCGAGGATCAAATCAGTCCGGCGGCGGTCCGCCGGCGTGTACATTTCCTGGGCCACAGCCAGGCCCAGCCGCGTGTCCGCATTGTTATTCAGGCCAATCAATTGCAGCCGTTCACGGACCCAGTTGAACCGGTCGTCCATGTCCTTGGGCGAGGGGGATACCCAGGACAGGCGAATGCCGTTCGTGTAATGGCGGTCGGCGCCATAGAACAGATCGTTTTCCAGTTGGCCGGTAAAAGTGCCGTAGTGATTTTGCCAGCCATCGCTGCCCGCTTCAGCGGCGCCAACCGCCGCCCAATTGACCATCAGGCCCATGGTCAACAAACCGGGCAAAATTTTGCGCCTCGCGATCCTGAATTGCCGTCGAATAAGCGTTCGCATTAACGCCTATTTAGAGTATTAAATATATTTTATTCTACTAATTACATTATGCCATGCTGCGTTATATCAAATTATAACATGTAATTATCGTGATACAACCTCAAAAGTACCGCACTTCAATTATCGGCTCGCGAACGGGTTCCACGCCGTCCGGTCCGCCAAATGACTTCTTGAATATCCTGGCCCATGGACAAAGTTCAGGCATCGACCGGGCCATGTTTCCCCTGCTACAATAAATAAAATCAACGGGCGATTTGGGGGAGGCTTGGATAGATGGATGTACGGGCAGCCGTGGCGCATAAGGCTGGCGCGCCGCTTAGCATCGAGACGGTACAATTGGAAGGCCCGCGCGCGGGCGAATGCCTGGTGGAGATCAAGGCAAGCGGCGTTTGCCACACCGACGCCTTTACCCTGTCGGGCGATGATCCCGAAGGCCTCTTCCCCGCCATCCTGGGCCATGAAGGCGCCGGCGTGGTGGTGGAGGTTGGCGCCGGCGTTACCTCGTTGGTGCCGGGCGACCATGTCATCCCCCTCTATACCCCTGAATGCCGGCAATGCGATTTCTGCACCTCGGGCAAGACCAACCTGTGCGGCGCCATCCGGGAAACCCAGGGCCGGGGCCTAATGCCCGACGGCACCTCCCGCTTCAGCCTGGGCGGCGATCAGGTCTTCCACTACATGGGGACCTCGACCTTCGCGCAATATTCAGTGGTTCCGGAAATCGCCCTGGCCAAGATCCGCCCCGATGCCCCCTTTGACAAGGTCTGTTACATCGGCTGTGGCGTGACCACGGGGCTGGGCGCCGTGATCAACACGGCCAAGGTGGAAGCCGGCGCAAATGTGGTCGTATTCGGCCTGGGCGGGATCGGCCTGAACGTCTTGCAGGGCGCCCGCATGGTGGGCGCCAACATGATCATCGGCGTCGACACCAACCCGGGCAAGCGCACCCTGGCGGAAAAGTTCGGCATGACCCATTTCGTCAATCCCACCGATATTGGCGGCGATCTGGTCGCCCATCTGGTTGAAATGACCAGGGGTGGAGCCGATTATTCCTTTGAATGCATCGGCAATGTGGAGGTCATGCGCCAGGCCCTGGAGTGCTGCCACAAGGGCTGGGGCGAAAGCATCATCATCGGCGTCGCCGGCTCGGGCCAGGAGATTAACACCCGGCCCTTCCAGCTGGTGACCGGCCGGGTCTGGCGCGGCACTGCGTTTGGCGGCGCCAAGGGCCGCACGGACGTGCCGAAAATCGTCGATTGGTACATGGACGGCAAGATCAACATCGATGACCTGATCACCCACACCATGCCCTTGGAGCAGATCAACGATGCCTTTGATCTGATGCACGCGGGCAAATCAATCCGCAGCGTGGTGACGTTCGATTAGAAATTTCCGTTTGATATGGAAGCTTCTGACCGGCCCACGGCCTTTCGGCAATATATGCCGCGTTGACGCTATTCCTTCGCCCGCACCTTGACCAAATTCTTGACGCTTTTGACGTTCTTGATGTCGACCACGATGGCGGTAGCCTTGCGTTTCTCCTTGGCCGATAGGGCCCGGCCAAAGAGAAATACGTGGCCGTTGGTCGAGCGGTAGCGGAAGTTCGTGACGTTGACGCCGGCGGCATCCAGCAGCAGGGCGTTGATCTTGGTTTCGATCACCGTGTCATCGACGAAATTTTCGACCGCGCCCTTGTCCTTGTCCAGGGGCTTGATCACCAGGATTTCGTTATGGACCGTCTTCACGCCTTCGATGCCACGAACCAGTTCCCCCGCGCGGAGCTTGGTCGCCTCATCATCCACCGCGCCGGTCAGCATGACGTCCTGCTCGTAAACATCGGCCCCGATGGCGATTACATCGCCGGTCATTTTGTCGAATACCGCCCCGACGATTGCCGTCTTGATCTCCAAATCCGTGCCAATGTCGTCAGCGCTACGATCTTCCAGCGCCGCTTCAATGGCGCCTTTTATCGCGGTGATCGGGTTCAAGCTGATCGCCCCGGCCGGCCCGGCGGCCCACACCACAACAACAAAAAACAAAACCAGCGCCGCCGACACTCGGCGCCCACGAAATCGTCCGTAACCCTGCATCACTCTTATCCTCACTCAATTCGACATCCTGCGCCGGATCGCTATGCCGTTTGTCTTATATGCGGTGCCTGCCAAAGGTTACCAGAAGCAATATTACTTTTACCACTCGTTAACAAAATGCCGTTAACCTTTGAACTGTTGAGGGCGATTATCGGAGGATAAGCACGTGGCATATATAGAGACCATATCGCTCGACGCGGCGGATCGTATCGATGCCGAACGCGAAGAGACACGGCTGCCATACTTTATCGCCGTTCCCATTTGGCTTTCCCTGGCTGCCCTGGCCTGGAGCCCGATTATTGTGCTAATTCGCGCCTTAACCGCCTAATTTAGCGATCGGACATTATCGAGGGATCGGACACCCTCGCCAGCCGAATGCACCCAAGTGCGCGCCGCCGTGCAAGCCAGCGGCCAACCTCCAATCCATGATACCGAACATCATGCGGTTTGCTTTAATTCAATCGGATCGGCAATGGCGACAAGGCCCCCGAATGGCTTAGGCCAAACGCTTGCGATGGTCGTTTTTTACCTTCGGCGGCTGGTAGGCCATGGCCGCATGATAGTCGCAATAAGGCGCCCCTACCTTGCTGTTGGCGCCGCAGAAATGGAAGTCCAGATCACCGGGATCGCCAATCGGCCAACGGCAGGTCGAAGCCGTCAATGAAAATATGGTTGCACCTTGATCTATCGGCGGTTGCAATTGCAGGACCTTCTCGGCCCGCTCTTTTTGCCGTTGCTGGCGCGTTACCGACGATTTCGATGGCTTGGAAAGGCCCAACCGGTTGGCCTTGCCGATCACCGCATTTCGGGTGATACCCTCGGCTAAACGCTCGGCAATTTGCCTGGCGGAATAGCCGTCCTGCCAAAGTTTCGATAGCTCCGCAACGCGTTCATCAGTCCAGTCCACCGCCATACCACGCCCCCACAGCGAAATCAGTTGTTGTCGTTCCGGCGTCGCCGACTGTAGCGATTCTTTGCGGTCAAAACAATACATAATGTAGGAAGAAAATAGGAACTATACCAAATCCTGTGGATGACCTTGTGGTTTGTCTTGTGGAGATCTCTGGTAGAAGATGCTAACTTAACTTTTATGCCTAAGAAAATTCAACACTCTATCCAGGTGCCAGGGCCGATTGCCCGTGGCGTGGAAGCCCACATGGCCGCCCCGGCGGGAAATTTCGGGAAACAGCCACGAATTGCCCTCCCAGGGGTAGTCCAAATAGGGCGATACGGGGACGATGGGGTCGTCATGGGCATGCAGCAACAGGGTCGGCACCCTGATTTGCGCCAAATATCCCAGCGCCTGGCAATTCGCCCAATAGTCGCATGCGTCGCGGTAGCCATTGCGCGGCGCCACGAAGTCATTGTCCAGATCGACGAAGTTTCGCGCCGCCATGATGGCGGCCCGCTCGGCCTTATCGAGGACGGCGCCCGGGGCTAAACATTCGCGGCAAAAATCCCGTAATAATTTGCCGTTATACAGGACATTCCGCGCCCGCAACATGTTGGCGGAGGTCAGCGCCAGATCGATCGGGGCCGAGATGCTGGCGACCGCCCGAACGGGTAATTCGGCGCCAAATTCGGCGGCGAATTTCAGGCTCATGTTGCCGGCCAGGGAAAACGCAACGACAACCGCGCCCTGGGCCAGGCCGGCCGGCGGCAAGGCCAAAATGGCGTCGCGCAGATCCTGGCTGCGCCCGGCGTGGGATTGCAGGGTGCAGGTCGGCCGCGAGGGGCCGGCGCCACGCAAATTCAGGCGCAGGACGCCATATCCCTGTTGCAGAAAATAGCGCGCGCTGGCGATTATATACGGGCTATCCTCGCAGCCGGCCAAACCGTGGATCAGGATCACCAATGGCTTGGCCGCATCCTTGCCTTTATTATAGAGCGCCCAAAGGCGGTCGCCACTGCCGTCCGCCATGGCCAGCAGCAGACGCTGGCCCTGCAGGGGCCGGGGCGCCCTGATCAAGGAATTGCGCAAGGTCTGCAAATCGCCGCCCCACCAGGGCGGCCTCTGGCGAAAGGCGTTAGAAGCGGTCCGCACGGAACGGCGTCGTATCGATTTCCGCGGCGCGGTCCTGTACCAGATCGGCGATGAGGCGCCCGGTGACGGCGCCCAGAGACAGCCCTAAATGACCGTGGCCAAAGGCGAAAAATACATGCGGGAAGCGGCTGGAACGGCTGATCACGGGCAGCGAATCAGGCATGGAGGGGCGGTGGCCCATCCAGCGTTCGGCGCCGGCATCTTTCAGGCCGGGAAACAGCCGCTTGGCTTTTGTCAGCAAGGCATCCGCACGGGCATAGTTGGGCGGCGCCGTCAAACCGCCGAATTCCACCGTGCCGGCCAGGCGCAGGCCATCGCTCATGGGGGTAATGCCGAAACCGAGAGAGCTGACCAACATGGGCAGCCGGATTTCCACCTCCGGCGCGGGCAGCATCACGTGATAGCCCCGCTCGGTGTCCAGGGGAACCGTATTGCCCAGGGCCTTGGCCAACGGCTTGGAAAAAGCCCCCGCCGCGATCACCAGATCCTCGACCACTAAATCACCCTGATCCGTATGCACATGCGTGGGGCCGCTCTCGCCGATGGCAAAGCCGGTGGCCTTGGCCCGTACGAAAGTACCGCCATCGGCCACGATCCGGGCCGCCAAAAGTTGCGACAGGGCCAGGGGCGAGGTGGTATGGCCCGATTGCGTGGCCAGGGCGCCGCCAGCCACGTCCGGGCCGATGGCCGGCACCAGTTGGCGGACTTCATCGGGTCCCAATATCTCCAACGCCACGCCCCGGAGGAGGCGGGTGGCGTTGTCGGCCTTGGCCGCGGCGGCGTCGGCCGCATTGGGGTAGAGGTACAAACAGCCCTGCTGGCGGATCGGCACCTCGCCCTCGGGCACGTCATCCAGCAGGTCACGGTAATATTGCAGGCCCGGCAGCACGATGGTCGACAGGGCCCGGGAAATTTCCTCTACCCGGCGGGGCGTGGTGTTCGCCATGAAACGCAGCAGCCACGGCGTCAGCCGTGGCAGATAGCCGAGCCGGATGGTCAACGGCCCCATCGGGTCCAACAGCATGCCCGGTACCCGCTTCCACAAACCAGGCTTGCCCTCGGGCAGGACCGAGCCGGTGGCCAGGATGCCCGCGTTGCCGTACGAGGTTCCCCGCCCCGGCTCGCCCTGGTCAATCACCGTCACCGTACAGCCCCGCCGTTGCAAAGTACGGGCGCAACAAAGGCCGACGATGCCGGCCCCGATCACCGTAACACTACGCTGATTGGCGCCCTGTGCCTGCCGTTGCTCGGACATGTCTGTTACCTAGTTAGAGGAAGACGACGAAGAGGTCGATGTTGAGCTGGAAGTCGAGGTTGACGTCGACGTGGGGGTGCTGACGGTGTCCACGGAACCATCGCCGCGGACCCGCAACTGGTAGGTCAGGGCTTTTTGAGCCGCCGCAAGGGCCGCGGCCAAGCCGGCGACGCCCACGGCCCCCTTGACCAACCGGCCGGGACGGCCATCCCATTGCTTGCTGACCTCCGTCTGCAATGCCTGCAACGATTCCAAGGCGCCGCCGGCGCCTGTCAGGGCGCCATTCTGGGTCTGCGCGGCAGCCGGTGACAGGCGGGCCGGGCACAATCCTGCGAACACAGCCAAAACGGCCAGGACGATCGGGCCAGCGGCCATCCGGGCGGCCCGTCTCACAGGAACAGCCGAAAGCGGTGATCGCCGTCCCGTTCGATATCCTGCAGCAAATTCAATTCCCAGGTCAGATAGGCGCGCATCCGCGATTCCACGTCACTGTCGCTATCATAGGGTTTCAACCAGGTATCGTCGCGCTCATCCGCCATCTGCTCCAAACCTTGAGCCATGTTTTGCCCGGCCTCCTTCCAGGCCGCCGTGCCGCCGGCCAGGACGGCCACGGGCATGGCGGTCAATTCCGAGACCTCGGGCGCGGCCAAACGGGCTACGATGGCGTCCGGAGAGGTCAGAACCAATAGGGATTTTTTCCCTAGCTTGGGCAAACTATCCGCCAGACGCGCCCGTACCGCCCACCAGGCGCCGGGCACATGGCCTTTGTCAAAGTCCCGGCTGGGCGCCAAATCGACCACCAGGACATCGTCAGCCGCGATCCGGACCGCCAATTCGCCGGGCGAAATCTCATTCTTTCCGGCCTGCCCAATTTCCGCCGGCCCACGGCGCGGTATTTCGGTGGTCATCTCAAAACCATCCAGGCCGCTATCCAGAACCGCCACATCCCAGCCCATCTGCACCAGCCAAGATGCGGTCATGGTGGCCCGCACGCCGGTATCGTCCACCAACACCACGCGGGCGCCCAGGGTGGCGCACCATTCCTCTATCCCCTGCACCAACTGCCCGCCGGGGGCATTGGCCACGCCGGCCGGATGGCCGGCGGCATATTCGCTGGGGTCGCGTACATCGAGAATGTACAGAGTCCGCTGCTCCGCCTCGTCCTGCCATTGCGCCAGGGTGGCGCGGTCGATGGTGGGCACTTGGAATTGTTTGGCGGCGGCCCCGGCACTTGTCCGGGCCTTGGCCAGACCGTCGGTGGAGGGCGGTGGCGCCATGCGGCTTTGCCCCCGTTCCAACTTGTAACCCGCCAGATGCCAGCCCATGGTGCCGTTTTCCAGCGCCATCACCGGGTTCGGGATCGCCGCGTTGATCAAGGACTGGGCGCCGATGATGCTGCGGGTACGCCCGGCACAATTGACCACCACCGTGGTGTTGGGGTCGGGTGCCATGTCGTGCACCCGATAGGCCAGTTCGGCGCCCGGACAATCGATGCCGTCGGGAATGTTCATCAGATGGAATTCATCCATGGGCCGGCTGTCCAGGATCACCAGATCGTCGCCCGCATCGCGCATAGCCTGCAATGCCTCGGCTTTAATGTGCGGCGTACCGTAATGATGCTCAACGTATTCGCCAAACGCTTTGCAAGGCACATGGACGCCGGAAAACAGCATGTATCCGGCAGCCTCCCAGGCCGCGATGCCGCCCTGCAGGCATGCCACGCCGGTATATCCCAGGTCCGCCAGCTTGGCCGCGGCGCGATCGGCCAGGCCGCCGCCGGCATCGACCAGGACGACCCGGGTGCCCCGGCGCGGCACCAATGGTTCGGCCAACAATTCCAGCACGCTGAGGGGCATGGGCGCGGCGTAAAACAGATGCGACTGCGAATGGGCCCCTTCCTCACGGACGTCCAACAGGGCCAGTTCGCCGCCATCGCTCAGCATGGCCTTCAATTGATCGGCCGTTACATAGTTTGTCATCCTGCTCCACCACCTGTGTTTCGTCGTGTTTCGTTGCTATTCCGCCGCCTGGGCGCTTTCTTCCGTATTCAGATGCCGGCCCCGCTCCACCACCGCCGAAACCAGGCCCAGCAGCGGCGGGATGATCAACAGGGTCAACACCGCCGACAGGGATAACCCGCCCAGCACCACCGAACCCAGGCCGCGATACAATTCCGAACCGGCGCCCGGGAAAACCACCAACGGCAGCATACCGAAGACAGAAGTTAAAGTAGACATGAAGATCGGCCGAATGCGGTTCCGCACGGCCTCGATAATAGCAGCATCCGCGTGCATCCCTTCGGTCCGCACCAGAAATAGAGTCTGATGCACAATCAGAATGGCGTTGTTGACCACGATGCCGATCAAAATGACAAAGCCCAGCATGGTCAGCATATCCAAGGGCTGGAAGCTGAAGACATTCAACAGCGCCAGGCCGAGCACGCCGCCCGCCGTGGCCAGGGGCACCGAAAACAAGATGATCAGCGGATAAAGAAAACTTTCGAACAACACGGCCATGACCAAATAGACAATCACCACGGCCACGGCCAGGTCAACCACCAGATGATCCCAGGCGGCGGTCAGCTTATCCGCCGTCCCCGACAGGCGCAGCTTGACCCCCGCCGGCAGGCCCCGGCCGCGCAGTTGCGTGATCACATCGCCCTGCAGAACTTCCATGGCCGCTTCCAGGGGCAGATCCGCCCTGGGCTTGACCTGCAGGATCACCGTGCGTTCCCGCTCCACATGGCGAATTTCCGTCGGCCCCGCCGTGATCTCGATATCCGCCAGCGAGGCAACGGGTAGAATGGCGCCCGAGCGGGTTACCACGGGCAGGCTGCCAATGCCCTGGGTTGCCGTGATCCGGCCTTCGGGACCTGCCAGCATCAGGTCGATGCGGCGGCCGTCAATGGTCACTTCCGCGACCCGCAGGCCATCGTTGAAGGCGTCCACGGTCAATGCCAATTCCAATGCCGTGACGCCGTTGTCCGCCAGCAACAATGGGTTTGGCATCACCCGGATTTCCGGGGCGCCCAGCTCCAGACCCGGCTGCGGCCGCAATTGGTTGCCCTGATTTCGCGGCAGCGCCTTGCCGATCAGGCGCGCCGCCTGCCGCGCCACGCCCAGCACCACATCCAGATCCGGGCCCGAGACATTCAAATCGATGCTACGCCCGCCACCAATGCCACGGCCAAACAATGACCGTTTGGAGATGAAGCCATAGGTTCCCGGCTCCTTGAAGATCGGCGCCCGCAGCACCGGGATCAATTCGCCCACCCGCTTGGGATCGACCGCCGAAGCGCCGATAATGGTCATGGCTCGGAGCGAAACAAAAAAGAAGTTCTCTATTTTTGGCGGTTTCCCCGGTTCCGCCTCTGGTCCGGTTTCCGAGGCCCACAGCGGCCGGACGGTCTTCTCCAGTTCTTTCGCGATGGCGGTCGTGGTATCAAGATTGTAGCCAGGCGGTGGCTGGATCACGCCAAAGATCAGGTTGCGGTTGCCTGTCGGCAGATAATCCAGCTTAGGTAAAAAGGCCCAGGTCGCGATGGCACCGGTGCCACTCAAGACGGCAACCACCGTTATGGCGAGAAAACGGCTCCGCACCACACGGCGGGTGAAATGCATGACACCCCGGCTGAAAGCGGCGGCGGCGGCATCAATCACGGGCAGACGCAGGGGCGAATGCAGGCTTTTGGTTTTTTCGCTCAACAGGCGCCGGGACAAGGCCGGTACCACGGTCACCGATACCACCAGGGACAACATAACCGAGACCGAGATGGCCACGGCGATATCGCGGAACAACTGCCCCACCTCCAGCTTCATGACCAAAAGAGGCAGGAATACCAGAACCGTGGTCAGGGCAGAGACCAGAATGGCGCCCCAGACTTGTTGCGCGCCCAAATATGCGGCGGCCTTCGGCGCCGTTCCGGCCTGGCGGTGGCGGTAGATATTCTCCAGCACCACGATGGCCGCATCGACCACCATGCCGACGGAGAAGGCGATGCCGGCCAAGGATATAACATTCAGGGAGCGGCCCAGGGCGGCCATGGCGACAAAGGCGCCGACCACCGATACCGGGATCGCCAGGGAAACCACCAGCGTGGCCCGGGCCGAACGCAGGAACAGCATCAGCACCATGGCAGCCAGCAGGCCGCCTATGACAATGTTGTTCTGCACCAGATTAATGGCCGAATTGATGTAGATCGTTTCGTCATAGACCTGTCGGATGGTCAGGCCGACGGCCGGCAGGGTGACCTCTGCCAGCTCGCGGACCGCCCCGTGAATACCGGCCATCACCTCGACGACATTGGCGCCGCTATCACGAATGACATTGGCGGCCAAGGTCGGGAAGCCCAGGCTGCGAATGCGGGCGGTAGGCGTCTTATGGGAAAATTTGACGGTGGCGATATCACCGATGGTGACGCGGCCAATTCGGCCGGCGGCGCCATCGCCTTCGGAGCGCACCAGAACGGCGGCAACCTGTTCCGGCGTGGTGAACTCACCTTCCGTGCGCACCACATAGCGGCGCTTGCCCTCGACCACGTCGCCCCCCGACATGGAGGTATTGGCCGCCTTCAGCGCCTGCACGACCCGGGGCACGGTCAGGCCGTAACGGGCCAGTTTTTCCGGATCGACGACAACCCGCAGCTCCCGCTCGCTACCGCCATAGACGTTGACGCGGGAAACACCCGGCACCCGCTCCAGGCGGTCGCGCACCAGATCGTCCACCTGATCGCCGAAGGTATTGACCGGACGGTCATTGCCCGGCAGGCGATCGATGATGAACCAACCGATCGGATTATCATTGGAATCGGAGGTGCCGATGGTCGGTTCGTTCGCTTCGTCCGGATATCCCGTCACCCGGTCCAGTCGGTTCGCCACCAATAGCAGCGCCCGGTCCATATTCTGCTCAATGCCGAATTCTAGGGTGATGCGGGCGCGGCCGCCTTCCGCCCGGCTGGTTATTTCGGTGACGCCCGGCAGCCCCTTGAAGGCTTCTTCCTGACGGTTGATGATCTCCCGTTCGATCTCCGCCGGGGCGGCGCCGTACCAGGTTGTCTGGATGTTCAGGACCGGGCGCCGCACATCCGGCGTCAATTGAATGGGAATGGTTTGCAACGCCAGCAAGCCGAACAGCAGGATCATCATTACCGCCGCCACCACGGCGATGGGCCGCTCGATAGATAGGCGGATCAGGTTCATGATCCTTCCCCCATGGGGCTATCATGTGCGGGGCAACGCCGCATGGCGCGGCTGGGAATGGCGGCGGTCAAAAGCGCACGGGCTGTCCGGGAAACAGCCGCTCGTTGCCGCGTATGACCACGACATCGCCCACCTTCAATCCATTCCGCACCACGAACCGCCCCCCGATGCCATCACCAATGGTGATATTGCGTGGCTGAGCCGCGCCGTTCTCGACCACGAACACCATATCATTGCCGCGGCGTTTTAGAATTGCATCCTTGTGTACGGAAACGACTTTTTGCCCGGCGTTCAGGGGGATGGCCACCGTGACACTCTGATTGCTGGCCAAACGGCCCAGCAGGGTGGCCAAATCGGCGGTAAAACGCACCGCCCTCGTCCGGGTCAATGGATTTTCCTGGGGCACCACGGCGCGGACCCTGGCCGTGATGGTTTGGTCTGCGGTCCGTACCATGACTTCCGCGCCCGGCAACAACCCCGCGATCCGGTCGCCCGGCACTTCGGCCTCCACCTCTAGGGCACTGTCGTCGATCATCGTCACGACCGCCTGCCCCACATTCAGATAAGCGCCCACATCCGTGTGGCGCTGGGTGACGACACCGGCGAAAGGTGATCTGACGGTAGCGTAACCAAGGTCGATCTGGGCCAGGCGGGCGTCGGCCTCGGCCTGCAGCAGCCGCGCGGCGGCTTCCGCGACCTGGCTGTTTAAAATCATTACCTCCTGACGCATCTCATCGAATTTGGAGGCACGGTGCGCAGCGGATTTATTCTTCCGCAGTTGTTCCAAGCGGTCCATTTCCTGATGTCTCATGGTAAGTTCCGCCTTGCGCCCCGCTAATTGGGCCTTACGGGACGTCACTTCGGCAACCCGCCGTTCGTGCATCCAATGCAACTGCTCGCGCACCAGCACCGCCAGCACATCGCCCTTTGCCATTCGATCACCCACGGCGGCCCGCATCTCGGCCACCGGGCCGCCAACCCGCGCGGCGACGACGCCGGACCGCCGCGCCACCAGGCGCCCGATGACGGGAAAGGTTTGCGAAACAATTTCCGACCGCACTTTATCGACGCCGACCAGGGCGGCGTTCCGGGCTTTTTTCGCCACCGTCTTCTGGGCCGATGCCTTTTGCGGCGACGTCTTCTGCGCCTGACCCGGATAGGTGTGGAGCAGCATGGCAAAAGCCATGATCACGGCCGGAAAAATGGCAACGGACCGCCCGCCAAAGCGGATGAATTGACGCGGTTTCATGAATTCAGCGATCACTTCAATTGAGAACGAGACCGCAAGGTGGCATCGCAAGCCGGGCTATTCAAGCCATAATTTAACCCGTTCTGCGGGGAAATGCAGGGTCGCGTGGGTGCCCGCGCCCGGTTCAGAAGTCAGTTCCAGGCGGCCGCCGTGCATTTCGGCGATGGCCGTGGTGATCGCCAAGCCGAGGCCCAGACCGCCATGTTGCCGGCTTGGGCTGTCGTTGAGCTGGGCAAAGGGTAACCGCGCCCGCGCCAACTGCTGCTCATCCATGCCGATACCGTTATCACGCACGAATAGTTCCAAACCGGCGCCGGGTCTGCAATTGACACCGACCTCTATATCGCCGCCGACGTCGGTGAATTTTATTGCGTTGGTCAACAGGTTCAGCAGCATTTGTTTAATCTTGGCCTGATCGCCGATCAGATCGGGCAGGTCGCGCGGCAGACTTTCCGTCATCACCAGGCCTTTGGCCGCGGCCTGTTCGCCGATCACGGCAATGGATGAACCGATACACAGTTGCAGATTCACGGCGCCTTCCGCCAGTTCCAGTTCGCCGGTTTCAATCCGCGACATATCCAGAAGGTCGTTAACGACAACCAACAGTTCACGGCCCGCTTGGTTGATGGAACGCAGGTAATCGGCGTGATCTTCCCCTGACAACCGGCCGTTACCGGTGTCGCGCAGTAGATCGGAAAAGCCAATGATGACATTGAGCGGCGTCCGCAATTCATGGCTGACATTGGCCAAAAATCGGGTTTTCGCGCGGCTCGCGACTTCCGCTGCGTCCTTGGCCTGGTTCATTTCCACTTGCACCAGTTTCCGGGTGGTAATATCGGTCACCGAACCGGCAATGCGATAGGCAAGGCCGGTGGAATCGCGCAAGGCCAGGCCCCGGTCGGCGATCCAGCGCTGTTCGCCATTGATATGGAGGACCCGGTATTCCATATCGAAAATGCGGCTGTCGCCATCCATATGCTCCTGCCAGCGCAGGTGATAGCCGTTCAGGTCATCGGGATGAATAGCGGCTATCCAGTCTTCCCGCCGGAAACCGGCGGGATCGCTTTGCAGGCCAATGATCGATAGCACCCGGGGCGAAACGTAAAAACGGTTGGTATCTATGTCCATGTCCCATAGGCCCTCGTTCGAGGCCAGGGAGACCAGGGCATAGCGTTCCTGGGCATAGCGCAAATCCCGCTCATTGTTATTCAGCGTCGTGACGTCGCTGATCAGGGTCAGCGTGCCGCCGCCGGCGCACGGGGAATCAATAATCTCATAGTTACGGCCTTCGATATTACGCCGTTCGCTGACATCGCCAATCCAGTGGCGTTGCTGGCGCTGTTCCCGCCAGGCAGGCGCGATAGAGGCCGGGATATAGGCCGCGCTCAGTTCCGCATTCAGCACTTCATCAAAATGCACGCCAGGCTGCAAAGCATCCTCAAGGCGGTAAAAAATATCACGATAGGTCCGGTTGCACAGAACCAGCCGGTCATTCTTGTCCCACAGGGCGATGCCTTCAGGTATGTGGTCCACCATTGCACGCAGCAACTTGGTTCCTGGCGTGGCCTGCGCCTCGATCGCGGAGGCCGCCATATGCAGGATCGCACGGCGCATGGCCAACCCTGATGTGGCGGAGAGCAATAATCCGGATAGGCCGAAAAGGAACAATACGGACGGCGGCATGGAGAGGCCCAGCATAAGTTGGGCCGCAACGGTTGCCAGGGCCGCAAGCCCACCGACAAGGGCAAAGACCAGCAAGGCCACGATCGACGCAATGTTTGACGCGCGATCAGGCGCGATCCCGTCAGCATCAAAATTGAAAGCGTGGTTAACGGCGGCGCTGGGTTGGCCAGCGTCAGGGCCATGCCGTATCGCGATACTCCCCATGTATATTCGCCCTCGCCGCACGGATGGCGGTCCCACAACCCAGAGCCACCAAAACCCTCTAACAATGCTCACCATTGCCGGGACATATGTGACAAAATATAACGAACAAACTCTTAGTGTCCGTCCCGAAAGAGGTTGATTCGTTTGAATCATTTATGATTCTGTAGTGCCATCGATTCGTTTTTGGGAGATGGCCGATGTGGACGCGCGAGAACCGTAGCCTTTACGACCGCAAGGGTCTTCGCTATCCG
>JAKZRK010000274.1:0-26995 GCA_047518225.1 Alphaproteobacteria bacterium | reverse complement strand
AGGGTTTTTCCGACCTGATGTTCGAAGTTTTTGGCGAGGCCGGACGCCACGCCCGTTCCGCCGTGGGCATGGGATCCCTGCCCTTCCAGATACCGGTAGAGGTGGAAATGATTGTCGAGCTGGTTTAGGAGATGACGGGACCAGCGGCAAAAGGATGACGGTTCATGAAAATCAGATCGGTCGAGGCCACCTGGCTTTGCGTGCCGATACCGGAGGAAAAGCAACATACCTCTGACTTCGGGCGCATGACTTCGTTCAATACGGTTTTGGTGCGCATCGAGACGGAAGGCGGGCTGGTGGGCCATGGCGAGGCCAAGGCCGGGGTAGGCAATCTGGGCGATGGCCGGGCCCTGGTGGCCTTGATCCAGGACGAGTTGGGGTCGCGGCTGATCGGCCAGGATGCCAGCCGCATCGCCGGCCATTGGGAGGAGATGTATAATGGCTCCCGGGCCCATTTCGCGGTCGAGCGGGGGCATGCCTTTCCGGCCCTGGGCCGGCGCGGCCTGACCATCTGCGCCATCAGCGGCATCGATATTGCGCTTTGGGATCTTCTGGGACAATCATTGGGCGTGCCGGTATGGCAGCTTTTGGGGGGAAAATGCCGCGACAGTCTGGCGGCCTATGCCTCTGGCGGCTGGGCCCCGGCCGAGGGCATCGGCGAACAATTGGCCGGCTATATCGAGACCGGCGGCTTCGGTGCCGTGAAGATGCGGGTCGGTGCCGCCGATGGCGATGCCCAAACCTCGGCCCGGCGGGTCGCCGCCGCGCGCCAGTACCTGGGCGAAGGCGTGGCTATAATGGCTGATGCGCATGGCACCTTCGATTGCGCCGAGGCCAAGCGCTTCTGCCGTCTGACCGCCGACTGCGATCTGGCCTGGCTGGAAGAACCCGTGACGGCGGATGACATAGCGGGTTGTGCCGAAATTCGCGCCGGTACCGATATCCCCATCGCGGCCGGGGAAAGCATCTTCACACGCTTTGATTTCCGCGATCTCGCCATGGCCCGCGCGGTTGACATCTTTCAACCGGATCTGGCCATTTGTGGCGGTATCACCGAGGCCATGCGTATCGCCGCCCTGGCCAGCAGCCAGCAAATCCGTCTGGCCCCGCACATGTGGGGCGGGGCGGTGATGTTCGCCGCCGGCCTGCAAATCTGCGCCACGGCGCCGGCCGCCTTTATCGTGGAATACGCCCTGGGCCACAATCCCTTGATGCACGATCTGGTGGCTGAAGGTTTCGCGGTCGAAGAGGGGCGTATCGACATTCCCGACCGCCCCGGTCTGGGCTTGACGGTCGACGCGGATTTCGTCCGCGCCCATGCCGTGATTTGAGTAGTTGAGAGGAGACCACCCATGCACCTCGGCATGTTCACGATGCCCCTGCTGGCGGCGCAGGTCATGCCCCGTCTGAACCAGCATTTGGCAAGCCAGACTTCGGTGAAAATTTCGGCGGCGGAATAATGTCCCCGGGCCGCGAAGGCCGCCGTCTTGGCCTGCTTATCAGCCTGGCCATCGGCGTTGCCATTGCCTGCCTGGCCCTTTCAATTGCCTATGTTTCCCTGTGGCGCGGTGACCATGACGGCCTGAACCATGCGGTGGGGCGCGATTTCATCAATTTGTGGACCGCATCGCAATTGGTCGAGGCGGACCGCGCCCTGGATATTTTCGATCAGGAAAAATTCATCGCCGCGCAACGCCGGTTCATGGGCCCCGATTTCCCTTTTCACTTCTGGTCCTATCCGCCCCATACCCTGATGCTGACCCAGCAATTATCCGACCTGCCTTACCGCGGTGCCTTCGTTGTCTGGAGTCTCGGCGGCCTGTTTCTGATGCTCTACGCGGCCTATATGTTCTGGCCGGCCAAGCCTTTCCCATGGTTGTTGTTGCTGGCGCCATCGAGTTTCGTGAATGTCTTTCTGGGACAGAACGGTTTCGCGACGGCCGCCCTGGCCATGGCGGGCTTCGCGGTGCTGCCCCGGCGGCCAATCGTGGCGGGTATCATGTTCGGTCTACTGACCTTCAAGCCGCACCTGGGCATCATGATCCCCATCGCCCTGGTGGCGTTACGGCAATGGCCAGCCATCGCCGCCGCCACGCTTACCGCCGTCCTTTTTATCGGCGCCTCCGTGCTCATGTACGGCGCCGATGTCTGGTGGCAGTTCCTGCATTCTACCCTGCCCTATCAAATGCGCTTCATGGCGACGGGCGAGGGGCCGTTTCAATGGATGATGCCCGGCTGGTTCATGGCCGGGCGGATCATCGGCCTGCCCCTTTGGCTGAGCCAGACCATTCAGGCGGCCGTGGCCATCGCCGCCGCCGTTCTGGTTTATCGGGTCTTTCGCGGGACCGGGGCCTGGCGTCTACGGGTCTCGCTGTTATTGGTGGCGACCCTGGTGGCCAGCCCGCAAGGCTTCAATTACGACATGGGGCTGGTCTCGGTGGCATTGATCTGTCTGGCAAGGGCGGCGATCGAGAACGGTTGCCGGCGCGGTGAATTGGCCATCATCACGGCCTGTTGGATCCTGCCCCTGGCCATGATGCCTTTGAATGCGGCCGGGGCGCCGGTCGCGCCGCTGCTATTGGCGGGGCTGTTGGTCTATCTGTATCGGCGCATTGGCCGCGAACCAGGCCGCGACCGGGGCTAATGCCGGATGCCCCAGGGCCTCGCCCAGCAATCGCCACAATCGGGGCAGATGATCCAGATAACCGGGCTTTCCCTGGTGGGCCAGACGGGAAAAAATGGCAATGACCCGGATATGGCGTTGCGCCGCCAGGACGGCATAGGATGTCTCGAACGCCGCCCGGGCGGTGTCCGGAAAAGCGGCGCGATACCGTTCCAGACAGGCCGCCGTCACGTCATCGGCAATATCGCGCCGGGCATCTTGCAGCAGTGAAACCAGGTCGTAAGTCACGGGGCCGATGCCGGCATCCTGAAAATCAATCAGGCCGCACGCCTGGACCGAGGGGCGGTTCGCAAGATGAAACAGGTTGCCGGCATGAAAATCCCGTAGCAGCAGCGATTGCGGCACGGCCAGGGCCTGCCTCAATGGCACGCTCCAGGCCCGGCTGAAGTCAGCAATGATAGTCTCGTGCACCGAGCCAAGGATTTCGGGCAGGTAAGTTTCACAGAACAGCATGGTCTGTTGCCCGAACCGGGCGCCGTCGAACACCGGCAAGGAAACGGTTTCGGGTTTTGCCGCGAAATACCGATGCAGATGGATCAAGGTATCGACGGCGAGTTGATATAACGGCAAGGGGGCCGCCCCGCCATCCAAAAGGGCGGTGTAGGTATCGTCACCAAAATCCTCGATCAGCAGCAAACCCTGGTCGGGGTCGGCGGCCAGAATTTGTGGAACGGAAAGATCCAGCCCGTCCAACAAGCCGGCGACGGCCATGAAATCGGCCAGGGTATTGTCCCGCGGGGTTCGCATCAAAAGGGCACCGCGGCCGCCAAGGACCAGGCGTTCATAGCGCCGGGCCGAGGCATCGCCGGCCAGATGCGCACGGCTGGCGCCTGACCAGCCATGGCGGCCCAGGAAGGCGGCAACCACGGCCGCGCTTACCATGGGTTCCGCCAGCGTTCGGGGCCAGGCGAAGCGCCAGCGGCGCGCAGATGCAATTGCCGGCCGGCGCCGCCATTGGCGTCGGACAAATGAATTTCAATCCGGTGCCCCGGCATCCATGGCCCTAAACGGTCGGGCCATTCGATCAGGCAGATGCCTTCGGCGAAGGCGTCCTCGATACCCAGTTCACTTACTTCATCGGGCGAGGCAAGGCGATACAGATCGAAATGCCAGACCGTACCCAGGATGGTATCGTAGGCCAGCACAAGATTGAAAGTCGGGCTGGGGATCTCTTCATCAACGGCCAGGGCGGCCAGGAAACCACGGGCAAAGGTGGTCTTGCCCGCGCCCAGGTCGCCGTATAGGCAAAACACATCCCCCCGCCGGGCCAAGGCCGCCAGGGCGGCGCCGGCGGCTGCCGTTGCCTCCGCATCGGGCAATATTCGGCGGCTTTCAATTGTCGGCGGGTTGCTCAATCCCCATCACCAGTGGCCACGGTGGGTTGTGACTTGTTTTGTTGCGGCGGCAGAAAACAGGTCACCCGGGTGCCCTTGCCCAGGGCCGATTCGAGCTGTACCCGGCCGCCATGCAACTCTATGAAAATTTTGACCAGAGACAGGCCAAGGCCAACGCTGCGTTGGCGGTCCGATGGCGCCGCACGCTGGAATTTCTCAAAGACCTGCTTTTGATCCGCCTCTTTGATGCCAATGCCGTCGTCAGAGACATACAGCCCAACCTCGCCATCCTGGCGCAGCGCACCAACCATGATCCGCCCGCCCTGATCGGAAAACTTCAAGGCATTGCTCAACAATTTATACATCACCTGTTTGATCCGGCGCTCATCTCCCTCTATGGCGCCAAAGTCGGTGGGGCAGTCCAGAACCACCTCCAATTTTTGTTTGCTTGCCGGCTCGCGCGCCAGGGTCATGACATTTTCCAACAACTCATAAACATCGAACAGGCCAACTTCCAAATCCATCTGTCCCGCCTCGACACTGGCCAGATCGAGAATGTTGTTGATCAGTTCCAATAACTGATTGGACGAGAGGAGGATGTCGGCGGTGTATTCCTTCTGCCGGGCGTTCAACTCGCCGAAGAATTCATTACCCAAAACTTCCGTGAAACCGATGATGACGTTCAGCGGTGTACGCAATTCATAGCTGACGTTGGCCAGGAATTCCGACTTTAGCCGGTCCGCTGCCTCCAACGCCTCGTTCCGATCCAACAGGGCCGTCTCGACGTTGACGCTATCGGTCACATCCAGGTAGGTGAACAGGGCATTGCCGTCGGGCAGCGCGACACTGGCGAAATCCACGACCACGCTATCGCGCCGCCGCATCCGGCCCGATATACTCTCCCGCGCGGTGGCCTGGGCGATCAGGATATCACGCATTTCCGGCCAATCCCTGGTTTCCGCCAGGGTCGGCCGGACGGCATCGACGACCTCGGAAATATGAGGTTCACCTTGCAAGACCGATTCATCCAATCGCCAAATACGGGCGAAGGCGGAGTTCGCCAGTTTCAAGCGCCCATCTCCACCGTAAACCGCGACCGCCTCATAGAGATTATCCAGGGTTTCCTGTTGCACCGCGATCAAAGTGTTGTAGGAACGCTCCAACACCAGGCTGTCGGTGATGTCTTCCTCCAGGAAGAACAGGCCGCCAAAGGGGTGGGGCGAGATTACCTGGCGCAACACCCGGCCATCGGGGGCATAAATGACATCCTCGCGGGTTTCCAACAGATCGGTGTAAAGCCGCATGAAACCCTGCTTGTAAGACGGGAAGTCCATCTGTTCCGGGATCCGCCGGCCTTCGCGCAGTTCTTCCAGAACTTCGCCATGGGTCGGGCCGCCGCTCAGCCATTCCTCGTCCAATTGCCAAAGCTCGGCATAGGCATTGTTGCAATAGGACAAGCGCTGGTCCGGGCCAAAGATCGAGACCGCGGTGGTGAGGTTGTTCAAAACCTCGGCATGGGCATCGATGTGGCGGCTTAATTCGACCTGGGCCTCCTCGATCGGGGTGACGTCGCGGACAAAGCCGATGACATGGTCGCCATCGGTGCTGCGAACTTCCGTGATATCCAGGGTGCGGCGCTGGCCGCCAACCACGAAATGGCGGCTTTCACTGGCGCTTTCCCCGCTGTCGCGGACGGCTTTCGCCAGGGTCTTTCCCTGATTGGGCACCAGGGGCGTTTCAATTTCGAAGCCTTGCGCGGCAATCACTTCCGCCACCGTGGCACCGACCAGTTTGGCATAGGCCTCGTTACACCAAATCATGGCCAGATTGGCGTTCCGGCGGCAGACAGGCACGGGAAGGTCCGCCAGCAGGGCGGTATAGCCCGCCAGGGTCTGGGAAATATCGGCCAGCTTGTCTTCGTTTCGGCGCCGCGCCGCGCGCCCTTCATAGGCGGCGGCACCAATATCGCGCAATTGGACAATGGCCGTGATGATGCCCTCTTCATCACCGGGCCGGCCGTTGGCTTCGACGATGGTTTCACCATCGGCGGCGTTCAATTCGTGCACAAAAGAGGTGCCGGCCTGGCGCAGGAGGGATATTTTCTCGATCAAGGAGGAAAAGTCGTCCGCCGCCACGAATGGCGACAGATCGTCCATGGATGCGACCTCGTCCGTGGCTAAACCGAACAGTGTTTGCAGACCCTGGGACCAGATCGTGCCATCGGCCAGCCAGGCGATAAAGCCGCCGTCGTTCAGGGATTCCAAGGCCCGCAGCCGGGCAAATTGCGCGGCCTTGGCATTGCCGGCCCGGGCCAGCTGCCTGCTTTCCCTATCCCGCAGCCATAACCAAAGGGCGAGCGCAAAACCCAGCCCCGCGGCCACGGCAAACAAAATGGTCCAGCCAGCCATTGCTGTCGCCCCCTACGCCGTCTTTCTACGGCAAAAGCTTAAGCGCCGATTGTCATCAAGACAAGTAAGGCCGGCGCGGCGCGGCCGGCCTTTAATAGCGGTAATATTCCGGCTTGAAGGGGCCCTGTGCCCCGACGCCGATATATTCAGCCTGCTCTCCGCTCAACGTGGTCAGGTGTACGCCCAGTTTTTCCAGATGCAGGGCGGCGACCTTCTCATCCAGATGCTTGGGCAGGGTGTAGACCTTGCGCTCGTATTCAGTGTGTTTCCCCCACAATTCGATTTGCGCCAACACCTGGTTGGTGAACGAGGCGCTCATCACGAAGCTGGGATGGCCGGTGGCGCAGCCCAGGTTTACCAGGCGCCCTTCGGCCAGGATGATCAGGCGGTTGCCATTGGGCAGTTCAACCTCGTCAACCTGGGGCTTGACGTTGTGCCAGGGATGATTTCGCAGGGCGTCGATCTGAATTTCGCTATCAAAATGGCCGATATTGCAGACGATGGCGCGATCCCTCATCTCGCGCATGTGCTCGATGGTGATGACGTCCTTGTTGCCCGTGCAGGTCACGAAGACATCGCCCAGGGGCGCGGCTTCTTCCATGGTGACAACCTGATAGCCTTCCATGGCGGCCTGCAAGGCGCAGATGGGATCGATTTCGGTGACCATCACGCGGGCGCCCTGGCTGCGCAGGGAGGCGGCGGAACCCTTGCCCACATCGCCAAAGCCGCAGACCACGCCGACCTTGCCCGCCAGCATCACGTCCGTGGCGCGCTTGATGCCGTCCACCAGGCTTTCACGGCAGCCGTAAAGGTTATCGAATTTGGATTTGGTCACGGAATCGTTGACGTTGATGGCGGGGACCACCAGGGTGCCGTCCCGTTCCATCTCGTACAGGCGGTGTACGCCGGTGGTGGTTTCCTCGCTCAGGCCGCGCACGTCCTTCATCAGCTCGGGATATTTTTCGTGCATCAGGCCGGTCAGGTCGCCGCCGTCGTCCAGGATCATGTTCGGGCGCCAGCCGTCGGGCCCGATGATGGTCTGTTCAATGCACCACCAGAATTCTTCGTCCGATTCGCCCTTCCAGGCATATGTGGGTATCTCCGCCGCCGCCATCGCGGCGGCCGCCTGATCCTGAGTGGAAAAGATGTTGCAGGATGACCAGCGCACTTCTGCGCCCAGTTCCAACAGGGTCTCCATCAACACCGCCGTCTGGATCGTCATATGTAAACAGCCGGCGATGCGGGCGCCCGCCAGGGGCTTGCTGGCGCCAAATTCCGCACGCAACGCCATCAGACCCGGCATCTCGGTCTCGGCAATCGTGGTTTCCTTGCGGCCCCAATCGGCCAGGGAAATGTCGGCAACCTTATAGTCGGTAAACGTGCTCATGGATGGTCTCCCAAGGGCAGATCAAGGCGGCTGTTCATAGTCCGCTGAAAGGCGTTCGCGGCGCCAATTTCCAACCCTTTTGGCGGTTAAATCGTACTTGTTGAAGTCTGCGGCGCTGTTTAGCAAAAGGGCCGCGCCCGTGCAAGCATAATAAAATCTTTATATGTTTAATCATTCATTTACCTTTTGACCGGTGTTTTTCCGCATTTGCAAAGCCAGAGCGAAGACAAGGCCACTTTGCGCCAGGGCCGCCAGCCACCAGGTTTGCCAGATACCGAAACTGAAATGAGCCACCACCAGGCCCGCCAACAACAGACCCGTAGCCGCGGCCCGCTCCTCACGCCGGGGCAAGGCCCCGGCGCGAAGCCACAGACCAGCCAGTAAAACCGCCCATGACAGCGCCCCCACCCCACCCAATTCCAACCAGATCTGTAGACTTGCGTTGTGAGGGTGGACGCTCATCAGGTTGCCGCCCCCCGGCAGCTTGGTATGGCCGCCTGGTATCCGCCGGGCGGCATCCAGGCCCCAGCCCAAAACCGGCGCATCAGCGATGCGTTCGGCGGAAAATCGCCAGATATGCAGGCGGTGCAGGCCGGAATAATGAAATTCGTCGAAATATCCGGCCAGGCGCTCCGGCGCCAGCAACGTGGCGGGCAATAGCGGCGCGGCCAGAACCCCCACCGCCAACAGGCCGGCCAGCAGACGTTGTAGCCATGGCCCCGTCCACCAGGCCAGAGTGGCGCCCGCCAGGGCTACCGCCGCCGCCGCCAAATTGCTGTTGGAGACGCCAAACATGATCACGGCCACGGGCGCCGCGATCGCCGCCCCGGCCCAAGCCGGGCGGCCCCGTTGCCCCAACACCAGGGCGCAGGGCCAGGCGGCCAGCAATAACAACGTTTCGGCGCGGTTCAGAACGGTTTCGTCGAAATCGCCAAGCTTTCCCCGCCAATCAAACCACCATTGGTGCGCGGCGGCTCCGGACAGGCTTTCCCCCCCCAACAACAGGACCGCCAGGGCAAACGCCGCCGACAGCACCCGGCTTAGCGGACCCTTATCGCCGGCGTCGAGATCCTTAAGGCCATCGAACACGATCAGCCCCGATACGGTCACGGCCGCCAATTTGGCAAAGGTCGACAAGACGGCCGCGGCGTCCAGGGCCCACAGGGCGGACAACAGGGCCCAGGCGCCCATGACGGCGGCGAGCATGGTCGCGGGGCCATGGAACGGCCGCCGTAACTGGCCCCGGCCCCAACGCCGCGCCAACAGCCACAGGGCAATAATGAACAACAGCGGCACCAATGCCTTGGGCGCCACGACGCCCAGGGGGGCAAACAGCAACGCCAGCAGGAACATTGGCCGGGCCTGGCGGGTGGGGATCATTCCGCCTCCCGCACGGGCTGAACCGCGTCATAGGCGGCCAAGGTATCGGCGACAAAAGCCTCGACGGTAAACTCCGCCTCCGCAAATTGCCGGGCGGCCTGGCCCATGGCGGCGCGCAAATCGGGATCCTCCAACAATTTTCCGATCGCCTCCGCGGTGGCCGGGCCATCCCGCACGGCGACCAGAAAACCGCTATCGCCATGGCGCACCACCTCGCGGCAGCCGGGCACATCGGCGGTGACGATGGGCAGACCGCAGGCCGCCGCCTCGATCAGGCCGCGGGGCAGCCCTTCGCGGTAGCTGGGCATGCAGACGATGTGGGCCTGGGCCAGGACCGACGGCATATCGGTGCGAAAGCCCCACCATTCGATCAACCCTTCCGCCTCCCATCCACGGATCGTCGCCTCGGCCACGTCCGTGGGATTGGCCGGGTCACGGCGGCCGACCAGTACGAAGCGGGCGGTGGTGCCGGCCGCCTTCAGGTGCCGGGCGGCATGGATGAACTCATGCACGCCCTTGTCACCCAGAATTCGGGCCGGAAACATCACCACCATGGGTTCGTCCGGTACGGCGCGGGGGGTAAAGGTGGTCATGTCCACGCCACAGCCCTTGATCATCAGGGTTACCTCTTTGCGGACCAGACGGTGGCCAAGGAACAGCTTCAGATCATCGGGGTTTTGAAATATCACCCGGCCATTTGGGTGACCAAGGGCAAAGCGGTACAGCGGCATGATCAGGGCGCGGATCAGCCTGGCCGGCCAATCGTCCCGAATGAATAAAAAGCCCAGGCCGGTTATCGCATGCACAACCCCTGGCACGCCCAGCAGGCGCGAGGCCAACCCGCCAAAGATTACCGGTTTCATGGCCACGTGGTGCACCAGATCCGGTTTGATCCGGCGGATCAATTGAAAACAACGGGCCAGCAGGCGCGCCTCTCCCAACAGGCTGCGGCCGCCGCGTTTCAGGGGCAGGTCGTGATAATGAAAACCGCGGTCACGAATGACCGCGACGGGGCCGGCCTCGAACGGGGCCGCCACATGCACCTCGTAACCGGCCTGCTGGGCGGCCAGGGCCACGGGCAAACGATGGGTGGTGAAAAACAAGGCCTCATTCATCAGGAACAACAAACGCCGATCGGCCGCAAGGGGGGCCGTCATGGCGCCTGGCCATCCAACCAGGATTGGAACATCAGAATTCCCCACAGCTGATGCTGCCAGTTGCGCCGGCCCGATAGGTGCTGGTCCCAGGCGCGGCGGATCGGGGCGGGATCGAAATAGCCCTCGCCCGCCAGGCGGCGAGGCGCCAACAGCTCCTCGGCCCAATCGCGCAGGGGGCCGCGCAACCAGTCGTGGATCGGCACGGCAAAGCCCATTTTGGGCCGCTCGACCAACGCTTGGGGTACATGCCGGTAGAGCACCTGGCGCAACAGCCGTTTGGACAGGCCGCCGCCCAGATTCATGGCCAGGGGCAGGGACCAGGCGAAATCCACCACACGATGATCCAGCAAGGGCACCCGCGCCTCCAGGCTGACGGCCATGGAGGCGCGGTCAACCTTGGTCAGAATGTCATCGGGCAGATAGGTCATGGCATCCAGGTACATCATGGCATGGGCCGTATCCACCAGATCGGCGCCTTGCGGCCGGGGCAGTTCGCCGGACCGGTTCAACACCATTGTCCCGGCCTGGGGCCAATGGCTGGTCAGTTCCTCGTACATCCGGGCCGCATCGCCTGCATGCAGGACACCGGCCAATTTATGCAGTTTGTCGCCGGGATTGCGCTGCCCCAGAACTTTCGCCAGGTGATCCCATTGCCGCGGCGGCAGGGCGGTCAACAGGGCGGCAAGGGCCGATTTCGCGGGACCGGGCAGCCAGCCGGTGGCGCGGATCACGCGCGTTACCCAGAGATAACGGTTGTAGCCGCCAAATAATTCGTCGCCGCCATCTCCCGACAACGCGACGGTGACTTTTTCCCGGGCCATTTTCGAAACCAGATAGGTCGGTATCTGCGATGAATCGGCGAACGGCTCGTCATACATGACGCCCAGCTTGGGCACCACCTCCAAGGCGTCGGCCTCGGAGAGGTAAAGCTCGTTATGATCCGTGCCCAAATGCTTGGCGACGGCGCGGGCATCCACCGCCTCGTCATAGCCCGTATCGGTAAACCCGATCGAGAAGGTTTGGACGGGGCGGCCGGATTGCCGCTGCATCAGGGCCGCGACAGTGGATGAATCGATGCCTCCCGACAGAAACACACCCAAAGGCACGTCCGCTACCATGCGGCAACGCACCGCCTCCGCCAGCAGCGCTTCCAATTGCCCCGCCGCGTCCTGTTCGCTGCCTTGAAAGGGGTTTCCCTGGCCCGCTTCAGCGACCTGGCGCAAGGACCAGTACGGCGTTAACTCGACCTTGCCGTCGGCTCCACAGCGCAGGATCACTCCTGGCGGCAGCTTATGCACTCCGGCATAGATCGTCTTGGGCGCGGGTACGCAGTTTCGTTTCAGATAAAGCGCCAGGGCATCACGGTTGATCGACCCCTGAAAAGCCGGGTGGGCGCGCAAGGCCTGCAATTCCGAGGCAAAGACCAGATGCCGGCCCAATTGCGCGTAATACAGCGGCTTTATTCCCAGGCGGTCGCGAACCAGGATCAGCACCTGCTCCCGGCAATCCCACAGGGCCATGGCGAACATGCCGACAAAGCGTCCGACCGCGGCCTCCAAACCCCATTCGACAATGGCGGCCAAAATCACCTCCGTGTCGGAATGACCGTTGAAGCCGTGGCCCTTGGCCGTCAATTCCTGGCGCAATTCTGAGAAATTATAAACCTCGCCATTATAGGCGATGACATAGCGGCCATCGTGGGAGGCCATGGGCTGGGCCCCTTCGGCGGAGAGATCGATGATCGCCAGGCGGCGATGGCCCAGGGCGATGCCGGCCTTGGCATCGATCCAGTGACCGCCCGAATCCGGCCCTCGATGATGCAAGGTTTCGGCCATGACCTGGACCTGGCGGGTCAAGGTCTCGGCCGGGGTGGCCGGTTCAAACTCCAACGATCCCGTCAAACCGCACATTTAGCCGGCCTTTGACAGATCTAGACATGCGAAATCGAGGCCGGGATAATGCCGGGTCAGGGCGTCGATCCGGGCCTTTTGCCCATCGCTCAACTCCTCTTCGCCGCGCCCGGCGCCGCCCTTGTTGAAGCGGGAGCTTCCGCCCCGCGCCTGGATCAAGGCGGCTTCGATAGCTGCCGTATCCTTCGTCAGCCCGTGAAACGCAAGAATTTGCCCAATCACCCCCGTGCCGTCAGTAATCAGGTCTTCATAGCGCAGCCACAGGCAGTCCCGGTCCGCCCCGCGCCATTCGGCAACGAACCGAATATACCAGGGCAGGGCCAGTTCGATCACCATATCCAGGCGTTCGGCGCGGTGGCGCGCCATGAAGTCGCTGGGCACGTTCAACAATGGTGTTTGCGGCGATTCCCGTTCCAGATGATCGGTCAAACTGACCATGGCGTCATAGGCATTGCGGGTCAATATCACGGGCCGGATACCAAACTGGTCCATCAAGTCCAGGTTCGGCGCGCTGGGCCGGGTATGTTGATGGCTGATCACATTCATGGACCAGGCATCAATCAAATTGGGCAGGTAGAGATCCTGTTCGTTGAGCTGGTGATAGCCCAGGAAGAAATTCTGATACCCGGTTACCTGGGCCAGGGCGTTGACCAGAAAGGTGGAACCGGATTTCGGCAGGGCCGAGATGAAGATGGTCTTGCCGCGCCGGGCAAATAGCCGTTTCAGGCGCAAATTCAGACGCAGGCCCCGCCGCGACGTGGTCTTCAGACCACGTTCCAGACGCTGGCCGGTGGTGCGGCTCATACCGGTAACCACAGGATGGATTTCATCGTTCCCCGGCTTCCTTCGTTACCCGGCGTTCAGCCATACGCCACGTGGGCGCCGGCGATGATTTCTGGACAGTGCCAAAGGCGCCACGATACATTGCGCCGCGCCCTGTCCAAGCAGTTCCTTGGGCTTTTCATCGAATCGACGAATCATAGAATGAACCTGTTCCCCCGCAAGCCGAGACTTTCCCTGAAGCCGTCGAAGCAATTGCTGTATTTGTGGCTGTGGCGCGAGATGCGGGCCAGCCGTGGCCGGGACCTCGGGATCGACGCCGGCTGCGGCTTGATGCAGAATTACCGGCTGTTCCAGACCAGGGACTACGTCGCCATCGACGTTGACCAATCCCGCCTTGATGCCAATCGAAACCGTTACCCCGGCGTGCGGACGGTCTGTTCCGAGATCGAGCATGTGAAGGACTTGCAGGGCGATGTGGTGTTGTGCGTTCAGGTCATGCACAACCGCTTTTTCGCCACCGACCGCACGTTGCCCACCATTCGGGCCATGTGCCATATGTTGCGCCCCGGCGGTCTGCTGATATTCAACTTTGGCGAACGGAACATGCCCTACGAGGGGGCGGTTGATGGGCTGTTGCGGGAACGGTTCTCGACCATCGTGAAACGTTCTTATGGTGCCTTTTCCGCAAACGATACCTATCTTTCGCCCCTGTTGGCCGGGCTGATGTATCTGCTGCCGCCCCTGCGCCGGTTGGGCGGGGCGCGCAAAATTCTGTATGTCTGCCACGGTCGCAAATAATCCGGAAAATTGACGGGTGCATTGTCCGCCGCATGACGGGCGGGCGCATATTATCAAGGTTGGGGACTTTCGCCGTTGCCAGTGATCTCCCCCTGGCCGTGGCCGGCGAAATAGCCGATATCCGTGCCCCGCGCCGCCATCCTGTCCGGCACCCGCCGGGCCAGGGGCGGCAACACGACGATGAGCGCAATGCCGGCATCGGTGACGTGCTGGATCATTCCTCCTCGCGGTCCAGCAGCCATTCCGCCAGTTCCAGCTCGAACGGCTCGTCGATGTTGACGATGGGGCGGTCGATCACCACGGCGATGCAATCGTCCTCCATGATATGCCCTTCATCGACCAGGGTGGCCCGGCGCAGGGCATAACAAATGCCGTTGCAATGATAGTAGGCGGGAATGGATTGCCGCTGGGCGTGGCGGCCCTCGGCCAGATAGGAACCCAGGACACCGCTGCTATCCACTTTCAGTGTCTTGTGCGGCGTGAAATGGGCCGGCGTCGGGCTAACCGTGGCGGCGGCCTTGTGGCCGCTATCCAGCAGGGTTTGCACGCAACGGGTGATATCTTCGCCCCGGCGCATGGGGCTGGTGGGTTCCAGCAATATGGACAGATCAAAGCGCTGGCCGTAATGGGCTTCCGCCGCCAGCCAGGCGTGCCGCCACATATCGGTGGAAGTGGATTTGTCGCCCGCCAGCTCATCAGGCCGTTGAAACGGCGCGTCGAGGCCGTGGCGCGTGGCCTCCGCCGCGATCTCCACGTCATCGGTGGAGATGATGGCCTGGTCGATCCAGGGCAAGCTTGCGGCCAGTTCCCCGGCCCGGCCGACCAGAGAGATGCCGCCCACTATGGCGAGGTTTTTTCGCGGAATGGATTTGGAGCCGCCCCGCGCCGGCACCACCGCCAATATTGTTTGTCCCGCCATCGCCATATGGATCAACCCAACTTTATGCGCCGGCCTTCGGCTTGGCTTTGCCGTGCCGCGTCCAACATGGTCATGACGCCCAGGCCGTCTTCGATGCTACAGGTTTTCGCCGCCGCCCCGCCCAGAACGGTCAGATATTCCGCTGCCACGGCCATGAACATATCGTTGCGTTCGCAATCGAAGCGCTCCTCGGCCCAGTTCTCGCCGGCCTCGGTACAGACCGCAATTTGGTTCGGCGTTTCGGACCATAAAATGCTGCCGCCCTCGCCAATGAAGCGGATGGATTTGCGGTGGGGCCGGCCATAGAGGTCCAGATGCAGGTTGGCGCGCAGGCCATTGGCAAAGCCGATCAGCATGTCCACGTTGTCATCGGAGGTGATGTCCAGGTCGGAAATTTTCTCCACCCGTGCCGACAGGGTTTCCGGCATGCCGAAGAACCACAGCATCAGGTCGACCCAGTGACTTTCATCTAACAGGGCGCCGCCGCCCAATTCGGCGGACGACATGAAAAACTCCCCTAACGGCTCGCCCGGATGCCAATCCTCCAAATGCGCCGACATGGTGAATTCCACATGGCGCACGGCGCCGATGGCTTTTTCCGACAACAGGGCGCGGACCCGAGCCAGGGGCGGCCACCAGCGCCACGTATAGCCCAACAGCAACGGCGTGCCGGTGCGTTCAATGGCCTCGGCCAGGATTTGCGCCTCGGCCAGTGTCTTGGAAACGGGCTTTTCCAGCAGTACGGGCAGACCTTTTTCCAGGGCGGGCAAGCATTGTTCCACATGGAAGCGGGTCGGCGAGCAGACCGCCATGCCATCCAGGCCGCCCGCCGCCAGAGCTGTCTCCAAGTCCTCATGGGCGAGGCAGTTCAATTCATCTGCAAAGGCCTCGCGCCGGTCGGCGCGCGGATCCATGCCGGACAGCCGGCAGCCCAGGGCCGCCAGATTGCGGCCATGGCGCAACCCCACGCTGCCGGTGCCGACGATCAGGATATGAGGTTTCGTCATCGCACGCCCCGGACCATTTCCTGATAGGCCCCGGCGTCCATGGGAAGCAGGGCGAACAGGGGGCCGCTGGCCGGTTGCCAGTCGGCTAAAATTTTGCCCAGGGTTCCGGCATCCGCCGCCTCGGCCGTGGCAAAGCCGATGCCGCCGAATGCAGCCTGCCAGGACGCGCCGGGCGCCAGCATGGGCGCCTGGGTCAGGCCGTCGGCAATGGCCCTGGTGCGGACGGAGCCATAGCCGCCGTCGGACATCTGCAATACCGCCAGGGGCAGATTCAGGCGCCGGGCCAGGCGGCCTTCGGCGAAGAAGGGCGCGATGCCGCCGTCGCCCACCGCCAATATGGTTGGCACCGAGGGGTCATATGCCGCCGCCGCCACCGCCTGGGGCAGGCCCATGCCCATATAGCGGCCGGAGCCGGACGAGAGGCACCATTCGCCCTTCGGGGCCTGCCAGATATGTTCGCCGATGGTGCAGAAATAGCCGGTATCGATCACCACCCGGACGCCATTGGGAAAGGCATCGGCGATGGCGGCGAAGGCATGCGCGGGCAGGAAGGCGCCGGGCCGCAAAAGATGTTGACGCAGACGGGCCACCGCGCGCGCGGCCTCCTCCACGCCCCAGGCTTTCTGCGCCAACAGGGCCAGGGCCGGCCCAGGGTCCCGTGCGACGCCGGCGAAGGCGAAGCCGTCCCCGCCTGGCGCATCGATGGGGTCCAGGTTGACCGCCCCGGCCGGGAACGGCGCGCAGGCCAATACCTCGCCAGGGCGCAGGCCGATGCCCACGATCAAATCGGCCCGTGGCAACAATTCCGCCTCCGGCGTCAGATCCTGGCCAACGCCGGTATAGACGCCGGCCGCATGCGGCAACCCTTCATGCACCGCGCCCTCGGCGGCGGCAGTAGAGAAGACGGGAATTTGCAGGCGGTTCAATGCCGCCGACAGCCCCAGGCGTAGGGCCAGGGTGCCGGCGATGACCAGGGGCCGCCCGGCCCGTTCGATACGGTCCAGGACATCGCCCGCGTCGGTCAGCGCCTCGGGCTCCCGTATGGCCTCCGCCTGATCGATCTGGCCTGCCAATTCCACGAAAACCGGCCCCGGTGCCTCGGCCTCCGCCCAATGGGCAAGCGCGTCATAGCCCGGGCCGTCCGCGGCCAGATAGCGCCGGCCCTTGGACACGGCGGCCGCCAGCGCACCCTGATCCAATCGCTTATGGGACTTGGCCAGGGGCAGGCCGGGGCCATAGGCTTCGGTCACGGCCAGCATGGGCAGATTTTCATAAGCGCAGGCGGCCATGCCGCCCACCATGTTGGCCAGGCCGGGGCCCTTGATGGCGATTGCCATTGCCGCCCGGCCGGCCAATCGGCCCACGGTGCCGGCCATGACGGCGGCGGCACTTTCGTGATGGACGGAGTGGAAGAGGACGCCATTGCCCTCCAGGGCATCAATCAATTCCAGGCTTTGACCGGAACCGGGCACGCCAAAGGCATGGCCCGGGCCAATTTCCGCCGCCGCCGTGGCCAACGCTTTGATCGGCACGGCCTACGGTTCCAACTTGGCGATGATTTTTTCCGCTGCCCGGCGGCAGACCACGCGCACCGCATCGGGACTGAAACCGCCAATGTGCGGTGTCACGATCAGATTATCATGGCTGCGCGAATAGACGATCAGGGGATGTTGGTCGATGTCGGGCTCGCCATCCAGAACATCCAGCCCGGCGGCGCCGATACGGCCGCTCTCCAGACCAGCCAGCAAGGCCCCTTCGTCGATAACCGCGCCGCGCGAGGTGTTGATGACAATGGCGCCGGGCTTGATGTTCGCCAATAATTCCGCCGACAGCAGGCCCCTGGTTTCGTCGCTCAAATGCACATGCACCGAAATGACATCCGCTTGCGCCACCAGATCGGTCAGGTCCGCTTGCTCGATACCGCCGGGCCAACTCTTCACATGGGGGTCGTGGCCCAGCACGGCCATGCCGAACGCCGCGCCATAGCGGGACATCCATTGCCCCAGGCGGCCACAGCCGATCAGGCCCAGGGTGCGGCCATTCAACATGGTGCCCGGATATTCTTCCCGCACCCATTGCCCGGCCCTGGTATGGGCGGCGGCGGCGGGCAGGCGGCGGGCGCAGGCCAGAACCAGGGCCCAGCTCAACTCCGCCGCCGGTGTGATGCCCTGCAGCAGATCACCATCCTCGCGCAAGGTATGCACGTCGATGCCCCGCGCCCCGACCTCGCCGCGCGCAATATGGTCGGAGCCCGTGGTGGCGCAGGATATGATTTGCAAATGCGGCGCGGCGGCGATCATGGCATCATCGATACGCACCTTCATGGATGCATCCAGCATCCCATGGGCACCGGCCAGGGCCCGGGACAGGGCCTCCGCCTCGGCCTCCACATGAATGCATTCGGCGCTGGACCCGACGGTTGCGGCCATGGCTTCGAAGCCCTCGGGGGCGCCCACATAGACGATCACTGCTTTGGACACGGCTTGGCATTTCCTGTTCGTCGGAATTCGCGTAGGCGCACCTTATACCAACCTGCGCTGGCCGGGGCGCGGATTATCGTCAAAAAGGGCTCTATAATTGTCTATAATATTGCGCGCAAGCAGCGGATAGCGGCGTTTTGGCGGGTCTTTTAGAAAGGGCGCAGGAATGACGAATAAAGGAGATAACGCCATGACCGATCAGAGCCGCTGGCAGGCCGTACAGGGGCGCGATGGCGCCGCCGATGGCCGCTTTGTTTACGCCGTAACCTCCACCGGTATCTACTGCCGGCCGACCTGCGCCTCCCGCCGCCCCCTGCGCCGGAACGTGCGCTTTTTTGATCTGCCCGAGGCCGCCGAACAAGAGGGCTTTCGCGCCTGCAAACGCTGCCGGCCGACCGAGAGCATCAGCGTGGATGTCAAAGTGCAACGGGTGCGCGAAATGTGCCGCTTCATCGATCAGGAACAGGAAGAGGGCGCCGATGGCAGCCCGACCCTGGCCGCCATCGCCGCCAAGGTCGGCGGCAGCCCGCATCATTTGCAGCGCACCTTCAAGCGCTTGATGGGCGTGACACCGGCGCAGTATGGCGACGCCCGCCGCCTCTCGCGCCTGCGCGAGGGCCTGAAACAGGGGGAAAGCGTGACCAACGCCATGTACGACGCCGGCTATGGCGCCGTCTCGCGCCTGTACGAACGCTCCAACGGCCAATTGGGCATGACGCCGGCCAGCTATGCCAAGGGGGGCAAGGGCGCGCTTATCGGTTACGCCATTACCGATTCGCCCCTGGGCCGCCTCATGGTCGCGGCAACGGAACACGGCGTCTGCTTCCTGTCCCTGGGCGACGATAGGCACCTGATCGCGGAATTGGGCCGGGAATACCCCCTGGCCGAAATTGTCGCCGACGAGATCGTCCTGGGCGAATGGGTGCGGGAGGTGGTGGCTTATCTGGACGGCACCATTCCCCATCCGAATTTGCCGCTGGATGTTCAGGGCACCGCCTTTCAACGCCGGGTCTGGCAGGAATTGATGCAGATACCCGCCGGCATGACGCGCACCTATAGCGAACTGGCCGAACGCATCAGCGGCAACGCAAAGGCCCGGCGCGCCGTGGCCCGGGGCTGCGCCACCAACCCGGTTTCGCTGATTATTCCCTGCCATCGGGTGATCCGGGGCGACGGCGGCCTGGGCGGCTATCGCTGGGGTCTGGACCGCAAGCGCGCCCTGCTCGTGGCGGAACGCGAACAGCGGCAAAAGCAGATCTGAATTTTCAGACTGCGCCGGCGCGAATGAAAGGCTATTCTCCCCCTAGATGATCGGGCTATTCTCCCCTAGGTGATTCTGTGTGAGGAGACGGCGATGCTTTCGCGGGTTTTATGGTTTGGTGCGGGTTTGGGTTTCCTCGTGGCGGCAACGTCCGCCGGCGCCGGGACCAAGGGCGGCCTGTACGACATGCGCGCCATGTTGAACGGAAGGCACCCTTTTGCTGGGCCCAGCTATGGCCGGGCCCCCACTGCCCAGCCGCCCGGCTACGGCATGGCACCCATCGCGCCGCCCTCGCCCACCCTGCGCTATACCCCGCCGCCCAGGCCAATACGCCAGGCCGGCGCAATGGCGACGGAGCCGTGGCGCCCCTTTGGTGACATCATGGGGGGTGAGTGGTTCAGCCGCTTTTATCTTTCCGGGGGCGCCGGCCTGCATCTGCCGAACGACCAGGATGGCAGTACGGTCTCCAAAGTCTCCTATAGTATCGAGTCTGATCCGGCCTTTCTTGGGCAGGCGGCCTTGGGCATCCACATAGGCCAGGATTTCCGGGTTGAGGCGGAAGCCGCCTACCGCGTGGCCGACTATGACCAGGCCACGGCGGGCGGCACCACCGTGACGGCAACCAATGATCTGAAAATGGCCACCGGCATGGTCAACCTGTTCTACGATGTCGATCTCGGCTCGTCCTTCGTGCCCTATGTGGGCGCCGGCCTGGGCCTGGCCCAGATCGAAAGCGGCGACACCACCATCGGCGGCCTGTTGGCCAAGGGCAAGGATGCGACGGAATTCGCCTATCAGGCCACCGTCGGCGTCACCTATCGATATGACCAATCCTGGAACCTTGGCCTTGACGCCCGTTATCTGGGCACTTCCGATGAAGACGTCTCCGCCACCGCCATAACCCTGAACGTCCGCTATAATCTGTAGGCGCGTTCGATCGCGGCCCCATTAGAGCAACCTGCGTTCATTTGAACGCAGACAAGTTGCTCTATCTCTTAGAATCAGATCAAATTATCAGCCGAAAAACGATTCCGTTTTTAGGCTGTTTGATCTAAGGGCCGATGCTGTAACTCAGACAGTTTTCCATGGCCCCGGCCAGTTGCCGCAGGAGGCCGCCATAGGCATCCGGGCCGGGCGCTAAGTCACGGCCGATGGGGTCCAGGCTGGCGACCCGCACGGCAACGCCCGCGGTCAGGCTGTCAACCAGCTTGGCGGGGAATTGCGCTTCCCGAAACAGACAGCGCACCTTGCCCTGGGCCAGGCGTTGGCGAATGGCCGCGATGCGCCGCGCCCCTGGTTTGCGGTCCGGCGCGATGGCGACGGCGCCCCGGGCGTTGGTGTGGAACCGGGCCTCGAAATATTGATAGGCATCGTGCAAAACCATGTAGGGCAGGGCGCGCACGGGCGCCAATAGGCGGGCGATCTCCGCCTCGAGAGCGGCCAGATCGGCGATGACCCTGGCGCCGTTGCGGCGGTAGGCGGCGTCATTGCGGGGATCGAGGCCGGCAAGAACCGCCACCGTATGTTCGACCATGGCCTGGGCGTTGCGCGGATCGAGCCAGATATGGGGATCGCGGGACCGGCCATGCCGGCCGCCATCCTGATGGTCCGCCCAAATGCCGCCTTCGCGGGCGGGCAGGTGGCGCAGGCCGGGGCTGTCGGACAATGCAACGACCTTGGCCTTGGTGGCCAGACTGGCGAGCGGTTTTTGCAAATAACCTTCCAGGGCCGGGCCAATCCAAAACACCGCATCGGCCGATGCCAGGGCCCGCGCCTGGGACGGACGCATGGCATGGCTGTGAGGATCGGCTCCCGCCGCCAACAACAGATGCGGTTGGCCAATCCCCGCCATCACGCCGCCGATCAGGCTGTGTACCGGCTTCAAGGTCGCCACCACCTTGGGCCCGGCGGCCAGGGCGGGAGCCGCGCCCAGAAAGAACAGAGCCAGAAGGAAAATCCGCATGCCGGAACTGCTCTAATTCCCGCCAAGGCGGTAGGGCCGCAAGGCCTGATAATAGGGCGCGGCGGCGGCGAGGAGGTCCCTGAGATGTTCGGGGAGATGATCGGAGAGGGAACGGCTCGCCTCTGTGGGCGCCATGAAATGGGTGGATGTCTCCACCGCGCCGTACCAATGGGCGGCCCACAGCCCATCGCTGTCCCGCCGCCCCGCCGGCCAGGACAGCATGGCGGGATCGAAGGCGATCCCCATCGCCCGGCAAAGCGCCCCCAGCATGGCTTCGGGATCCGCCAGCACGTCGTCGGCGTCCAGGACCGGCGGGATCCTGCCCGTCCGTTGCCGGACCGTTTCGAACAGCCGTTGTTGCTGCGGTAGCCCCAGATCCGCCAATGTCACGTTGGCCCGTTTGTCCAGATACGAGGGTAAAACCCGCGCCGGATCGCGGATCAGAAACGCGTTGTTCAGGCCATCCAGCCAATCCAGATCCATATGGGGCAGCAGATGGTGGGTCATATGTTTTTGATAGAACAGGGCCTTGCCGCCGGGAACCGGGCCAATTGCACGGGCCGCGACCTCCCTCCAATCGGTTTCGTAGGCGGCGATGATCTCCCCTGCCATGGCATGATCCAGCCCGGTTTCGGCCAGGTAATGGGCGTAGAGGGGTTCGTCCCAGACAAAGGTATCGGCCCGGTTCTCGAAAGCCCGCAGCATGGCGGTGGAAATATTGCGCGGGCCCGACCACATGGCGATACGGACCGCCCCGGAAGGCTTCATCACAGGCCTATCCCTGGGCTTCCCGGTCACACAGATCGCGGTACAGGGCCTTTAGCCGCGCCGTCACCGGGCCGTCTTGGCCGCCAATTTTCCGGCCATCGATATCATGCACCGGGATCAAGCCGGCGAAGGTGCCGGTGACAAAGGCCTCGTCGGCGCCGTAGACGTCGACCGGGCTGAAGTCCTTTTCCAATGCCAGGATGCCGTTGTCCCGGCACAACGCCAAAACATTGGCACGGGTGATGCCGGCCAGGCAGTAGCGCCCCGACGAGGTCCAGACCTCGCCTTTGCGGACAATGAAGAAATGCGTGGAATTGCAGGTCGCGACAAAGCCGTGGGGGTCCAGCATCAGGGCCTCGTCGGCGCCCGCCTTATCCGCCTGAATGCAGGCCAGAATACAGTTGAGCTTGCTGTGGCTGTTCAGGCGCGGATCCTGCACATCGGGGGCGCCCCGGCGCACATGCACCGTGGCCAGGCGCAGGCCGGCGCCTTCCGCTGCTACCTTGTATTCCGGAATGATGACCACGGTTGGCGGGGTGATGGTCACCCTGGGGTGTTGATAGGGCGTGGATTTAACGCCACGGGTAACCATCAGGCGGATGTGGACATCGGTGTCCATTGCATTGGCGTCCAGCGCGGCCTGGAGCCTGGCCATCATTTCCCCACGGCTCAGGCCGATATCCATATCTATGGCCTTGGCGCCTTCGTACAGCCGGTCCAGATGAGCGTCCATGAACAACAGCCGCCCCCGATGCAGGCGGATACCCTCCCATACCCCATCGCCCAGCATGAAGCCTGAATCGAACACCGAAACCTTGGCCTCGTCCCGGGCAAACATCTCGCCGTTGATGGAGATCCGAATGGACCCGTTACGTGGGTCGTCCAGATAGTCGTGGGTACCCCCGGCCATGTTGGTCTCTAATCCGGCCGGGGCAAGCTGAAGACGGCTTCGGGCGAGATCGCTGCATAATCAAGATAACCCAGCCGCGCCAGGGGTTTAACCTTGCGCGCATCGATCATGCCATCGACGATCACGTCGTCGTCCACATGGATGCCCACGACCTGGCCGATCACCGTGGTATTGGGGGCGTCATTTCGGGTCCGCGGCAAATCGATGATTTGCAGCACCTTGCATTCCAGAGCGATGGGCGAATTCCCTACCCGCGGCGGCTTGACCTGCTCGCAGGGTAGGGCGTCCAAACCGGCGGCGGCCATTTCATCGATACTGGCCGGCACATGGGCCGAGGTGGCGTTCATGGGTTCCAACAAGTCGATCGTGCACATATTGAAGACAAATTCGCCGGTCTGCCGCACGTTGGTCAGCGAATCCTTGGGCTCCTTCGTGCCGGTCTTGTAGCCATTCGGGCAATACATCACGCAGGGCGGATCGCCCGAAAGCGCGTTGAAAAAGCTGTACGGCGCCAGGTTGATCACGCCGTCCGGACTGACGGTTGAAATCCAGCCAATGGGCCGGGGCACGACCAGGGCATTGTAAACCGTGTGCTTGAATGGCGGCGGCTTCATGCCGTCCTTGGGATCGAAATACATATTCTCGATATTCCTTTAGGGTCAGTTAGCCCGGAAACGCTCTAAATGGGATCCCAGGCGTAATACTCGCCGCTGCCTTCCAGGCCGTAGAGATCGTGACGCAGTGCCGGCTCCAATGTTGCGGCCAGATCCTCCGGTGTCCAGCCGTCGCTCTTGTGCAGGGTGCGGATGGGGCGGGGTTGGCTCATAAGATAAATCTCGTTGCCGCGCACGCCAAAGATATTGCCGGTCACGTCTTTTGCCGCATCGCTGACCAGATAGGTCGCCACTGGGGCAACGTGCTCGGCGGAGGCGTTCTGGCGGAATTTCTCGAACGATGCGGCCATCTCATCGGATGTCACCGGGATCGCCTCGATCATCCGGGTCCAGGCAAAGGGCGAGATACAGTTGGAGCGGACGTTGAAACGCACCCCTTCCATGGCGATCACCCGGGACAGGCCCACGATGCCCATTTTCGCGGCGGCATAGTTGGCCTGACCGGTGTTGCCGACCAGTCCGGAGGTCGAGGTGAAATGCACGAAGGCGCCGGATTCCTGGGCCCGGAAATGCTCCATGGCCGCGCGCGAGACATTGTAGGTGCCGTTCAGATGCACGTCGATGACGGCCTTCCATTCTTCCGGCGCCATCTTGTGAAAATAGGCATCACGCAGGATGCCGGCCACATTGACCACCGCGTCGATCCTGCCGAAGCTGTCGATGGCCGTCCGCACCATGCTGGCGGCACCGTCCGCCTCGGCCACCGATGCCTGGTTGGCCGCGGCCGCGCCGCCATTCGCCTTGATTTCGGCCACGACTTCATCAGCCGGTGTCTGGTCCGTCGCCTCGCCATGCAGACCGCCGCCAAAATCGTTGACCACCACCTGTGCGCCCGCTGCCGCCAGATTGATCGCCACGGCGCGGCCAATGCCGCGTCCGGCGCCCGTTACCAGCGCGACCTTGCCATCCATCAAACCCATGTTGCGTGCTCCGCTTCGTTTGCCGTTGTTGTGGTCCCGACGCTAGCATTGTCGCGCCGCCCCTGCTATAGCAAGCGGCACGATGATTTGGAATTGGCCAAAAATGTCAGACTTTCAGCGACGACGACGACGTTTCAACCGACGCCCTGAATACTCCGCGGGCGCCAGCCGGAACGCTGCGCGTTGGCTCGTCTAATGTAAAGTCTAGCTGCGGCCTTCCGGACCTGGCGCCAAACGCACCACGAAACGCGCCTTTGGGCGCGATGCCAATCCGGAATATCAACAATGTACCAAATTTCTCTTGAACAGGCCGGCGACGGACCTGAAATCGAAACATTATTGGATCAATCGTTCGGGCCTGCCCGGCGGCAACGGACCGCCTATTGCTTGCGCCAGGATGTCCCCGCACTGGCGGAACTATGTTTTGTCTTACGCGGGGCGCGGCTGTTGTGCGCCAGCATCCGCTTTTGGCCAATCATGATCGCCGGCCGGCATCCGGCGCTGTTGCTGGGACCCTTGGCGGTGGGTCAGGCCTGGCGCGGTCGAAGTTTGGGCAAAACCCTGATCCGTCACAGTTTGACGCGGGCCAGGGTTCTTGGCCACGAGGCTGTACTGTTGATCGGAGATGCGGATTATTACCGCCCCTTTTGGTTTTTCCACGGATTTGACAGGCAATTTATCCCTGCCCAGGCCAGTAGAGCCCGGCCGCTTTCAGGGCTGCGAATTGCTGCCTGGCGCCTTGGCCGGCCTGTCCGGCCCGGTTGGCCGGGCACCGCGCGGCCAGTATGCGGCCGGGTGGCGCAATCCGGACGGGCCGTGACTGGCCCGGAAGCGGCTAGAAGTCACGGGAGATACCGGCGCGATACAGCGCGCGATTGTCCGCCAAGAGCGGGGCAGTGGCAGGGCATTGCGCGGAGCGATCGGAGGGAGGGTTGCGGTAATTGCGCTTGTGGGCACCCAGGGCGGCAGCACCGGAATAGGCGCTGGCCTCTTCCGCCATGCCCCCAGCTTCGAGCGTTATATCAGAGAATTCTGATGATCTCTTCGTGACCCAAATCGAAAGTGGGAGCAGGACATCGTATGTCGGCTTTGCGAACAAAGCGGACGTTTCATGACAAATCCGTCACCGTATGTTACTCGGCTCTATGCGCACATCCTACGATACGATCGGTGTCAATTATTCTGATCTCAGGAAACCTGACTCCCGGATTGAGATGATGATCGGAAGGGCTCTGGGATCTGCAAATACTGTCCTGAATGTTGGCGCTGGAGCTGGTTCGTATGAGCCTGCTGACAGGCAAGTCACGGCTATCGAGCCTTCTGTGGAAATGATCCGACAGCGCGGTGCCTCGGCGGCTCCGGTTATTCAGGGTTATGCGGAAGACTTGCCCTTCGACGACAATTCCTTTGATGCGTCGATGGCAACCTTGACGGTTCACCATTGGGCCGACAAAGAGAAGGGCCTCAAAGAGATGCGTCGAGTGACGCGCGGCGAGGTCGTCGTATTTACATTCGACCCTTCGCATCGGGTGTTCTGGCTTGCGGACTACATCCCGGAACTTGTGGAGTTGGACGAGGTGCAAATGCCAAGGATGACAGATTATGAGGAGTGGCTTGGGTCAGTAGAGATTTCCGTCGTTCCAATTCCGCATGACTGTACGGACGGTTTCTTGTGCGCCTATTGGCGGCGGCCTGCGGCCTATCTCGACCCTAGAATTCGGGCCGCCATTTCTTGCTTCTGGGCGGTGGACAACGTTTCTATGGCGTTGAAAAAGCTTGCAAGCGACCTGGATACCGGCACATGGGCGCAGCGATATTCTGAACTACTCGACCTTGATGAATGCGACTTTGGCTACCGCCTCGTCACGACAAAATAACACGCTCTCAAGATCGCGAGTCTCACCCAAGTCAAAGGTCCGCTTTGGGCTCTTTCACTCCGTGCCCAGAGAGACGACTGACGGCAGCTCATGGCACATCTGTAAATCCCGGAGCAATAGTGGTCCACGGAAGCGATCAGATAATCTGTTTGTCGCGGATTAAAACTCCGCCATTTTGACGTTTTTTGTTCGAGGCGAGCAGAAGGCGGGGAGATGTATCACGTGGAGCTTTATCTAAGAGTCCGTCCGAGAAGTTTATGAAGGAACACAATAGCGCACCAGCCTCCGGAGCATAAGCCTAATGGATGCAAGGCGGATGAATGCAAGGGCTGTGCGGTTGAGGTTTTCAAAATCCTTCGACAAGCGCCGGCAACGA
>JAKZRK010000273.1:0-7702 GCA_047518225.1 Alphaproteobacteria bacterium | reverse complement strand
GTGTTCATGAGCATCTCCTCGGAGAAACTCCGAAAAGTGCTCCATCCAATTCAAATCGACACCATGCATTTTCGCTTCAAACCCCGCAGAAATCCTGGCTCTCAAAGCCAGCACCGCTCAGTTAACCGGACAGCAGTGGATCGCGATATAAAGTGACTTTCGGCTTTTCTTTGATTTCTCGTTGGCGAGTTTAAACAGACCCCGCACTTCGGAATCGACCACAGGCAGTTGAATTGCGTCGGCGAACTTGCCCCTCATTATGTACTCTTTCATGTATACATGGCCGCGTTCGGCACCACCGGCCCGAAAATGGTCATACCCAACAGAGCGCCTAAATTTAACGCCTGATACCTTAATGAAAGATGAAATGCGCATTTCATTTGGTGCCTTTACAGCCTTGCAATCTAGCCGCCGCAGCGTATCGCGCGGCGTGGCGGGCTAAGCCGAATGGCTTATGGACGCCATTAAATGGCCCTGTATAGTCCGAATGTATTCTAACAGCCCGACGATTTGGAAAATTTAGGTTCATGCCCGATCAAACACCGCCGGACGAATTCGATGCGGAAATTCGCGAGGCCGCGAACGAATTAATCGCGCGCCATGGCTCCGAGGTCGAAAACGCGACGACAGAGAAAATGATCGAGGTATTGGACGCCGATTCCATGGAGGACGTACTCTATTGGTTGAAGGTTCGCCAATGCGTACGAAAAACGAGCGGCAATGACCGCTATGTACGCCGCATGCCCGACAAGATTATCTGGGCCGTTGAACAGGCCCTGGAACAAGGGCGCAATCAATTGGCGCGTATGTTGAGCAGCATATACAGCCAGGCGAAAGCGGATGAGGGCGGTAAGCGCCGTGAGCGGCGCAAGTGAGTGGCACGGGCAATAGCCGTCCGGAGCCGGATCTCTCAAAATTGACTTCATAAATTTGACTTAGATCAATGCCGACCTGTTCCGGTCTGCAGATGGTTAGGATATATCCGCTGCTGGAATGTTGTTCCCAATCCAGATTGAGCGTTGGTAGAAAGCAACAGATGTTGGTGGTGTATCAGATCGCAAGACTGCTAATTAAGTTTCCCCTGGCGCCGCAATCCCCTGCCAGCGCCGAGGGCTGCGGCCCCCCAGCCGCGCCCGCAGCTTCCTCTTGCCAGCGGCAATGGCTGGGCGCGATGATGGCGGCAGCTTATCCATAGCGTCATCCCGCTATGTATCAATCGGCGACACGGAAGGCTGGAACATGGCGACCATCACCTATTTGACGAAAATCCAGTTCGATTTTGGCGCGGTTCAGCTATTGGCGTCGGAAATGGCTGGATTGAATATGACCCGGCCCTTGCTGGTGACCGACAAGGGCGTGCGGGCGGCCGGTTTGCTGGACCGGGTCATGGAACATTTGGCTAAAGGTTGTCAGGCAGAAATTTTTGATGCCACGCCGGAAAATCCCACGGAGGCGGCGATGATCACGGCCCTGGCACAATACCGCGCGGCGGGCTGTGATGGCGTGATCGGGATCGGCGGCGGCTCGTCCATGGATCTGGCCAAGGCCATCGCCTTGATGGCGACCCACCCGGGCGAGCTGTCCGATTACATGATGATCCTGGGCGGCGCGCCCAAGATCACCGCCGCTGTGGCGCCGGTAATCGCGGTCCCCACCACAGCCGGAACAGGCAGCGAGGTTGGCCGCGGCGCCATCATGATATTGAAAGACGGCCGCAAACTGGGCTTTGGCAGCCCTCACGTGATCCCAAAGGTCGCCATATGCGATCCTGAATTGACATTTTCCATGCCCAAAATGCTCACCGCGGGCACGGGCATGGATGCTTTCGCCCATTGTTTCGAGACTTTTTGCGCGCCTGCCGTGAACCCGCCCGCCGACGCTATCGCCATGGATGGTTTGGGCCGCGCCGTGCGCTTTGTCGAACGCGCCGTGGCGGATGGCGGCGACCGCGAGGCGCGCTGGCAGATGATGATGGCATCCATGGAAGGGGCCATGGCCTTCCAAAAAGGCCTGGGTGCGGTGCATGGGATGTCCCATCCCCTGGGTTCGATCAAGGATCCAATCCTGCACCATGGCACCTTGAATGCCGTCTGCCTGCCGCCGGTCATTCGTTATAATGCCAATGCGGTGGGCGACAAATACGACCGGGTGAAGCAGGTCTGGGGCCTGGCGGCGGATGCCGATCTGGCGGCGGAGGTGGCGGCATTGAACCTCCGCCTGGGTCTGCCCGCCAATCTGCGCCAGATGGGGGTGGATGAAGCCATGATAGAGCCCCTGATCCCGCATGCCGTGGCCGATCACACCACCGCGACCAATCCTCGGCCCTTGACGGAGGACGACTATCGGGCCCTGTTTCGGGAAACACTGGGATAGACAACTCTGAAATAAACATAGGGGGAAACGCAATATGGCCTTCGCCGATCAGGACGACGTGGTGCGCCTGCGAAAGTTGGTCGAGGCCGCCGGATCAGTGGTGATATTCACCGGGGCCGGAATAAGCACGGAGTCCGGGATCCCCGATTTTCGCAGCCCCGGCGGCCTGTGGAGCAAGTACCAGCCCATTGATTTCCGCGACTTCATGGCCTCGGAAGAGATGCGCCGGGAATCCTGGCGCCGCAAATTCGCCATGGACGGGACCATGAACAGCGCCGAGCCAAACCGGGGCCACCGCGCGGTGGAACGCCTGGTCAGCCGGGGCAAGGTCAGCGCCGTGATAACGCAAAACGTCGACGGTCTGCATCAGGCCTCGGGCATCCCGCACGACCGGATAATCGAACTGCACGGCAACACCACCTACGCCAAATGCCTCACTTGTGGCCTGCGTCACGAGTTGGCGGCGATCAAGGCGGCCTTCGTGGCCGATGAAACCATGCCCATTTGTACCGAATGCGGCAGTGAATATATCAAAACCGCGACCATCTCTTTTGGCCAATCCATGCCGGAAGACGAAATGGCCCGGGCCGAGCGGGAAACCCTGGCCTGCGATCTGTTTATTGCCATCGGCTCGTCGCTGGTGGTCTATCCCGCCGCCGGCTTTCCGGTCATGGCGAAACAGAACGGCGCCGGCATGGTCATTCTAAACCGCGAGCCCACGGACCTGGACAGCCACGCGGACCTGGTCATCAATGGCGAAATCGGCCCGACCCTGGGTGATGCGGTGGCGGTCAATTAGCCGCTAGCCCGGAACCGCTCCAGGGCTAAATTCGCCGGGCGATTTTATAGCCCACGGCCTCCCGGTCCCAGGTGCGGTTGGTGATGCCGGCCTGGCGCAGGGGTTCCTTTTGTATTTTGCCGGTAGCGGTTTTCGCCAATGCCTCGACCGCTTCGATATAGCGGGGTACGGCAAAGCGGGGGATCTGTTCGACGCAATAGTCCAGCAAGGCGATGTTGTCGATGTCGGCGCCTTGATCGGTGACGATATAGGCCTTGACCTCGTCTTCGCCGCCCGCGCCCTCTACCCGGATGCCGACGACGGCGCTTTCGTTGATCTCGGGATGGTCATTCAGGACCTGTTCAATCTCGAAGCTGGAAATGTTCTCGCCGCGCCGGCGGATACGATCCCTGATCCGGTCGGCATAATACAGCCGGCCCTGCGCGTCGAAATAGCCCGCATCGCCGGAGTGGAACCACAGGTTACGCCATGCCTCGACGGTCCTCTCGGGCATGCGGAAATAGCCCTGATTGAAGCAGAACGGCACTTTTGGGCGGACGACGATTTCCCCGATCTCGCCTTGCGGCACCGGGAGGTCGGTCTCTGAATTGACGACCCGCAATTCAAAAAATTCATCCTGGACGTGACCCGCCATGCCCGGTAGCAGGGGATCGTCCGCGTTGGTATAGCAAGTCAGATTAACTTCGGTCATGCCATAGGCCTGCATGAACTTGAAACCAAAACGTTTCTCCATGGATGTGCCCCATTCGGCGGCGACGGGGACTGCTACCACCCGGCGTAAATTATGATCGCGGTCGTATTCGGTTTCCGGCGTGCGGAAGATAAACTCCGGAATTACGCCCAAGGCGTTCGATACGGTGGCCCCGCAGGCGCGTACATCGTCCAGCCAGGTATTCGGTGAAAAGCGTTCGATGCAATAAACCTTTGACCCTGTAATGAGTGAACTGACGACCTGCATCAGCAGGCCCATTGCATGGAACAAGGGCATGCAGATGTATTGGCAATCTTGTTCCGTCATCTCCATGGTGCGGGCTGTGTTGTGGCCGAACAGATAACAATGGGCGTGTGGCATCAACACGCCCTTGGATGGCCCCGTGGTACCCGATGTGTACATGATGCAGGCAATATCCTCGGCCTTCGGGGTGACGAGGACATCATCCCCGGCGCCGGCAAGATTAGAAAATTCCGCGTACGTCATGGCCTGCGCCGCCGCCAGAACCGCCGGCCGTTCCTCGGGTACATCGCCCGCCACATAGACGACGGCGGCAAGGCTTTCGTTGCCGCCCCGGACAGCGTCAAAGGCATCGGCCAGGGCGGCGTCCAGAAAGACCACGCGGGGTTCGGCGTTGCGCATCTGGTGCTGCAGGAAGGCGCCTTTAAGCTCGGTATTGACGGGGACGAATATCGCCCCCAGCCGCATGATCGCTATCATGGTCATCATAAACTCGATGCGGTTCTTAAGCATGACCATAACCCGGTCGCCGGGTCCCACCCCCAGGCTGGCCAATTTGCGCGCGACCTCACCGCTGTCGCGGTGCAGCGAGGCAAAGGTAAGTGTGGTGCCTTGTTCAAACGTCATGAACTCGCGCTCGCCATGGGCCTCGGCTTGGCGCTGCACCAAGGCGACCAAGCTCCAGTCGGAAATGTCCACTACCATGGCCTTCCACGCCTTCCATTCGCGCATCATTTTTTCTTGGCGGCCATAATGCCCGGTCCGGGCCACGAACGCCAGATTTCCATGTTTTGTTCGACTTGCCGAAGGGCCGCCCGCCACGTTATCAATGGCCCATGAACATCGAGTTATATTTGGCATTTTGCCTGGCGACCGCGGTCCTGGTCCTGATGCCGGGGCCCATCGTCACCCTGGTCGTGGCCCAGTCGTTGCGCCATGGCACGGGAACAGGGTTGGCCACCGTGGCGGGATCGAGCCTTGGCAACGCCCTGTTGGTGGCCGCGGGCGCCCTGGGATTGTCCACCGCGATGGTGCTGGTGGCGGATTTATTTGACCTGATCCGCTGGCTGGGCGCGGGATACCTTATCTGGCTTGGCCTGCGGGAACTACGGGCGCGGGGCATCGGGCTCGATGATGCGGAGGCGGGTGCGAGGCGCCCCACCAGGGCCGTGTTCTGGCAGGGCATCGTGGTTGCCGTCACCAACCCCAAGACGATCCTGTTCTGTGCCGCCTTCTTTCCCCAATTTATCGAACCCAATGCTCCTCTGGCGCCACAGTTGGCCCTGATGAGCGTTAGTTTCGTGGTGATCGGGACGACCTTCGATTCAGGCTACGCCCTGTTGGCGGGCCGCCTGCGCGGCTTTTTCCAGGGCGGCCGCCAGGCCCGGATCAGAAGCCGCATCACAGGCGCGCTGTTGATCGGCACCGGCATCGGCCTGGCCCTGGCACGGCGTTAGACCCCATTCAGACTATTCCGCGGCCTCGGGCATCGGCGGCATGGTGTTTATATAGCTTTGCCGTTCCGACACCTTGGCCCCGGCGCGGCCGATATTCTGGCAACCGGCGAATATATCCGAAGCTTCCGGCATGCGGCTTAGATAGGTCATGATCGGGCAGATGAACATATCGGCGATCGAGAATTGACTGCCGGCGACATAGTCATTGCCGGCGAGCGCCGCGTCCAACACCATGACTCGATGCTTCACATCCGGGATCGCCGCCTGGATCGCATCCATATCCGGCTGCCCGTCAGGGCCTTTGGGAAAGACGTATTGCAGCACATAGTTTCGTATGATGCTGGCGTAGAAATAGTCATTGACCACACTGACCCATTGCCAGGCCCGCGCTTTGTCCACCGGCGAGCTGGGCACCAGGGCCGGACCATCGAAGGCCGCATCGATATAGCTTACGATGCCGGCGGTTTCATAAATTGTGATATCGCCATGGGCCATGGCGGGTATTTTGCCGAACGGATGAATTTCACCATAATCCCGGCCGGCATCGGTTGGCGCGACCATGTCATAACCGACGCCCTTTTCTTCGGCCGCGATACGGGCGGTACGAAAGTAGGTGCTGCGGGGGTCGCCGTATAAAATGACGTCTGACATTTTGAATTCTCCTGATAATTATCGTTCGAGATAGGCCGCGAGGCAGTCGAAACAGCCGGCCCAGCCGCCGTCATGCTGGCCACGGGCGTCTTCACTGGGAAAGCCGCTGTGGGTCAGGACGATTTCGGTGCCGCCCGCGACTTCGTGAAATTCCAGTGTTACATGGGTCGAGGGTCCCTTGTCCTCGCCCTGGCCCCAGGCCCATGAATAGACCAGCCGTTCGGGCGGCGTAATCTCTTCATAGACGCCGCTTAGATAATGCACCGCGCCTTTCTCATGATGCATGTCGACGGCGAATGCGCCGCCGGGACGAAGGTCCAATTCCACCCTTGGGGCGGTTACCCCCTCGGGCCCCCACCATGCAGCCAACGCCTCCGGCTTGGTAAAAGCATCGAAAACCCGGCTGCGCTCGGCCTGAAACGTGCGCCGCATCTCTAGAACAAATCCGCCGCCTTCGGTAACCGTTGCGTTTGCCATTTTATTCATGATCCTCGTCTTTCGGTTTGTTTTCGGTTAATGCATCGTCTTCGGAGGCTGTGTCGGCCGTGTCCAAGAATTGGGCTAAAGGGTCGAATTGATCGCCCCAGAATTGCCTGTAGATATTGATCCAGTTCGAGGCCTCCATCAGGGCGCGTCCGTCCAGACGGCAGGGCCGGAATTGGCCTTCACGCCGCCGCTCCAGCAAGCCGGCCTCTTGCAGGACCTTAAGATGGCGCGAGATGGCGGGCAGAGAGACGGCAAAGGGTTCCGCCAACTCGTTTACGGTGGCGTCCCCTTGCGCCAACCGCTGCAATAGGGCGCGGCGGGTCGGGTCGGCCAGGGCCCCGAACGTCTTGTCCAAATGCTGTTCATCGAAACCGGTCATTTTGGATCCCGGAGAACATTTTAATATTTAACATAATGATTAAATAATGCACACGATGCAATAGGTCAAGCGGCTTTCGTAAAATCCGAACGGCGGCCAAGGCCGGCAGTTGGCGTCGAACCGTATTGTTGCAGCGGAAACGCCGTGGCAGACTGGCAAGCGTTGCCAATTGCGCCGTGGGAAAGGAAGAGGGGCTCTCATGCAGTACGATTACATCGTAATTGGTTCGGGCTCCGGCGGGGCGGCGACGGCGGGACGCTTGTCGGAGGACGGCAAGACCTCGGTGCTGTTGCTGGAGGCCGGCGGCAGGGACCGCCATCCGTTTATTCATATACCCGTGTTGTTTCCCCATTTGCTGACAAATCCAAATACCACCTGGCTGCGCAAATCCGAGCCGGTACCGGGTCTGAACGGGCGGCCGATGTTCTTCCCCTCCGGCAAGGTGTTGGGCGGCTCATCCTCTATCAACGGCATGCTCTATATTCGCGGCCAGGCGCAGGATTATGACGGCTGGCGCGATGCGGGGAATGCGGGCTGGGGCTGGGACGATGTGCTGCCCTATTTCAAGAAAATGGAAGACAATCAGAACGGCGAGAGCGATGTCC
>JAKZRK010000272.1:0-5491 GCA_047518225.1 Alphaproteobacteria bacterium | reverse complement strand
AGATCGTCTCCGCGTGCCCTCGGGCAGGAGTGAAGCCGCCGGCGATGTGGTGCATCGTCAAGGCTTCAGGACGCATCCGAGGGCGCGCGGAGACGACCGCAGGCGCCCTGGGACAGCTTTCGGAGGGCGTCGCGCACGCCTGACGATGCACCGCATCGCGTCGGCGCACGCTCCTACCCGAAAACTGCCCCAGGGCGTCTCATTAGGTTCCTATCAGCGCCGGTTGGTATTAATCGGCTTCGGCGTGGCAACCGCTATTTCCTGCGTGATTTTCCAAGCATGAGCGCTGGCAGCAAGGCGCAGACGAACACCACTGCAATTATCAAAAATCCGTCTTTGAATCCCATGGTATTGGCCTGTGCCTCGATCACGCGGCCAAGGAAGTGGAGCGATTCCGGACGCAGCAGCGTCTCCGATGCGCCACCCCGGGAGAGGAGATCCGAGACGCGGCCGATGAGTTCCCGGCTGGCGGCATTTTCGGGTGTTTGTGTCGCGGTCAGCACGTTGGAATGGAACGCCGTCCGCTGTTCGATGAAGACGACCAGAAGGTTCACGCCGAACGCACCACCCATCAGGCGGACGAAATTAATCGTACCCGAGCCGTTATTGAGTTTGTCCGGCGGCAGGGCGCCGAGCGCGGCGACGTTGATCGCCGGCAACATGATGCTTTGGCCGATGCGCCCGATGATCACATAAATAACCAAAGTATAGAATGCGGTGTTGACGTCGGTCAGGTTCAGCAATGCCGCACCGAGGGCGAAGAGCAGAAGACCTACCATTACCAGGTATTGTGGGGGAAAGGCATCCACCATGCGGCCGGCGATCGGAAAGAATAGCATGACGACAATGCCGGCTGGCGCGGACAACATGCCGGCGGCCGTCGGGGTAAAGTTCTGCACGGTCTGGACGAAGACCGGGATGATGTAGGTCGAGGCGAAGTTTCCGGCGCCGAAGACGAAGCCGAGCGCCGCCGCCGCCGCGAACTGGCGGTAGCGGAAGACTGCGAAATCGAGAATCGGCGCCGCAGCGCGCAACTGGGAAATGACAAAGGCGCCGGCAAGGCCGATCCCGGCCGATCCCAACAGCACGATCTTGTCGGACCCCCAGCCATCCCGTTGGCCGTTGGCGATTGCCATCATGGTGCAGACGATGGCTCCGACCACCAGCCCGTACCCAACCCAATCGAATGGCAGGCGAACAGCGTCCTTGTCGCGCGTCGGCATGAACAGGGTGCCGAGCAGGACCGCGAGGCCGGCGATCGGCAAGGGGATGAAGAACAAATACCGCCAACTCGAGGCGTCGATGGTGATCCCGCCGACCACCGGTCCCATGATCGGCGCCAACATGATGCCCATGCCATAGATGCTGAGCGCCAGGCCGCGTTGTCGGGTTGGAAAGACGCGGAAAATGGTCACCATCACGATCGGCTGCACGACGCCGGCAGCCACGCCCTGCAGCGTCCGCGAGGCGATCAGGATATCGATATTCGGCGCCCAGGCGCCGAGCAGGGAGCCAATGAAAAACAGCGCCACCGCGCCAAGGTATCCGCCGCGGGGACCGAACACCGAAATGACCCAGGCGCCGAGCAGCTGGCTCGCCGTCATCGCGGCGAGGAAGGCCGTCGACATCCACTGCGCTTCGCTTTGCCCGACGCCAAAGGTCCCCATGATGGTGGGCACGGCCACGTTCACCATGGTCGACGACAAAATCATCGTCATGGCGGCGGTCATCCCCGTCAGGGTGACGATCCATCGATACGCCGGACCATAGCGCGCGAACAGCGTCTCGATGTTCTCCGTCGCCAATCAGACCCCTACTTTCAATTCTTGGACACCCCTATAACCGCCCGCCCACGGCTTTGGCCAGAGCACATTCGAACTATACCGGCACGGCCCGGTATTATTCCAGGGCATCGGATAATGGAACCTGTCCACTGCCGCGCGCCAGGGGTTGCTGCTGGCTTTCATGGGGCGCCCAGCCGGACAAGGTGATGATCTGAAAAGTCGCCGGGATGCGGCCATCGCCATCGCCATGGTTCTGATAATAGTGCCGCGCGGCAGCCTGGATCACCGCGCGGGGGGTGAAATGGCCATGGCGTTCGGCCACCGCATTGCTTTCGCCCAGGCCGCGGAGTTCCGCCATCATGGCAAAGGGATCCGGATAGGACAGCACGATCTGGTCCGTATCCACGACCGGCAGGGCAAAGCCGGCCCGCTGTAACAATGCGCCGGCGTCATGGGGATCGACGAAGGGCGAAACCCTGGGCGATGCACCACCCATCACCTCCACCTCCGCTGCCAATAGAGACTGGCGCAGTTCTTCCAGGGAACCGCCGCCCAGCATGGCGGCCAGAAACAACCCATCAGGCTTCAAGGCGCGGGAAATCTGCGCAAACGTCCCCGGCAGATCATTGACCCAATGCAACGACAGCACCGAAATAATCAGGTCGAATTGGGCCTCGGCAAAGGGCAGGGCCTCTTCGTCCGCCGCCAGGCGCGGGCCGGAGGCATGGGCCAACATGGCCGGTGACAGGTCGCATTGCAGCAGCCATTCGATGCCGCCCCGCCCGGCCAGAACCTCGGCCAACTGGCCGCCATGACAGCCCAGGTCCAGGGCGGTTGGAAAGCTGCGCTTGATATCCGGCAGACAGTCGGCCAACCGGTCCGCGACCTCCCGTAACAGAAAGTCGTAGCCGGCCAGTCCCGCCGCCGCCCGGTCCCGATGCCGGCGCACCGTGCGACGGTCAAAAATCACCGACGGGCCTTGCACCGGATCAGCGTCCACTAAGCCGCCGCCCGGCCGATGCCCGGCCCGGCCCCGGCGATCCACGGGACCCGGGCGACCATCTCCGCAAGACGTGCCATACTGCGCCCTTTCTTTTCAGACCCTTTATACAGTGGAGCATTATACGGCGATGGTCGAAATACCAATGGCCAAATTTAGCCGTCGGGCCGGCTACGCTAGGGATATCATTTTGGATGCCCTGCTGCCGCCGCAATGCCTTTGCTGCGGTGCCATGGTTGACCGCCAGGGTAATCTATGTGCGCCGTGCTGGTCGGGCATGCGGTTTTTGGAGCCGCCCTGTTGCCATGTCTGCGGTTTCCCGTTTCCCCACGATGAAGGTGAAGAAGCGCTATGCGCCGCTTGTATCCGTCAGCGGCCCGATTATGACCGGGCCCGGTCGGTGCTGGCCTATGACGACCACAGCCGGCCGTTGTTGTTGCGGCTGAAGCATGGCGACCGCCTGGATGGGGTGCCGGCTTTCGGCCAATGGCTGGCCCGCGCGGGCACCGCATTCTGGGCTGACGCGGATCTGTTGCTGCCCGTGCCCCTGCACCGGTGGCGGCTGTTGCGCCGGCGCTATAATCAGGCGGCATTGCTAAGCTTGGCCCTTTCGCGGCACTGTGGCGTGCCCAGCCGGCCAGATCTGCTACAACGGCGCCGGGCCACCGCCAGCCAGGGCGGTCAAAGCCGGGCCGGGCGGGCACGTAATGTGCGCGGGGCCTTTGCCGTGGCAAGAACGGATAGGGCTCGACTTCGGGGCTCTCACGTGGTTTTGATTGACGATGTGTTCACCACCGGGGCTACGGTGTCGGCCTGCGCCAGGATCCTAAAACGCAACGGCGTGGCCCGCGTGGATGTGCTCACCCTGGCCCGTGTGCTATAGGACGGTGGATAAAACCACAAAGGAACCGGAATGCTGGACGTTGCCATTTACACTACGGGGTTTTGCCCCTTTTGCTTTCACGCCAAAAAACTGCTGGAAAGCAAGGGTGTCGCCTATGACGAAATTGACATCAACACGGTACCGGGCGCCCGGAACGAGATGCACCAGCGCGCCAACGGTAGCTACACGGTGCCGCAAATCTTTATCGGCGACCGCCATGTCGGAGGTTGTGACGAGCTTTATGCCTTGGAGCAGCAAAATCAATTGGAACCGTTATTGGCCCAGGAACCCGTGAGCTAGACCATTTTCGATATTGCCTGAGCACCGATGTGAAGTGGAGAAATTGGCCATGACCGGATTTACCGCCGCTTGCGTGCAAATTAGTGCCAGCAACGATCTGAACGAAAATATCGCCAGCCTGGGCCGCATGATCCGGGACGCCCGCGACGCAGGCGCCGACTTCATCACCACGCCCGAATGCGCCGCCATGATCGAAGTCGGGCGCGATAATATTCGCGCCAAAGCCTATCTTGAAGACGCTCACCCGGCCCTGGATGCGTTTCGCGGCTGGGCGGTGGAGACCGGCGCATGGCTGTTGGCCGGATCGCTCTCGGTGCTGCTGGAGGACGAGGAGCGGCTGGCGAACCGGCAATATCTGATTGATCCCACGGGCGCCGTCACGGCCCGCTATGACAAGATCCACATGTTCGATGTGGACTTGCCCAATGGCAAAAGCCTGCGTGAATCGAAAAACTACAAGCCCGGCCAACACGCGGCATTGACGCCCCTGCCCTGGTGTCAACTGGGCATGAGTATTTGTTACGATTTACGCTTTCCCCACCTGTACCGCGATCTGGCCAAGGCGGGCGCCGATGTTCTGGTGATACCGTCGGCCTTCATGCAGGTTACGGGCGAGGCGCATTGGCATGTGCTGATGCGGGCCCGGGCCATTGAAACCGGTTGTTTTGTCATTGCCGCCGCGCAATGCGGCGCGCATGTTGCCGGCCGTCTCAGCTATGGCCATTCGCTTATCGTGGCGCCCTGGGGCGAAGTGCTGTCGGACGGCGGTACCGAAGAAGGCATCAGTCTGGCGGAGATCGATTTGGCGGCCGTGGCCAAGGCGCGGGGACATATCCCTGCCTTGGCGCATGACCGGGACTATGATTTCAGCCATGGGGAAACAGACGCAGCCGCGGCAGCGGAATAGGTATGATGGTCCCTCGCAGTCACCGAAACCCCTAGACTCAACTATATATAGTAAAAAAATATAATTGGCGTATGGCTACGGGAAAATATCCGCGGCTGCCTGAATTAATTATCGATATCTTTCGTGACATTCAAATGAAGAAATCGCGCTTGGCGCGATCATATGATTTGAATACTTTAGATGTACTCCTTTGTATGCTACCTCTTTCAATCCTGAACCTAGCATTTGGATTTTGACCGGTGACGGCAATTCCCAGCAGTCTCGCTGACTATATTGATGGTCTGAGCGGTGCGTCTTGTGCCGAGGACTGCATGACGGTCACGCGGCGACATGTCGGCGAACTCGGATTTCGCAATGTGGTATTCTCGTACACCCGACGTCCCCAGGATACCGACGGCGATTTGCCTTCCTATTTGCGTTATTCCTCGATTTCCAAGGCATGGGAAATACGCTATCGCCAAATGAAATATCAAAACCATTTCTTGCCTATCCGGTTTACACCCACACCCACTAGGGCTAGAATGGGCGCAAACCGGATATAGGGGAGCGCGCCATGGATGTTCTCGACCGCGCCGATCTCCCATTCCCGCATTCGCTACCCGAGTTCCAGCGACTTT
>JAKZRK010000271.1:0-5076 GCA_047518225.1 Alphaproteobacteria bacterium | reverse complement strand
TCGCCGCCGCCGGCTACAACTTCCGTCTCATCCTCAAATGGATCAGGCTTCTTTGCGCCTTCATCTGGAGATCATGCCTGACAATCCAAGCTCCGATGATAGTTCAATGGAGCTGAAATTCCGTATTCTTCACGACCGACTGAGAAAGATAATCCGACTTGGCATGATCTATTCGACGAGATAACAGGATAGCTTACCCTCCCGTCATTGCCGCGAAAGCGGCAATCCAGATGCCCAATGGCAAATGCCACCGCGAGCTAATTGGGTGCTGGTTTATCGAGAAGTGAGAAATTCGGCGCGTCCGAGGGAAAAGAAACTGAGATCTAGGCCATAATGGAATTGCAGTCCACCGGGCCGTAATCCGATTTTTTGCAAGACCCGTTGCGAGCCGGCGTTATCGGGATGGGTCACGCCGACGATGGGATCAAAATTAAAATCCCGGAATCCGTAATCGAGCACACGTTCGGCGGCCTCCGTGGCCACGCCCTTGCCCCAGGCCGCTGTTATATAGCGATAGCCGATTTCAATCAGGTCGGAATCCCGCAGGGGATGCACACCGCACCGGCCCAGCCGTTTGCCGCTTTCGGCCCATTCCACGGTCCATATGCAGCCCTGGTCGGGCTGGCCCTGGGAAATTCTTTGTTGCATCTCGGCCCGGCGTTCTGCTTCCACCGGTGGGCCGTGGGGATATAAATAGCGCCCAACGTCAGGGTCCATATCCATGGCGACGAAGAATTCCACATCGTCGAGGTGCCAGGGCCGCAGACGCAGCCGTTGGGTGCTTAGATCAGGCGGCATTCGCCGCCGGCAGGGACGTGCCCGCGATCTGGCAACGCCACAGAATACGCCGGGCCTCTGGATCAAACGCATCGCGCCGATGCAGGGTGGAGCGGTTATCCCAGATCAGCACGTCGCCGGGTCGCCAATGATGGGAATAGCTGAATTGGTCAGTCACGCAATATTCCCAAAGCCGGTCCAACATCGCCTCGCTGTCCGCCACTTCCATGCCCTTGATATAGGCATTGGTGCGGCGGCCCAGAAACAGTGCCGGGCGTCCATTTTCCGGATGCTTGATCACGATTGGGTGCACCGCGCCCGGCGCGTCGCGAACATTGGTCACTTCATCCATCCCTTTGCGCAATTCGCCGGCGGATGTGTAGGAGGAATTATGCAGGGCCTGGGCGTCCTGGATGCCGGCCCGCAGATCCGCCGGCATCTGCTCCCAGGCCGCATACATATTGGCGAACCAGGTATTGGCCCCGGTGGCGGGCACTTCGTGCCCATATAGCACCGAGGCCGTGGGCGGTACCTCCAGATAGGTCATGTCGGAATGCCATTCCGCCTCGCCAGCGCCCAGGGCGCCAATGGCTTTGCCGTTCTCCACCACGTTGGAGATGATCCACATATCGCGCGCATCGTCGGCGCCGGCATCCGCGCGCAGGTCTTTCTCACTGCTGGGGGGAGGCTCCAACGGTCCAAAGCGGGCGGCGAACGCAACCAACTGGGGCGGTGTCAATTTCTGTCCCCGAAATAACAGAACGCAATGATCCAGCCAGGCCTTATGAATGGCGGCGAATGTCGTCTCATCAAAACCGGCGGCCAAATCGACGCCATCGACGCGGGCGCCTATGGCATCGTTAAGCGGTGTTATCTGCATAGCTAAACCCTCTTATTCTTGATCCCCGCCATCATGCCTGGATTTGACCCGAACATCCACCTGTCGATCATTCTCCATGCCTTTGCTTAAAAGTGCGCCGCGTTGAATTTTCCACGAACCCATGCGAACCTAGGTTTTCATGGCCGCACAATGGTGGGATTGGACGTCCACGGCTTTCCGCTTTGAATATAATTCATGGCTTGGGTTTCCTTCGCAAGGAACAGGGGCCAAAATCGGCAATCGTGAATTCCGGGAAGGACAAGCAATGACGAGTCATTCCAATAACGGCCTGATGGGTGCCGATATCCGCGCCAAGTTGAACCATCCGGTCGTCGATGCGGATGGACATATGATCGAGTCCACCTTCGCCGTACTGGATTTCGTGCGCCAGGTCGGCGGCCCGGACATTGCGAAGCGATACGAGGAGATGTTGCGCGACGATCAAACCGGTCCCGGCCGGCGCGCCGTCTGGGTCGGCAATTCCGGCCCCGGCTCCATCGACAGGGCGACGGCGATGCTGCCCAAGTTGTACCGGGCACGGCTGGATGACGCCGGCATCGATTTTGGCGTCGTCTATGGCACTCTGGCCTTGAGCGTCCTGCGGCTGGATGACGACGAGCTGCGCCCCATCGTCTACCGGGCCATGAACATGCTGTATGCGGATATGTTCAAGGATGTGTCCGACCGCCTGACCCCGGCGGCGCTTATTCCCATGCACAAACCGGAGGAAGCCCTGGCCGAGCTTGACTTCGCGGTGGGTGAACTAGGCTTGAAGGCCATCGTCGTCAATACCATGCTGTACCGGCCCGCCCCGGAGGTCGTACGCGAGGCTCCCCATCTGGCGCATTTGGCAATGAATCTGGAATCCCCGGGCATCGATATGGGCGACGCCTATGATCCAGTCTGGGCGAAATGCGTCGAACTTGGCGTTGCACCCTCTTGCCACAATGCCTTTCGCGGGCGCACCACGACCCACGGTTCGCCAAAAAACTATTGCTTCAATTCCCTCGGCAGCTTTGGTGACGGCAGCGAGTATTTCTGCCGCTCGCTGTTTTTCGGCGGCGTGCCGCACCGATTTCCTGATTTGAAATTCTGTTTCCTGGAGGGTGGCGCCGGGTGGGCCGGACAATTCTATAACAGTCTGTTCGAATATTGGGAGAAGCGGAACGTGGCCGCCCTGGCCCGCAACCTGGACCCGGCCAGGTTGGATATCGACCTGCTAGTGGAGATGTTCGAGAAGTATGGCGACGAACACCTTACCCCTGAACGGGTCCGTGCCGATCCGCATCAGCCCGCCTCGACCCAGTTTTTCGGGGCACCGGAGGAACTGGATGATTTTGCCGACAGCGGTGTCAGGGATGGGGAAGATATCCGCCGCATCTTCGATAGGAACTTCTATTTCGGCTCCGAGGCGGACGACCGGATGACCGCCGTCGCCTTCGACAGCAAGCTGAACCGCCACGGCGCCAGGCTGAACGCCGTTTTAGGCTCGGACATCGGCCATTGGGACGTACCCGATATGACCAAGGTGATGGTGGAGGCCTATGAATTGCTGGATGAAGGTTTTGTCACGGAGGCGGATTTCCGCGATTTCACCTACGCCAATGTGGTCCGCATGCATACGGGCATGAACCCGGATTTCTTCAAGGGCACCGTGGTCGAGGACGAGGTGGAGACGCTTAAATCCGAATCCGTTTAGGGACAAATCCAGGGAGCGTCATCATGGCTAGTGCAGGTTCCGATGGACAATCTCTTGATCCGCGGCCCGAGGCCCTTAAGACGATCAAGCATATCGTTGTACTTATGCTTGAAAACCGCTCGTTCGACAATCTGCTGGGCTGGCTTTATGACGGTGAAAAACCACGCCGCGATCAGAAATTCGAAGGCCTGACCCGGGATCTTTGGAATCCTTTGAGTAATTTTGACACCAACGGCAATCCCTTCATTGAAAAAGTTGGGGTTCGCAAGAACGGGCACACATTCTTCATCGGGTCAAAAAACCAGCAGAGCAAACTGGATTTTACACTGCCCAATCCCGATCCTGGTGAAGGCTACCGGGATACCACCTATCAACTCTATAACAACTATATGATAGATGAAGTTTCGCCGCCCGCGCCCCTGGCCCTGGGTTTTGTCGATAATTACAAAAACGCCATGCTGAACGGGACCTATACTTACCAGGACACACCGACCGACCCGCGCAAAATCATGACCTGCTATACACCGGCGCAAACGCCGGTCCTGAGTACGCTGGCGAGACGTTATGCCGTATGCGACCAGTGGTTCAGCTCCATTCCAAGCCAGACCCTGCCCAACCGCGATTTCTTCCATGCCGCCACCTCGACGGGTTACGTCGACAATCATCCAAACAATCAATGCGGTGCCAAAACCATATTCAATCAGATTCAAGATGCCATCGACAACGATGGCCGGAGCGATCTCAGTTGGGGCATTTACAGCGGCTCGCGGAATAAAGATGGCACCTGGAACCCATTCTCGTTGAGCCGCATGGCGATGGTTCGGATCCAGGATCGCAAATATGACGGCAACTTCAAATTGACCAAGGAATTCCATCGCGATGCCGCCGCCGGGACGCTGCCGTCCTATGCCTTCATCGAACCCCAGTTCGAAGGTCCAAATCAGAACGACCAGCATCCGAACGCCGACATTCGGCCGGGCGAAAAGCTGATCGCTGACATTTATAATGCGGTGAAAAACGCGCCCACATGGAAGGAAACCATGCTGGTTATCACCTATGACGAACACGGCGGCTGTTACGACCATTACCCGCCAACCGCGACGGCGGCGCCCCCGGAAGATGGCAACGTCGAACCCGGACAGTTGGGCTTTCTGTTCAAGCGTTTCGGGGTCCGGGTTCCGGCCGTCGTGGTGTCTCCGTTGATCGAAGAGGGGACCATCGCCCGCCCATCCGGCGGCACGCCTTTCGACCACACCAGCATTATCAAGACGGTTCAGAATTGTTTCGCATTGAACCAGGGCAATCTGACCAACCGCGACAAGAATGCGCCGGACCTAAGCTGCCTGTTGACCCGCGACCGAATGCGTGGAGACAAGCCCAAAGTGGCGCCACTTAAGCACCAAGTCTGTGACGGGAAACAGGTCAATAATTTGCACCGCCTGGCCGCCAAAATACTGGCGGAACTTGGCGGCGCGGCGCCTCCATCCGAGGAAGATATCCACAAGTTCATTCCTTGCCTATCCGGTTTACACCCACACCCACTAGGGCTAGAATGGGCGCAAACCGGATATAGGGGAGCCCGCCATGGATGTTCTCGACCGCGCCGATCTCCCATTCCCGCATTCGCTACCCGAGTTCCAGCGACTTTTCCCCGATGATGCGGCCTGCGCCGCCTACCTGGAGAAAGCCCGCTGGGGAGACGGCTTTGCCTGCCCGCACT
>JAKZRK010000270.1:0-23375 GCA_047518225.1 Alphaproteobacteria bacterium | reverse complement strand
CATCTACCGCAACATCGCGGAGCTGCGGGACGCCGTCCGCGACTTCGTCGAACTCTACAATGCCCAGTGGATCGTCGAAAAGAACGGCTACCTGAGCCCCGCTCAAGCTCGTCAGGCGTGGCACGCCGCGATCTCAATCAGGCCCGCAGCGTGAGACAAACTTGTGTCCAAGGAACCGGGTGCGCTACAGCAAAAACAAAAAAATACGTTGGGGATCGCCAAAAATGGCGGTCCCCTATTTTTTTCGCGGATAGTATTACCGTTGGGTATGACCTGAGGGCACGGTCGGACCCATCCATTTTCGGCCAGGGACATTTTCGATCACGGGGAAGCGCAATGGCGATCCGGATGATTGGTTCAATGGTTCTGTCTTTTAAGGTTTGAGGGTATGGGAAACTGATACGCCCAACGGGATCTGGCGGCAAAGGAGGGCGGCATGAAGGTGGGCTTTATCGGATTGGGGATCATGGGGGCGCCCATGGCGGGGCATCTGCAAAAAGCGGGCCATGAACTCTATCTCCATGATCTGGCGCCATCCCTGCCGGCGGCATTGCTACAAGGCGGCGCCATCGCCTGCGACAGCGGCCGGGCCGTGACGGAACAGGTAGAGGTGGTGATCGTGATGGTGCCCGACACCCCGGACGTGGATGCGGCCCTGTTTGGCCGCCACGGCGTGGCCGAGGGTTTGCATCCCGGTCAACTGGTGATCGATATGAGCTCCATCTCCCCCACCGCGACCACCGCTTTCGCCGCCCGCATTAATGATCTCGGCTGCCTTTATCTTGATGCCCCGGTTTCGGGTGGCAGCATTGGGGCGGAAAACGCAACGCTGACGATAATGGCCGGTGGGCCCCGGGACGCCTTTGACCGCGCCCGGCCTTTGTTCGCGCTGATGGGCGGTACGGTGACTTTGATCGGCACCCGCAACGGCGATGGCCAGGTTTGCAAGGCCGCCAATCAGATCATCGTCGGCGTCACCGTACAAGCGGTGGCGGAGGCCCTGGTCCTGGCCGCCAAGGCCGGCGCCGACCCGGCCCGCGTGCGTCAGGCCCTGATGGGTGGCGCGGCATCCTCGATGATCCTGGAAAACCATGGCGCCCGCATGCTGGCGGGCAATTTCGAACCGGGCTTTCGCGCTGAATTGCAGCAAAAGGATTTGAACGTGGCGTTGTCGGCGGCACGGGATCTGGGCGTCGTACTGCCCCTGACGGCCACGGCGGAAACGCTCCACAACGCCTTGAAGGCGCGGGGGCGGGCCAAGGAGGACCATAGCGCCGTGGTCACGGTGTTGGAAGAATTGGCCGCCTGCAAGGTGGCGCCGGACGTTTAAGAATAGGAACACTCATGAACAACCAGCGCAAGCGCAACACCATTGCCGGCCGCAGCGCCTTTCTGGCCCTGTTGAAGGACGAAGGCGTCACCCGTTTGTTTGGCAATCCCGGAACCACGGAATTGCCGATCATGCATGCCATGACCCAGCAGACCGATATCAGCTATGTCCTTGGCCTGCAGGAAGCCATCGTTGTCGCCATGGCTGACGGTTACGCCCGGGCCTCGGGCAAGATAGCGGCCGTCAACGTGCATGTGGCGCCGGGCCTGGGCAATGCCATGGGCGCGCTGTATACGGCCAATTTTTCCGGCTCTCCCCTGATCATCACCGCTGGTCAGCAGGAACAGGGCCATGGCCTGACCGAGCCGCTGTTGTATGCCCCCCTGGTGCCTATCGCCGCGCCATTGGTGAAATGGGCGGTCGAGGTCACCCGTATCGAAGATTTGCCGATCATCATGCGGCGCGCGGCGAAGATCGCGCTGACCCCGCCTACCGGGCCGGTGTTCATTTCCCTGCCCGGCGACATCCTGAATATGGAAGCGGCCATTGACTTGGGCGAAAGCACCCGGGTTGATGCGGCGGCGCGCCCCTCGGATGCCAGCCTGGAAAATCTGGCGGCGCGGCTTTTACAGGCTCGGCGCCCGGTCATCGTCGCCGGGCACGAGATTGTCGCCTCCGACGCCTTCGGGGAAGCCGCACGGCTGGCGGAAATGCTGGGTGCGCCGGTCTACCAGCAGACGGTCAACGACGGCGCCCATTTTCCTTTCGAGCATCCCGCCTTCATGGGCAGCCTGAACCGGAACCAAAGTTATGTCCGCGATCTGCTGTCGCCGCATGATTTGCTGATATGCCTGGGCGCCGACTTGTTGCGCATGTCGGTATATAGCGAGGTCGATCCCCTGCCCGCGGATCTAGGGGTGATCCAGATCGGCCAGCGCGATTGGGAAATGGGCAAGAACCATGCGGTAGGGCTGGCCTTGCGCGGCGATGTCAAGGAAACCGTCGCGGCGTTGCTGCCCGTTTTGTCGGCGCGCGGCGGCCAGGACTTGGCGGACCGGGCCAAGGCATCCCTGGCGGTGGTGGCGGCGGGCAACTGGTCCATACAGCGGGAGGCATCGCGGGCCAAGTTCACCGAAATGGCGGCAGCCAGTCCGATCGAGCCGGATTGGCTGATGATGCGTCTGGTGGATCTGCTGCCCGAAGACGCCATCGTCGTCGATGAGGGCATCATCAGCAGCCGTAGCCTGCTGAATTTCCTGCCCATCCGCGACCGCTATGGCTATTTCGGCAATGCAAGCGGCGGCATCGGCTGGGGCATCGCGGCGTCCCTTGGCATCCAGATCGCCCACCCGGACCGCCGTGTGGTTGCCGTGCTGGGTGATGGCAGTGCCATGTACAGCATTCAGGCCCTTTGGACGGCGGCCCATTTAAAGCTGCCGATCACCTTTGTCATCGCCAATAATGGCGGCTATCGGATTATCAAGGAACGCTTGCTGGCCTTTCACGGCAATGATCAGTTCATCGCCATGGACTTCAAGGAGCCGGCCATCGAATTCTCCGGCCTGGCCCGGTCCCTGGGCTTGCAGGCCGAGCGTATAGAAACCGGCACGGCGTTCAGGGAGGCGTTCCAGTCCGCCAATGGCCGCGACGGACCCACTTTGCTGGAAGTGGTCGTTCAGGGCGGCGAAACCATGCAGGTTTAGCGCCTTTTCAACTGTCGCCGAAGCGACACCGGGCCGCTCCAAGGTTCATTGAAAATGCTCCAGGGGCTGCCGAAATCCTATCTACCGCCCTGGGCGCTTTCTTTTGTATAGCGTTCCAGTCGACGCGCCCTGATCGCGGCCAGGCGGGCCTCCAGATCGGCGGCCTCGATTTCGGCGCGGCTCAAGATTGGTTTGCCGGCCTTCTTGCGTTTTTGAACAACTTCAAGCATGCCGGGCGTGCCGCCGGCCATATGGAACCAAGCATTGGCGCGTTCAATATCCCGCCGCACGAGGCGGCCGTCGCGATAGACGGTGCCCAGGGCGTATTGGGCACTGATGTTGCCTTGCAGTGCCGCCTTGCGCCACCACTGCACCATTTGGTCAAAATCCCGGGTTACGCCCATGCCCCGCACGTACAGATTGCCAAGCCAGAATTGCGCGCCACTATGGCCCTGCTCGGCGGCTCGTTGCAACCATTGCGCCGCCTCGACATAGTGCCGTTGATGGCCTTTGCCCACGGCCAAAAGGACGCCAAGTTCGTGCTGGGCCATGGCATCGCCCCGTTCGGCCCGGGCGCGGATGGTTTTCTCGTCTTCGAAGTTGGCCTGGACTTCAAAATCGAATACGTCCAGCACCTCCTGCGCCAATTCGGCGCTGTCCTGCAACGTTTGGGCATGGCCCGTGGCCGGCCGGACAAGGGCCAGGCAAGCCGCGATCACCACGAGCATACGGCCCAGCAGTACCATGCCGCGTTCCTACTCTTCTGTACCTGAATTGTTCGCGGCAGACAGGATATGTGGCAAATGGTTACGAAAATCCTATTTTTAGGCCCGGTCTTTAGAATTTACGTGTAATAAAAAACTTAAATACTCTTATATAGGAAGGTCACCCCAATTGTTGTCATTCTAATGTTATGAATGGACTTTTATCTTTGCTTTTTAGTGTTACCAGCCCGGTGGATGCATGCGATGCCATTCGGTCGCCGCCTCGTAGGCGGCGCCGGCTTGTATCAACAAGGGCTCGGCCATGGCGTGGGCGACGAATTGCAGGGACAGGGGCAGGCCATCGTCAGACAGGCCGCAGGGCAGTGAAATGGTCGGCAGACCCGCATAGTCCATGGGCACGGTGAAACGGGTCTGCCAGGGATCGCGGTCTTTGGGAATGGGGCCATAGGCGGTCTCCGCGCTAACCGGATAGGCGGCCCGCGTGGTGCCCGGACAGGCCAGCAGGTCCACATCCTGCATGGTCTTGCGCATATCCCCCACACAGGCGGCGCGGATATTGTTCGCCTCGGCATAATCGGCGGCGGAAAATTCATGGCCACGGGCCAGCCATTCCCGAAACCAGGGGCCGTATTCATCGGCGCGTGCGGGGTAGGTGGCGCGATGGGCGTCGGCCGCTTCCGAGGTGCACAGCACCGACCAGGCCGGCAGATAGTCGGCCAGGCGTTCGGGCATGGACACCTCGACAATCTCGGCCCCCTGTTTGGCCATCACCGCGATGGCGGCGGCAACGGCGGCGGCATAGTCGGGCGCCATGTCTTCGGAGGCAAAGCGTTGGTCCCAGCCAATGCGCAAGCCCTTGGCGCCCCGCGTCAATCCGGCCAGCATATGGGGCACCAGTGCCACATGGGTGGTGGCATCGTCCGGGTCCTGGCCCGCGATGGCCTGCAGGACGATACCGGCGTCCGCGCTGCTGCGCGTCAGGGGGCCCACGTGATCGAGCGATTGCGCCAAATCGAGCACGCCATGGCGGCTTACTCGGCCCCAGGTCGGCTTCAGCCCCACGGTGCCGCAGACCGCCGCCGGATGGCGGATGGAACCGCCCGTATCGCTGCCCAGGGTGGCATAGGCCAGGCCGGCGGCGGTCGCGGCCCCGGAGCCCGAGGAGGACGCGCCGGACCAATGGCCTTCCCGCCAGGGGTTCTCGGGCACGTCGAAGGCCGGGTTATAGCCGGCCATGGCGCCTTCGGTCAGGTTCAGCTTGCCCAGTAAAACCGCGCCCGCCTCGTGGAGCCGGCGCACCACCGTGGCATCGAACGCCGGCATGTGGTCCGCCAATACCGCGCAGCCGCCCATGGTGCGGACGCCTTTGGATTAACAAAGATCCTTCACCGCGACGGGTATGCCATGCAGTTTGCCCCGGTAGCCCCCGGCGGCAATCTCCGCCTCCGCCGCCCGTGCCTCCGCCATGGCCCGCTCCGCCATCACCGTGGCATAGGATTTAAGCCGCCCATCCAACGCCGCGATGCGGTTCAACATGGCCTCCGCCAGGGTAACCGGCGATAGCTCGCCGGCCTCGATGCGGGTGGAGAGTGCAAGAATGGTCCCGTAATGAAGTTCGTCGCTCATGTTCGCTAATCCCGCCGGGGTTAAAGTCAGCTTGGAGTTATTCTTGATCCAGGATCCAGACGCCTGGCCAGGGTTCGGCCGGGGGATTGCTGATCGGGCCGTGGCATAGATCGATATACAGCTTCGCGAAATTGTCATCGGGCGCCTCGGCCGCGCAGGCTTTGAAGATATCGAGGGCGGCTTTGAATTAACGGCGTTGCTGCTGCCGGAATGGAACTCAATCATGCAGAAAGTCCTCCCATCAAACAGCCTGTCGAAACATATTCGGGGCGCGTCGACATTTGGAATATTAGTCTTATTTGATTTCCCCGCGCGATGTTAAGCGACTACGCCCCGGCGATGCAAACGTCTTGTGGCCTTCCTGATACCGCCTTCGTGTGCCATTTGCCGTACTGGCGGCCAGCCGCGCACCATTTGTGGCGGCTACGCCGACATATCGAAAAGCGGGCAGAAACCAGGCTGTTCTCCGCAATTTCCCGCCGTTGCGAATTTCGCCATCATTCCCGCAGCTTCGGGCCGTCCCCTCGCACCCGGGTCTGGCGCATGTAGCGGCGGTAGCGGTCGGCGTCATAGCCGCTGCCGCGATGGATCATGCAGCGGTTGTCCCAGATCACCAGATCGCCCGGCCGCCAGGCGTGGGAATAGATGTATTGCGGTTTCGTGGCGCGTTCCTGCAGGTCGTCGAGAAGCTGCCGGCTGTCCCTATCGCTCCAGCCCTCGATGGCTTTGACGTGGGAGCCGATGTAGTAGTTTTTCGCCCCCGTGCCTGGGTTCGTCCTGACCAGCTTTTGCCGCACCGGGGGTAGGGAGGCGGCATGGGACGGGGTCACCGCATCGGGGCCTACTTTGCTTCTGGAAAAGACATAGTCGTGGATCGCCACCAAAGGCTCGATCCGTTCCTGCATGGCAGCATCAAGGCGCTGATAAGCCGCCCGGGCGCTGGCGAATTCCGTGGCCCCGCCCGCCTCCGGCACCTCGTAGGCGCACATGATGGAAAGACGGCTGGGCACCTCGCGGAAGGATGAATCCGTATGCCACATATTATTGCCGGTCAGAAAGATGGTTTTCTTGTGGCCGCTGCCCAGCCGGCTACCGTCGGGCTGGACATTGCCGATAGTGCCCAAATAGTTGATTTGACCGGTTTGACCCAGGGCAACGTGGCTTTCCTCCAACTCGCCCAGGCTTCTGGTGAAGGCCAGATGCCTCTCGTCATCCATTTGCTGGTCCGGAAAATACAGGAATGAATGTTGATCGATCGCCGCCTGGATTTCCCTCACCGCCTCGGGCGCCAACGGTTGGCGTAGATCAATGCCCTGAACGCGGGCGCCGAAGTCTTCATGCAACGGCTCAATGCGCAGAACGGCCATTTCTGTCTCCCCTAAATTCCATGCCGGGACTCTGACACTTTGACCCCTCGATGTCAGCCTGCAATGCAGGCGAGGCCTTCGTTGCTACCATGGCTCGGGGGTATTAGGATGCGGCGAAATTTCCAGCTTTGGAGGGCCGGATGGCGGATCCGAAAAATCTTAACTTCGATACCCTGACCCTGCATGCGGGCCAGAAGCCGGATGCCGCCTATGGCGCCCGCGCCGTGCCGATCTATCAATCCACTTCCTTCGTCTTTCAGGATACCGACCATGCGGCGGCGCTGTTCAATCTGGAGCGGGCCGGGCATATCTATTCCCGCATTTCCAACCCCACGGTCGCGGTGTTGGAGGAACGCATCGCGGCACTTGAGGGCGGGGTCGGCGCCGTCGCCACAGCCTCCGGACAGGCCGCGCTGCACCTGGGAATCGCGACCCTGATGGGACAGGGCAGCCATATCGTCTCTTCCGCCTCGATCTATGGCGGCAGCCACAACATGTTTGCCCATACACTGCCTCGTTTCGGCATCGAAGCAACCTTTGTCGATCCTCGCGATCCGGACGCATATGCCGCAGCGATCCGGCCCAACACCCGGTTGCTGTACGGCGAGACCCTGGGCAATCCCGGCCTGGAAGTAATGAATGTCAGGGCGGTGTCGGACGTGGCCCATGCCCATGGCATCCCCTTGATGATCGATAACACCTTCGCCACGCCATATTTGTTTCGCCCGTTTGAACATGGCGCCGATATCGTGACCCATTCGGCCACCAAGTTCCTGGGCGGCCATGGCGTCGCGGTTGCCGGTATTCTGGTCGACAGCGGGCAATTCGATTGGGAGGGTTCGGGCAAATTCCCCACCATGACGGAGCCCTATGACGGCTATCACGGCCTTGATTTCGCCGAGGAATTCGGGCCCGGCGCCTTCATCATGCGGGCCCGGATGGAAGGCTTGCGCGATTTCGGCGCCTCCATGAGCCCCCAGACTGCCTTTTACATCCTGCAAGGCGTGGAAACTCTGTCCGTCCGCATGGAGCGCCATGTGACCAATACCCGCGAAATCGTCAAATTCCTATCCGGCAACGAGGCGGTGGCCTGGGTCACCTATCCCGAACTGCCCAATCATGCGGACCATAATCTGGCCATGTCCCTGTTGCCCGAAGGTGCCGGTGCCATCTTCAGCTTCGGCATCAGGGGCGGGCGCGGGGCCGGCGCCAAGTTTATCGAAAGCCTGGAAATCTACTCGCACCTGGCAAATGTGGGCGATGCCAAATCCCTGATCATCCATCCCGCCTCCACCACCCATCAACAGATGGATGCGGCGTCGTTGGAGGCCGCAGGTGTCAGCGAGGACATGGTGCGCATGTCCGTGGGATTGGAAGATGTCCGCGATCTGATGGATGATCTGGGCAATGCCTTACGGCGCTCGCAACGCTGAGAAGAGGAGTTATCGCCATGGAATTGAGCGTCGACGGCCGCAAGGTATTCGCCGCCACCGGGGGCAAGCCCTTTGATCCCAGCCTGCCGGCAATCGTCTTTGTCCATGGGGCGGCGGCGGACCACACGGTCTGGAAGCTGCAAACCCGCTATTTTGCCTGGCATGGTCAAGGCGTCCTGGCCGTTGATATGCCGGCCCATGGCCGCTCCGAGGGGCCCCCCATCCCGACCATAGAGGGTCTGGCGGATTGGCTGATCGCATTGCTGGATGCCGCTGGCCTGCGGCAGGCGGCCTTGGTTGGCCATAGTGTCGGCTCGTTGGTTACATTGGAAGCCGCGGCCCGCCATCCCGGCCGGGTCAGCGCCCTGGCCCTGCTGGGCTGCGCCGTGCCCATGCGGGTTAACGACGAACTGCTGTCTTCGGCCCGGGCGAACGAGCACCTGGCGAACCAGTTGACCAATGCCTGGGGCTATGGCCGGGCGGCACAGCGGGGCAAGAACACCGTGCCGGGCATGTGGATGATGGCCGGCGGCATGCGTTTGCTGGAAGACGCTGGCGACGGGATTTTATATAACGACATGAATGCCTGCCATGTCTACGAAGGCGGCGACGCGGCGGCGCGAAACCTGACCTGTCCGACCCTGTCGATCATGGGCGAGCGCGATATGATGACACCGGTGAGGCAGGCGCGGAAACTGGCGCAACAGATCAGCGGCGCCCGGCAGGTTGTGATCGAAGGCGCGGGCCATATCATGATGGACGAGACGCCAGATGCAACCCTGGAGGCCCTGCGTGATTTTTTGCCGGCGCCGTCTTAAGGCAAATCCGGACTATGTAGGATAATTCGCTTGATTCACGCCCGGCCCGCGGCTGACCGCAACCTCATGGCTTGAATAGTCGTCGTTCAAAGATCTTGTGAAGCGCTGCTAAATTGCAACACCTGTGATAGGATCGATACAATGTTCACGCAAAATCTAGCCAACTCCATTTCCCTGTGGTACCAAATTGGCGGCGAATTTCTTTGCGAACCGGTCCCTGACTTACATGGCATGGGCTCGTAGCGGCGATATCTCGGCGAAGGCCGCCGTTAAGACAATAGTTACGACCCCGGGGGTAAACCAGGGCTGGATGGATGGCTTGAAGTCGGCGGCGGCCGCCACGAGTTACCGAGAACTGAGTTTCGCAATATTTTTCCCTGTTTTCGGGGGAAATTGAAGCCACAAGGGTTAGGTGAGGCATACGAGGGAATGTCATGACACTACGCAACAGCGCCAGTTTGGCCAGCGCCAGGTTTGCCGTTGCCGCCATATTTACCCTTGCCGCCCTGGCTGGTTGTGCCATGCCGCCGCCGACCAGCGACAAGGAAGGGGTGGCGGCGTACAATGAAGCCAACGATCCGCTCGAGCCGTTGAATCGCTATTTATTCGAAGTCAACTGCGCCTTCGATCATATTTTACTGCGCCCAGTGGCTGAAATTTACCGTGGAACCCTACCCGAAGGTGCCCGCAACAGCGTCCGTAGCGTCATCAACAACCTGGAAACCCCAGGTATTTTCGTCCATGACGTCCTGCAGGGCGAGATGGAGCGGGCCTCTGACAGCTTTGGCCGATTCACCACCAATAGTTTCTTTGGTGTCGGCGGTTTGAATGACGTGGCGGCGGGCGATGATCCCAAGGATCCTGATGCCGGCATTCCATTCCATAACGAAGATTTGGGCCAAACCATGGCGGTTTGGGGGGCGGGTCCGGGTCCCTATTTGATATTGCCCCTTATCGGCCCATCGAATGTCCGGGACGGACTGGGCCGGGCCCTCGAATTCTACACCAACCCGATCAATTATGTTGTCCGTGACGAGCATCGCACCGGTTTCTCCCTGGCGCGCACCGTGGTTCGGGGGATAGATACCCGATCCCGCAATATCGAGAGTTTTGACGAGATCGAACGGGGTTCAATCGATTTTTATGCCACCGTCCGTAGTTTGTACCGTCAATACCGGGCCTCGGAAATCGCCAATGGCCGTGGCCCCGATAACCCGCTACCGGAAATGGCCGAAGCGCTAGAGGAAGATAACGAAGCAGAGCGTGTCTCGTCCATCAACAAATAGACCTGGCCACGCGGGCATGCGCCGCCGAGGGTTCTTGGGTCTGTTTGCCCTGGCCCTGGGTATGGTTTTCATGGCGCTGCCAATGGCCGGCTCCCCGGCTGTTGCAAAATCCCAAAACCGCCCGCTCCTGTCCGGTGAGGCCACGGCGCTGATCAAGGCGCTGGGCGACGCCGCCGTAGAGATGTTGTCGAACGAACAGTTGACCCCGCGGGAAAAAACCCGCCGCTTCCGTCACCTTTTAAATCAGAGCTTCGCCATGAAAGGGATCGCCCGTTTCGCCTTGGGGCGCTATTGGCGGCACGCCAGCTATCCGCAGCGGCGGCGCTACCTGAAACTGTTCGAAGCTTACATCGTGAATTCCTATTCGGCCCGCTTCGGCAATTATGCCGGCGAATCGTTCGTCGTGCTGGAGGAAAGCATAGATGACCGCGGCCAGGCCAGCGTGAGCACCCGCATCCAGCGTCCCAGCGGCGAGCCGGTCGAAGTCGTCTGGCATTTGCGCGAGCGGCTTGGCGCGGTCCGTATCGTCGACGTGATGGTGGAGGGCATCTCCATGTCCCTGACCCAACGCTCGGATTTCGCCGCCGCCATCCGCACCGCGGGCGGCGATTTGGATGCTTTTCTGGACACCTTGGAGGCCAAGGTGCGCAACATAAATTCCCAGCCCCCTAAACTGCAATAATTCGCGGCGGGCGGCCGGCCACTCCAATCAAACTGGAATAGTTCTATCCCCTCGAAATTGGTTTGTATTTAATGCGGTGGGGTTGTTCCGCGGCCTGGCCCAGGCGGCGTTTGCGGTCTTCCTCATAGGCTTCGTAATTGCCTTCGAACCATTCGACGTGGCTGTCGCCTTCAAAGGCCAGGATATGCGTTGCGATGCGGTCCAGGAACCAGCGGTCATGGCTGATCACCATGGCGCAGCCGGCGAACGCCAGCAAGGCCTCTTCCAGGGCGCGCAGGGTGTCCACGTCCAGGTCGTTGGTCGGTTCATCCAGCAGGATCAGATTGGCGCCTGATTTCAACATCTTGGCCAGATGCACCCGGTTGCGCTCGCCGCCCGAAAGCTGGCCCACCGGTTTCTGCTGATCCGGGCCGCGAAAGCCGAACCAAGTACAGTACGCGCGGCTGTTGACGCCGCGCTTGCCCAACTCGATCTCTTCCGCGCCGCCCGAGATTTCCTGCCAGACCGTGGCCTTGCAGGCCAGGGCGTCGCGGGATTGATCCACATAACCCAGGGTCACCGTATCGCCAACCTTGAGGGCGCCCTGATCGGGCGCCTCGTCGTCCACCAGCATGCGGAACAGGGTGGTTTTGCCCGCGCCGTTGGGGCCTATTACCCCGACGATGCCGCCGGGCGGCAGTTTGAAATCCAAGCTATCGATCAGCAGTTGGTCGCCATAACCCTTTTGCAGACCGGTTGCCTCGATCACCAGATCCCCCAGCCGGGGCCCCGGCGGAATGACGATCTGGGCCCGCTTCGGCCCGGTGTCGATTTCCTGAGCCAGCAATTCCTCGTAGGCCTGGATGCGCGCCTTGCTTTTCGCCTGGCGGGCCCGTGGCGATTGCTGGATCCATTCCAACTCGCTGGCCAGGCTGCGTTGCCTGGCCTCTTCCTGGCTGCCCTCCTGCGCCAGGCGCTTTTGCTTTTGCACCAGCCAACCGGTATAATTGCCCTCGTAGGGAATGCCCCGGCCCCGGTCCAGCTCCAATATCCAGCCGGCCACGTTGTCCAGGAAATAGCGGTCATGGGTGATGGCCACCACGGTGCCGGTGTAGTCGTGCAAATGGCGCTCCAGCCAGGCAACGGATTCCGCGTCCAGATGGTTGGTCGGCTCGTCCAGCAACAACAGATCCGGCTTCTCCAGCAACAGCCGGCACAGCGCCACCCGCCGCCGCTCGCCGCCCGATAGTTTGGTGACGTCCGCGTCGCCGGGCGGACAGCGCAGGGCGTCCATGGCAATCTCAATATGGCGGTCCAGATCCCAGGCATCCTGGCTCTCGATCCGTTCTTGCAGTTCACCCTGTTCCTCGATCAGGGCGTTCATTTCGTCGTCCGTCATTTCCTCGGCGAAGCGCGCGCTGACCGCTTCGAATTGATCCAGCAAATCCCTGGTGGCGCGCACCCCATCGGTGACATTGCCCTGGACGTCCTTGTCCGGATCCAGTTCCGGCTCCTGGGACAACAGCCCCACGCGCACCCCATCGGCGGCCCATGCCTCGCCACTGAATTCGGTTTCCAAACCCGCCATGATCCGCAACATGGTCGATTTGCCGGCGCCGTTGCCGCCGATGACGCCAATCTTGGCGCCCGGGAAAAAGGCCAGGGTGATGTCCTTCAGGACCTCCCGGCCGCCGGGGAAGACCTTGCGCAAATCGCGCATGGTGAAAATGTATTGATAGGACGCCATGCCTTATGGTTCCGCCGTTGTTACCGTTACAAATGTGTCTGTTGGGGCCTGCCCGGCCCGCCTGGTCGTCGCGCTTGCCGTCTGATACCCGCCCTTGGGCGGGCCGTCAAATCGTTCACCCGCGGTTCATGTGGCCCGGGCTAGTATGGGGCATGCTTCAACGCTTATTCAGCATAGCGATCCTGGCCGCCGCCATCACCGTTCTGGCCCTGCCGATGCCGGCAAGCGCGGACCATCGGGCACGGCCCCCACAGATATGGTCGACCCTGGCCTGGCCCTTCGAGTGGTTGGAAAGGCCGGTGCCTCGGGCCCATCAGGGTAGGCGGATATTGATACAACAGGGGCGCCGGGACCATGACCGGGCCCGCGCCGCGGTTAGCGCCGGCAGAATTCTACCCCTGCAACAGATATTGCGGCGGATCCGAGGCCGCTATCCAGGGCGTCTGCTGGATGCGGCCCTGGCGCGCAACAACCAGGGCCGTTCGATCTACCGCCTGAAGTTGCTGGCGCCGAACAATCGCGTGCAACAACTGGTGGTGGACGCCCAATCGGGCCGGGTTTTACAAAGCAGGGGGCGGCGCTGATGCGGCTGCTGGTGGTTGAGGATGACAAGGATTTGGCCCGGCAACTGCGGGACGCCCTGGCCGAGGCCGGCTATGCGGTGGATGTGGCCCATGATGGCGAGGAAGGCCATTTCCTCGGCGACACGGAACCCTATGACGCGGTGTTGCTGGATCTGGGCCTGCCGACCCTGGACGGCATCACAATTCTGCAACGCTGGCGCCAGGACGGGCGCAATATGCCGGTGCTTATTCTGACCGCGCGGGACCGCTGGTCCGACAAGGTTTCCGGCATCGATGCGGGGGCCGACGATTATCTGGCCAAGCCTTTTCACATGGAGGAGATGCTGGCCCGCATCCGGGCCTTGCTGCGCCGTGCCGCCGGCCACGCCAGCAATGAAATCCAATGCGGTCCCCTGCGCCTGGATATCGCCGCGGCCCGGGTTAGCCTGGATGGCCGGGCGGTTTCGCTGACCGCCCTGGAATTTCGCCTGCTGTCGTATTTGATGCACCACCAGGGCAAGGTCATTTCCCGTACGGAATTGGTCGAACATCTGTATGAGCAGGATTTCGATAAGGATTCCAACACCATAGAGGTCTTCATCGGCCGCCTGCGGCGAAAAACCCAGGCCGGCCTGATCGAGACGGTGCGCGGCCTGGGTTACCGCCTGATCGGTCCGCAAGAGGCAAATGACGGCGCGGGCAATGACCCCTAGGGGCTATTCCTTACGTTTGCGTTTGATCGCCATGGCGGCCCTGTGGTGCGCCGTCGCGTTGTTGGCCGCCTGGGCCGTGTTGTCGGCATTGTTCGCCGATCAGGTGCGGCGCGGTTTCGACGAAAATCTAACGGCGCAATTGGACGGCGTCATCGCGGCCAGCGAGTGGGACGCCGCCGCCGGACCAAGCCTGCGCCGGCCCCTGCCGGACCCGCGCTTCCAACAGCCGCTGTCGGGCTGGTATTGGCAGATTGCCGACGCGGATGGCCCGCTGCTGCGGTCCCGCTCTTTGTGGGACAGTTCCTTGCCATTTGACCAGCTGGGGAGCAGCAAACTGATATTCCGGAATATCGCCGGGCCGAACGGCATTCGCCTCCGGTTGGCAGCCCGGCGCCTGACCTTGCCCGAGGTGGACGGCGCCATCGTGTTCCAATTGGCTGGCGACAGCGCCGGCAGCGAGGCCCATATCGCCCGCTTCGACCGCCTGTTGGCGGCGGCACTGGTCATACTGGGCCTGGGGTTGATCGGGGCCGTGATACTGCAGGTACAGATCGGCCTGCGGCCCTTGGCACGGATCGGCCGCGCCCTGGCAGCCATTCGGACCGGTCAGGCGGACCATTTGCAAGGCGCCTTTCCCAGCGAGATCCAACCCCTGGCGGACGAGATCGACACCCTGCTGGGACACCAGGCCGAGGTGATCAGCCGCGCCCGGGCACATGCGGGCGATCTGGCCCATGCCTTGAAAAACCCCCTGGCGGTGCTGTCCAACGAGGCGGCGGGGAATGACGGTGAACTGGCGGCGCAGGTGCGGCGCCAGGTAATAGAGATGAGGCGTCAGGTCGACCGGCACCTATCGCGCGCCCGCACGGCCGCCGCCGTGGGCGTTCTTGGCGCTCATTGCGCTATCGAACCGGTGCTGCATGAGCTGACCCGGGTCCTGACCCGGCTGTATCTGGACCGTGGGGTGGCGATCGCGGTCGAGGGGGCGGCGGGCCTGGCCTTCGCGGGCGAGCGCGAGGACTTCCAGGAGATGCTGGGTAATTTGCTGGATAATGCCTGCCAGTGGGCGCAAGCCACGGTGCGCGTACGGGCCAGTGTCCATGGGGGTGATATGCTCCTATCCATTGACGACGATGGCCCGGGCCTGCCCCTGGAGCGCCAGGCGGAGGCCCTGGCCCGCGGGACCCGGCTGGATGAAAGCAAGCCCGGTTCGGGCCTTGGCCTGGCGATCGTCGCCGACATGGCCAGCCTGTATCAGGGCGAATTAAGCCTGCAAGACTCTGAGTTGGGCGGGCTTTCCGCGCGCCTCAAACTCCCCTTGGCGCCATGACCGAATTAACGCAGGACGCCGGGCCAGTTCGTGTCCGCGGCGGCGATATAGGCGTCCCGGTTGGCCTCCCAGGTCTTTTGGATATCGTGAGAGTAGTTCAAATACAGCTTTCCATCGAGAATGGTCCAGGCCGTGGGGTCGATACTGGCCGTGCTGTTCTGGGCCACGGCATAGGCGCAATAGCCGCCGTATTTGGGTGCGTAATTTTCTGGCGTGGCAACAAACAGATCCCGGTTGGCGGCCGAGGCAAACCGCCAATTCGCGCCCATCCATTTTGCCGTGAAGTCGCCTTTGCCTTCCACCGCATTGCCTTCCGTGAAATAGGCCACCGGGTCATAGCCGGCGATGGCCCTGCCCAGCCAATTGCTATAGATCGCTTCGGCCGCCGCGACGGGCGCGGCCGCGAACAAGGTCACCGCCAAAGCCAGGGCCGTCAATATGGAGCTCTTCGCCATCATCATTCGTTTCCTATTGTCTGGCGTAAAATTCGCCGCGCTGTTTTTCCAACTGATTATACCGCCGCGGGCGGCAATTTCCGTAGAGCAATTTTTTGCGATCTGTAGATCATACGTTCAGCAATTCCGTTGCGGAACGGGATTTGGATTTGACATGTGGGGCGTTAAATTCGTTTAATCTTATATTGCGGTCATGAATTTCAACGTATGCATGTTATGCAGTTTAACGAATTGACGCCGGTCACTAGAAACTGTCAGATCCTGGCGACGGCCTGGACCGCCTGGCGTGGCGATAAGATATTGCCCCTGCGTTCGGATATGCAACTGGACGACATTACAGAAATTTTACCCTCTATTTCCTTGATCGAGATATTTTCCGAAACCGAGATCATTTTCCGCCTCGCCGGAACCATGGTCCGCGAGGTCATTGGGGTCGAACTAACGGGCCGCAATCTAATGGAGTTGACGGAACCTGAACACCGCGCGTCCCGGGGCGCCCGCACGGCCCAAACCGTCAACCAACCATGTGGCGCCATATGGATCTGGAATATTGCCTTTGAAAACCAACATCGCCGTCCGGTCGAAGCTCTGGGCCTGCCCCTGCAGCCCAACGAAGACGGAAGTCCCCCGCAATTGCTGAACGTCTTTGGCATGCTGGACGCCTCTAGTCCGCCACCGGCCATTAATCGTTTGCAGCAACTGGCGGCCGCCAATCAACACAGCTTCGTCGATATTGGCGCCGGCGTTCCCACGGCGTAGTCACCAGATCGGCGGCCCAGAGCGTTTCCGGGCTATTGTGAATCATTTGATGGCGTCCCCAAGCCATTCGGGTAGCCGCGTCGCGTAGCGCGATGTGGTACATCGGGCAAGCGGCACAACGCATCCGAATGGCTTGGGGGCGCCACCGAAGGCCGCTCACCAAGGCCCCGTGGCTGTGTTGCGGTTCTTGGACGTTGTACCACATCGACCTGCGAACCGCGCCTACCCACGGGGCCTTGGTGGGTGGTCAAATGGTTCAGAATAGCCCGGAAGCGCTCTAGCCGCCGCTGCCAATCTACCGCAAGCGATGAATTTGGCAAAGCCGGGTCAGGATCCGCCGCTGGCGATGACCTCGTTGATCAGGGCGATGGCATCGGCGCTGACCCATTCCGCCGGCCCGACCAGACGGCCGACTTCCCGTCCCCTGGCATCGATTAGTACCGACGTCGGCAGGCCATAGACGCCGAAGGCCCGCTGTACCGCGCTGGTTTTATCGATGAAGGTGTCCAAATTCTGGATATTGTGTTCCCGATAGAACTTCCGCACCACCGCCAGGCCCTTGCGGTCGGACGAAAGGGCCACGACCATGAATTCCGGGCCGCCAAGCCGCGTTTGCAACTTATCCAGGTCGGGCATTTCGCGGCGGCAGGGGCCGCACCAGGTGGCCCAGAAATTGACCAGGACCACTTTGTCGGCAAAGTCGGCCAGGGTGCGTTTTCGGCCATTGCCGTCACGGAAGGTCATTACCGGCACTGGCAGCGGATTGGGCAACGGGGTAAAGTTTGCCATTGTGCCGACGGCCCGCCGGGACAAGCTGCCGGCGTGGCCTATTTGGACCATTGCCAGCAGCAAAAAAATGCTCATGGTGGCAATAAATAAGGTCACCAATGGGACCTTGGGGATGAAACGCAACTGGGCCATGGCCTCCTCGAAAGGCGGGAGTTTCTAAATGACCGACGAACGGTCGGACGACAAGGCGGCGGACGGCAGCCAACCGGCAGCCAACACCCTGTGGGGCGGACGGTTTGCCGGCGGTGCGTCTGACATTATGCAGCAAATTAATGCATCGATCCATTTTGATCGGCGCTTTTACCGCCAGGATATCGCCGGCAGCCGGGCCCATTGTAGCATGTTGATGGCCCAGGGCATCCTAACCGCCGACGATGGTCACGCGATCTTGAAAGGACTTGATCGGATCGAAGGGGAGATCGCCGCCGGGACCTTCACCTATGATCCAGCGCGTGAAGATATCCACATGCATGTGGAGGCGCGGTTGAGCGAGCTGATTGGCGAGGCGGCGGGCCGGCTGCACACCGCCCGGTCGCGCAACGATCAGGTGGCCACGGATTTTCGCCTTTGGCTGCGGGACGAGATCGACGCCCTGGATCCGGCCTTGAAGCGGTTGCAAGTGGCGCTGTTGGACCGGGCGGAAGAACATGCGGATACCGTGATGCCCGGCTTCACCCATTTGCAGGCGGCCCAGCCGGTCACCTTTGGCCACCATCTGATGGCCTATGTGGAAATGTTGAGCCGCGATCGTGGCCGCTTCGCCGACTGCCGGCGGCGGTTGAATGAAAGCCCCCTGGGCGCCGCCGCCCTGGCCGGCACCTCGTTTCCCATCGACCGGGTGGCGACGGCGGCGGCCTTGTGCTTTGATCGGCCCATGGCCAATTCCATGGACGCGGTATCGGCGCGGGATTTCGCCATGGAATATCTGGCGGCGGCGGCGATCCTGTCGGTGCATCTCTCGCGGCTGGCGGAGGAATTGGTGAATTGGGCCTCGGCCCAGTTCAATTTTATTTCCCTGGGCGATGGTTTCACCACCGGGTCTTCCATCATGCCGCAGAAACGCAACCCGGATGCGGCAGAATTGGTGCGGGCCAAGGCCGGCCGGGTGATCGGCGATCTGACAGCCATGCTGGTGGTGATGAAGGGCCTCCCCATGACCTATTCCAAGGATATGCAGGAAGACAAGGAACCGGTTTTTGAAGTGGCCGATACCCTCGCCCTGACGGTCCCGGCCATGACCGGAATGCTGGGCGATTTGGTGGTCAAAGAGGAGGCCATGGCAGCCGCGGCCGGTCAGGGTTTCGCCACCGCCACCGACCTGGCCGACTGGCTGGTCCGGGAACTGGGTTTGCCGTTCCGCCAGGCCCATCATGTCACGGGCGGCCTGGTGAAGCTGGCCGAGGAACAGGGCGTCGATCTGGACGGTTTGTCCCTGGCGGATATGCAGGGGGTCGAGGGCGGTATCACCCAGGCGGTTTTCAAGGTGCTGAGCGTGGGCAATTCCGTCGCCTCGCGGATCAGCCAGGGTGGCACAGCGCCGGCCCAGGTGCGGGCGGCGGCGGCCAAGGCCAGGAGCGGATTGTGAGGCCGCGCCGGGCCATGCTGCGCCTGTTGCTGGGGACGGTGCTGCTTGCCGCCGCCACGGCCTGTGGCAAAAAGGGGCCGCCGACCCGGTCCGGCGAAGATACCAGGAAAAAGGCCAAGCCCAAGACATACCAAAAAAGGCAATAGAGGCTGATGGACCATTTCCAATACAGAAACGGCGTTTTGCATGCCGAGGATGTCGCCATCCCGGCCATCGCCGCTGCCATCGGCACGCCGTTCTATTGCTATTCCACCGCTACGATGACCCGGCACTACCGGGTTCTCGCCGACTCGTTGGCGGGCACGGAGGCGAGAATCTGTTATGCGGTAAAGGCCAATTCGAACCAGGCGGTTATCCGCACCATGGTCGAACTGGGGGCCGGCGCCGATGTCATTTCAGGCGGCGAATTACGACGCGCCCTGGCCGCGGGCGCCGCGCCCGACAGCATTGTCTTCGCCGGGCCGGGCAAGACCAAGGACGAACTGATCCAGGCGCTGGCCGCCGGGATTTACCAATTCAATGTGGAGAGCGAGCCGGAATTGCGGCTATTGAGCGCCATGGCGGAGGACATGGGCAAGGTGGCGCCCGTGTCCATCCGGGTCAATCCGGACGTCGATGCCGGTACCCACGAAAAAATCACCACCGGCCGTATGCAGAATAAATTCGGCATCCCCATCGGCCGGGCCAGGGCGATCTTCGATTTAGGCGCCAGCTTGCCCGCTCTGGACCTGCTGGGTGTCGCCATCCACATTGGCTCGCAGATTACCGATCTGGCGCCGTTCGAAGAGGCCTTCGACCGGGCCCTGCAACTGATCGATGAATTGCGCGCGGCGGGCCATGAAATCCACCGCTGTAATCTGGGCGGCGGCCTTGGTATCCCCTATTGCGGCGAAACGCCGCCATCGCCGGCCGAATACGGCCGTATGGTGAAGCGCCTTACCGCCAACCGGAAGCTGGACCTGGTGCTGGAGCCAGGCCGGGTTCTGGTGGGCAATGCGGGCATTCTGGTTGCCCGGGTGATCCACGAAAAACACGAGGGCCGGCGCTTCATCATCATCGATGCGGCGATGAACGATTTGATCCGGCCCGCCATGTACGACAGTTGGCACGACATCGTGCCGGTGTCCGAAGCCGGCCCCGGCGTGCCGGTCAGCGAAGCGGATGTGGTGGGGCCGATTTGCGAAACCGGCGACACCCTGGCCAAGGCCCGGCCCATGCCCCCCCTTGCTCCCAATGATTTGATCGCCGTTCGCAGTGCGGGGGCGTATGGTGCGGTCATGGCATCGACCTACAACAGCCGCGCCCTGGTACCCGAGGTGCTGGTGCGCGGTGGCGAGTTCGCGGTAATCCGGCCGCGCCAAAGTATCGACGACCTGCTGGCCCTGGACCGGTCGCCGTCCTGGTTCGCGGCGATACCGGAATAGGCCATGGCCCTCCCAAACCGCACGGCACTTTTGCACGCCCTGGCGCGGCTGGTGCTGTTTTGGGAGAGATTGTGGCCGGCCCTGTTGCCACCGCTGTGTGTCCTGGGCCTGTTCACGGCCCTGGCGTTGCTGGAATTGCCGGCCCTGTTGCCGGCCTGGATCCATATCGCCCTGTTGGTTCTGTTCGCGCTGCTTTTGACCGGCGCCCTCTGGCTAGGCGGCAAGCAGTGGCGAGTGGGGGGGCCGCTTGGCGGGGCCGTCCCCCGGCGTCTGGAACGGGACAGTGGTTTGGCGCATCGTCCCCTGGGCACCTTGCAGGACCGATTGGCCAACAGCCATGATGGCGGCGCCACGGCCCTGTGGCGGGCCCACCAACGGCGGGCCCGAGGCCAATTGCACAACCTTCGCCTCGGACTGCCCCGGCCGGGCCTGCCCCAGGCCGACCCCTGGGCTCTGCGCGCCCTGGTGTTCCTGCTGTTGGCGGCGGGTTTGTTCGTCGGCGGGGCCGAAGCGCCACAACGCCTGCGCCAAGCGTTGAGCCCGGATTTCAATACCGGCGTGGCCGTGGACGCGGAGCTTGAGGCCTGGATCAATCCGCCCGATTACACCGGTCTGCCGCCCGTGAAGCTGGATCCGAACAGCACCGAAACCGTGCGGGTCGCCCAAGGCAGCATCCTCATGGCCCGGGTCTATGGCGGCAGCGGGGTGCCCCGGTTGTCGGTCGATGGCGCGGTGACGCCGTTTCTGATAATCGACACGCTGAATTATGAATTGAGCCAGACCATCGAGGCCGGGCGGCGTCTAAGCGTGGCCTCGGCGGAACGGTCACTGGCGGATTGGCCCCTTACCGTCATCACCGATCAGCCGCCGACGGTCAAGGCCGATGAAGACCCCAGGGAAACCGTGCGCCAGGCCCTGCGCCTGTCCTATCAATCGGCGGACGACTATGGTCTGGCCGAGGTTTGGGCCGAATTGCGCCTGGCCGCCCCGGGGGGCTCAACCGAAAGCACCGGGACCGCCAAGACGGCCGCCGAAGTTCTGCGTCTGGAACTGCCCGTTTCGCCGCCCGGCGCCCGGCAGGCAAGGGAAAGCGGGTTTTTCGACCTGACCCCGCACGCCTGGGCCGGATTGGAGGTTGAAGCACACTATCTGGCCAAGGATGAAAGCGGCCAGATTGGCCGATCCGAGGCGATCAGCCTGCGTCTGCCGGAACGGCAATTCCAACACCCCGTGGCCCAGGCGATTATCGAGCAGCGGCAAATTTTGAGCCGCCAGCCGGAACGGCTATTCCAGGTCGCCGTGGCCCTGTCCGCCATTGCCTTCGGCCCGGAATCCTATGGTAACGATCATGTCGTCTATCTAGCCTTGTGGACGGCGGCCCGGCGGCTACAACTCAACCATGGCGAACCGACAGCGGCGGTGTTGGAGTTGTTGTGGCAGGTCGCCCTGCGGGTCGAAGATGGCGAAATGTCCCTGGCCGAGCGGGAATTGCGGGCGGCCCAGGATGCCTTGATGGCGGCCCTGGCGGAAGGTGCGGATCAGGCCGAGATTGAACGCCTGATGGACCAGTTGCAAAAGGCCATGGATAAATATTTGCAAGCCCTGGCGGAGCGGCTCCAGCGCGACAGCCAGGCCCAGGGCCCGCAATCCATCGACCCGAACGCCCGCGCCATCGACGCGGCGGAACTGCAAAAAATGATGGACCGGATTCGGGAATTGACCCGCCTGGGCGCCAAGGATGCGGCCCGCGAAATGCTGCGCAGTCTGCAGGAAATGCTGGAAAGCCTGGACGGGCGCCGCATGACCGCCCGGCGGCAAGGCAACAGTCCCGGCGAAAAGGCCATGCGCCAACTGGGTGATCTGTTGCAAGACCAGCAGAATCTGATGGACCGCACCTATCAGCAAACGCCACGGCGGCGGCGCATGCCCTGGGAGAAACGCGACGGCGAAGGTAACGGCAAGGGTGAGGGCGGGGATGGCCAGATGGATGAGGGCAGGCGCCGCGCCATGGGCAATCTGGCGGGCCGCCAAGGCGCGTTGCGGCGACAATTGGGCGAGGTCATGCGGCAATTGGGCGAAAGCATGGGTAAAATTCCCAATGCGATGGGGAGTGTCGATCAAGCCATGCACGATTCGCAACGGGCCCTGCGTTCCGGCCGGGGCGGCGAGGCGCTGTCCTCGCAACGCAGCGCCATCGATGGCCTGGCGGAGGGATTTCGGGAACTGGCGGAACAGATGATGGGCCGCCCGGAGCAGGGTGAGGGGGGGCAATTCGGCCAGCGCCAGGAAGACCCGGCGGGCCGTCCCTTCCAGGGCGGCGGCATGGACACCAGCAGGGTCATGATACCCAATGAAGCATCATTGCAACGGGCCCGCAAGATTCTTGACGAACTGCGCCGCCGCGCCGGCGAACGGGCCCGCGCCCGCCTGGAGCGGAATTACATCGAACGCTTGCTCGATCGGTTTTGACGCCCTGGTGGTTTTTCCCTTTGACTGGAATTGCCGGGAGAGCGGGTGGCTTGGATCAAACTTGCAAAGATTTAGCCCAGTGGGTGATCGATGATGGCGGCGGCGCAGGCGTCGGGATCTTCCTGGACCATTAGATGCAGACAGCCGGGCATGGCGCGCGCCTCGGCATTTGGCATGTTGGCGGCGATGGAGGCCATGGTCCCCGGCGCCCAGGAATGCAGCGCCGGCAGCACCGTTTGATCGGTGGCATAGATGCGGGTTCGGGTCGCCACTTTTGCCGTCTGCTCGAATATGCCGCTGTCGGGACAATTGCCATAGATTGCCGCTTCGATGACACTAGGTCACATACCCATAAAGGGGATTCCTGAATCGGCTTTGCCGTGATTCACTGCTTCGGATGGAAGGAGGCGGATATGGCGCGGTTTGATTTGACGGATTTCGAGTGGTCTGTGATGGGTGCGAGTCTCGCATGGCAGTGATGTCTGCGGCTTGGTTCGTTGAGTTCAGGCAGCGATTGCCATGGCTGCTGCACGTGGACTGATGTTGTCGTTGGCCGGTGTGTCGGTTGCGCTGATCAGGGCCTTCCATGCCC
>JAKZRK010000269.1:0-14691 GCA_047518225.1 Alphaproteobacteria bacterium | reverse complement strand
CAGTCCTTAAGATCAGGCGGCAAAAGCATCCGTTGTGAACGGTCATAAGAGCGAAAATTCTTCATCAAGAATCATACCAGAACAGAGCAGAATTGTAGCGTCAAAACACCCTCAAATCCGACAGACTGCTAGAGCAGTTCCGGGCTAGTCGCGGCCGCCTTCCACGGGACAGTGCTGGGCCCGCCAACGCAGCATGCCGCCGGCCAGATTGGCGATCTCGGAAAAGCCGGCCCGGCGCAGGATAACCGTGGCCTGGGCCGAACGGCCGCCGGCGCGGCAGACGGTAACGATGGGCCTTTCCTTGTCCATTTCCGCCGCGCGCGTGGCGAGATCGCCCAGTGGGATCAGTTTGGCGCCCGGGATTCGGCCCAACGGTCCCTGGAATTCATCATCTTCGCGTACGTCCAGGATCTGCGCCACGCTCAAGTTTTCCTCCAGCCACTGTGGCTGCACCTCCCAAATACCGGCGAAAGTGCAGGTCAGACTGGCCCAGACCGGTTCATCTTCCGGGATGTCATCATCCTCGGGCCGGCCGCATTTCAGGTTTGCCGGCACCGCCATGGCCATCTTCTTTGGATGGTCCAGGCCCAGATTGTCCATGTAGCCGGTAAAATCGCTTTGGCTCAATTGTCCGCCGAGACGTGGGTTAAAGGCCTTCTCCTCCCCTACGCTGGTTGCCGTCAGTCCGCGGTAGTCATGGCCCGGATAGAGCAGGCAGCCGTCCGGCAGGGTGAAAATCTGGGTATGGACCGACCGGTACAGCCCGCCGGCATCGCCGCCCTGGAAATCGGTACGCCCGCATCCCCGGATCAACAGACAGTCACCGGTAAACGCCATCTCTTCCGTATCGAGCACAAAGGTGACGCAGCCGGCGGTGTGGCCGGGCGTGGCCCTGACGGTCAGATAACGGCCGCCGAATTCAACCCTGTCACCATGGGCGAGAGGCCGGTCAACCCCCTCGGCGCCGCCCTCCGCCGACAGCCCGATCCTGCTGCCGGCGCTATTCCGCAGCAACCACGCACCGGTCACGTGATCCGCATGGACGTGGGTTTCAAGCGTGTAGAGCAGCTTTAGGCCAAGTTCAGTCAACAGCGCGCCGTCGCGCCGGGCCTGTTCGTAGACCGGATCGATCAGCACCGCCTCGCCTGCCTCCCGATCCGCCAGGAGATAGGTATAGGTCGCCGATTGCGGATCGAATAACTGGCGAAACAACATACTCTCCAAACCTCCGGACAGGTCCACGACTTGCCTGTAATCGTGAACCCAAGCCGGCCAACAAGCAATACGGATTTTCCCACCAAGGCCGGCCTCCACGGCATCCCGGTCGCAAGCGAATATCCAGGCCGCCCGGGCGCATTTGCCGCTGGGGCCGGCTTGTGGCACCCTCCGCGCCGAAAGATGGCGCAACTCAGAAAAAAGCGGACGGATTATGGAGTTCATCAATACCTTCGCCGGCAGCCCCATGAACCGCATGGGCAACGAGCGGCAAAACGCGGACTGGCTGCAGCGGCAAATGAACGATCCGGAGAGCTGCTTTTTGCCCCTGTGGCAGTTGCGCGGCCTGATGATGCCGGGGGAGGAACTGCGTATCGGGTGGTGCCAGCGGGCCGATGTGCAGCCCTTCATCAACCAAGGCGCGACGGTTCTGTTACTGGGCCAGATCAAGGGCCGCTCGCACTTCGTGGTGGATGTCTCCGCCGCCGGCCCAAGAAAGGCCGATGCGCCCCTACAGGACTATGGCAAATGGATTGATGTGCGCAGCGCGGCGGCCTCGTGCAGCGGCGCCGACGCCGCCATCCTGGCGCAATCCCGTTCCATGCTGGACTGGCACGCCCGGCACGGCTTTTGCTCCGTCTGCGGCCAGCCGTCAAGCATGGGCGAGGCCGGCTATTCCCGCAAATGCAGTGACGAGGACTGCGGCGCCATGCATTTCCCGCGCACCGACCCGGTCACCATCATGCTGGTGCTGGATGGCGAGCGTTGCCTGTTGGGGCGGCAGAAAATCTTTGCCCCGAACAGCTATTCCGCCCTGGCCGGTTTCATGGAGCCGGGCGAAACCATGGAAGAAACCGTGCGCCGCGAAGTCTTTGAGGAGGTCGGTATCCGGGTCGGCGATGTGCGCTACATCTTCTCGCAACCCTGGCCGTTCCCATCCTCGTTGATGATGGGCTGTTTCGCCACGGCGCAAAGCACAGAGATCGACGTCAATGCCAACGAACTGGAAGAAGCCCGCTGGTTCAGCCGTGACGAAGTGGCGGAAATGGTGGAAAGCTGGCAAGACCAGAGCAAAGTGCGCATGCCCGCCCCCCTGGCCATCGCCCACCAACTGGCCGCGGCCTGGCTGCGCGGGGATTAACCAAACAGTAACAACACCACGATGCTACCCGCCACCAGGGCCATGCCGGACAGTTCCTTGGGGGTGGAGCGTTCCTTGAAGAACAGCACCGAGAGGGCAAGGGTGAACAATAGCTCCACCTGGCCCAGGGCCTTGACATAGGCGGCGCGCTCTATGGTCATGGCGGTGAACCAGCCGGCGGAGCCGATCACCGAGGTTATGCCGACAAACAGGCAGCCGCGCCAATTGGGCGCCATGGCGGTGAATTGGGTCCGCGCGCGCAGCCCCATATAGGCTGACATCACCGCCGTTTGGATCAACAACACCGTGGCCAGGGTCAGGGCGGCGGCATAGAGCCAAACGTCCAGGCCCAGGGACAGGCTGGCTTGGCGCAGGAACAGCGAGGCCCCGGCAAAGCCCAGGCCCGATGCCAGGCCGACACCGGCGGCGGGCTGAAACAGCCGCCGCAACAGGGTATCGCCGGCGATGCCCGTGCGGGCCAGATTGATCAGCACCACGCCCACGGCGCCCAGGGCGATGGCGATCCAACCGGCCCCCGCGATGGCTTCGTGAAACACCGTTGCCCCCAATATCGCCGTTAGCAGGGCTTCCGTGCGGGCATAGGTGGTGCCGACGGCGAAGTTGCGCAGGGAAAAAAGAAACACCAACAACACCGTGGCGGCGATCTGGGACAGAGCGCACAGGGCCGCGAAGACAAAAAACGTCCAGCCCGGCGACGGCAGTTCGTGGCCGCCCAGTTGTTTCAGGAACAACAGATAGGCAAGCGCGAAGGGCAGTCCCCACAAAAACCGCACATAAGAGGCGCCAACGGCGGAGAAATCCTTGGTCAGATATTTCTGACCCGCCGTCCGCGCCGCCTGCATGAAGGCGGCCAGAAAGGTGATCGGTATCCAGATCCAAACTTCCATGAAAATCGCCGTCGGATCCGCGCTAGTCCAGCGCCCGATACCAAGTATCGGAAAGGGTATAGCCCTGGGGAAAGGGGTCGTCGGGGTCCAGACTGTATTGATGGCTGCCGGTAATCCAGGCCCGGCCCCGCAGGCTGGGTGATATGGCCGGCATGCCGCCGACTTGGCATAGCGCCTCGATACGGCAATGGAATTCCGTGCCTAGCACCGATTGGCTGACCAGAACCTCATCCGGGCCGATCTGTGCACGGGCATGCAGCACAGCCAGGCGGGCCGAGCTGCCGGTACCGCAGGGGGAGCGGTCCAACTTGCCCGGCGAGATCACAACCGTATTGCGCCCGATGGTGCGGCCGGAGGCGTCCTTGGACAACGGTGCGGCAAACTGGGTAAAAGTGACGGTGTGGATTTCGGGATTTTCCGGATGGCTGACCGGGTGTTGCGCCACCGCCGCCGACTTTATGCGCTCGCCCATCTCCACCAGCTCCCGCGCCTCGTCCGGCACCAGGGCAAAGCCCAGGCCCGGGGCATCGACAATGGCAAAAAAGGCCCCGCCATAGGCGATATCGCAGGCAATGGTGCCCAGACCCGCGACCTCCACCGCCGCATCCAGCTTGGCGACGAAACAGGGAACATTGCCGATACGCACATTCAGGCAGCGGCCATCGCGGCATTCCGCCACCGCCTTGATCAATCCGCCGGGGGTATCCAGGGCCAACACGGTCTCGGGCTCGTCCATGGCCACCATGCCGGTTTCCAGCAATACCGTGGCCACGCAGATGGCGTTGGAGCCGGACATGGCCGGATAATCTGTCGGCTCCATGATGATGAAACCCGCGTCCGCCCCCGGAGTCTTGGGCGGCACCACCAGATTGACGTGGACAAAGGCCCCGCCGCGGGGTTCGTACAACAGAAACTTGCGCAGGCCGTCATCCCGGGTACGCAGATATTCGCGCTGGGCGAACAGGCTGTCCCCGGGCGGCGGCAACACGCCGCCAACGATCACCCGGCCCACCTCGCCCTCGGCATGGCAGCCAATCACCTTGATGGTGCGTGCGCTTTGCATTGCCGGGGGCCGCTATCCCTTTACATGCGGGGCTTCGTAGTCGACCCGTTTGGATTGGCGGAAGGGGTGGCGCGGATAGGTGCCCAGAATTTGCAGCCGGGTGCAGAAGAACTGCGCTTCCTCCAACGCCCAGGCGACGCGCTGATCCTCCGGGTGCCCCTCGAAATCGGCGTAAAACTGTGCCTGTTCGAAACTACCGGGTTCGATGTAGCTTTCCAGTTTGGTGATGTTGATGCCAGTGGTGGCGAAACCGCCCAGGGATTTGTACAGCGACGCCGGCACGCTGCGGACCTGGAAAACGATGGTCGTCATGGCATCGCCATCCTTGGGATGGGGGGTAATCCGCTCCCGCGCCAGGATGATGAAGCGGGTGACGTTATTGCCCATGTCCTGGACGTTCGATCGCAGAACTTGCAAATTGTAGATTTCCGCGGCCAGGGGAGAACCAATGGCGGCCAGGGAAATGTCGCCCTTCTCCGCCACCATCTGACAGGCGCCGGCGGTATCGGCATGCACCACCGGCTCGACCCCCATTTCGCGGATAAGGTTGCGGCATTGGGGCAAGGCATGGATGTGGCTGTGGACCTCGCGGATATCTTCCAGTTTGGCGCCGTGGGGGGCCATCAACTGGTGGTTCACGGCCTGGAAGTGTTCACCCACGATATACTGATCCGAGGTTGGTATCAGATGGTGAATATCGGCCACCCGCCCGGCCAGGGAATTTTCGATAGGGATCATGGCGCGTCCCGCCTTGCCCTCGGTCACGGCGGCGAAGGCATCTTCGAAGGTGCGGCAGGGCAGGGGCGTGTAAGCGGGCAGGCCTTCCTGACAGGCGAGGTGGGAATAGGCGCCGAACTGGCCCTGAAAGGCCACGTTCATGCGTGGATCGCCGCTATCCTTCGACGCTGTTTTGTCAGCCATGATGGCTCGCCCTTAATTATTTGAATCACTTTACATATTCGGCGCCAGAGCGCGGCGCGCCCGGTCCAGATCGGCGGGAGTATCGACACCGAAGGGAACCCTGTCAACGAGGCCGACCTGGATCCGCATGCCGGCCTCCAGGGCGCGCAACTGTTCCAACCGCTCGCGCTGTTCCAAAGGGCCCCGCGGCAGGGCGATAAAGCGCGCCAGGGCGGCCCGGCGGTAGCCGTAGATGCCGATATGATGATACAGCGGCCCCGGCCCCGAAGGTGCCGCCACCCGGGTGAAATACAGCCCCCGGCCCTGGCGTCCCCCAGGCGGCAGCGAGATCACGGCCTTTACCACGCTGGTTTCCTCTCGTTCGTAATCCTCGACGATTTCGGCGGCCAGGGTGGAGATATCCACCTCCCGCTCCGCCAAAAGCGCCAGCGTCAGGCGGATCTGCCCAGGCTCCATGGTGGGCAGATCGCCTTGCAGGTTGATGATGGCGTCGTGGCGCCCGTCCGGGTCCACCCTTTGCACCGCCTCCCAGACCCGGTCCGAGCCCGATGGATGTTCAGGATCGGTCAGCACCGCGCGGCCGCCCGCCGCTTCGACCACATCGACAATTTCCCGCTCCGCGCAGGCGACCAGAACCGGGCCAATATCGGCCTCCATCGCCCGGCGCCAGACATGCACGATCATCGCCTGGCCATGGATATCCGCCAGCGGCTTGTCCGGCAACCGGACCGACGCCAAACGCGCCGGGATCACTACAAGTGCCTGCTGTTTCATGCCGCCCGTCCCTGCTCTGGCCAATCCCATATGGCGATGTTATACGGTGAGCCGCCGACCTGGGAAAGTCGTTCCACCAGCATCCAAGGGCTCAATTGGGGTTGCCGCCATGAATATGTTCGAAATTAACAAGATGCTGGGCGCCGTTTTGGGCTCCGGGCTGTTGCTCATGGTCGTCAACCTGATCGGCGATACCTTGGTGCATCCGGTCATTCCCGCCAAGGCCGCCATCGCCATCGGCGATGGCGAAGCGGACGCCAGGGAAGAAAAGAGCGCCGAGGCGGCCAAGGGGGCGGCCAAGGGCAATTCGGGCGGCGATCTGGCCGCGCTTCTGGCGGCGGCCGACGTCGCCAAGGGCACCAAGGCCGCCAAGAAGTGCAAGGCCTGTCATAGCTTTGACAAAGGCGGCAAGAACAAAGTGGGCCCAGGCCTGTATGGCGTGGTTGGCCGTGGCAAGGGCGCCGGCACCAACTTTAAATATTCCGCCGCCATGAAGGATATGGGCGGGGAATGGAGCTATGGCGATCTGGATGCTTTCCTGGCCGATCCCAAGGGCTTCATGCCAGGCACCAAAATGGCCTTCAAGGGCATCGCCAAGGAGGTGGACCGGGCCAATCTGATCGCCTATCTTCGGCAAAACCACGATTCGCCCCCTGCCCTGCCGGGCAAATAGGCAGATCATGGACCGGGCCGGGCGCTATCTGGCGTTGGCCGAGCGGCTGGCGGACGCCGCGCGTGAGATCATCCGGCCCTATTTTCGTGCCGATCTGAATATCGAAACCAAGGCCGATGAGAGCCCGGTGACCATCGCCGACCGGGAGGCCGAACAGGCCATGCGCGCCATAATCGAGGCCGAATGCCCCGATCACGGTATCCGCGGCGAGGAATTTCCCCATATCGAAGGCAGTGGCGAATGGTGCTGGATTTTGGACCCCATCGACGGCACCAAGCTGTTCATCACCGGCATTCCGTTGTTCGGCACCCTGATCGCCCTGGCCCGCAACGGCAAACCGGTCATCGGCGTGGTGGACCAACCGATCAACGGCGAACGCTGGGCCGGGGGCATGGACGGCACGGCCACCTTCAACGGCGATACCATCAATACCAACAGCCGCGGCAGCCTGGCCGGAGCGAAATTGTTCACCACGTCGTTGTACGAATACCACGCCGATCAGGCCCGGGCCTTTGCCCGCCTGTCCGCCGCCACCGCGCTGACCCGCCAGGGCACCGATTGCTATGCCTTTGCCATGCTGGCCATGGGCTTTATCGATATCGTCACGGAAACAAACCTGAACGAATGGGACCTGGCGGCGCACGTCCCCATCATCGAAAACGCCGGCGGCATTATCACCGACTGGCAGGGCCAGCCCCTGCGCTTTGACGGGCAGATAAAAATCGACACGGCGATCGCCGCCGCCAACCCCACCCTGCACGCCCAGGCCTTGGCGGCCCTGCGGGGCTAAACTGCGCTGCCTCAAGTCCTAGCCAACGCCTTTGTTAGACAAGTGTTTCGTCAAATCCGCCTCATCGCGCAATAGGCGCACGATGAGAATACCGTCATCCTCGATCAAATAGACAATGTAGTGTTTGGCATGATGATGTAGCCGCACTGGCAGTGTGTATTCTTCGCGCTCGGATGCGATGCGCGGATTGTCGGCAATAATATTAATGGCATGACGCAGGCTTTGTTCGTAACGCTCTGCCTGGATACGACCGAAATTTTGGAACCCATAGAGGTAGCTATCTATGATATCGGCATCAGCTTTTGTGGTGAACCTAATCTTCATGCGGTGCGGGTTGCTCCGCACGGGCTCGTGCCTCTGCCAAAATTTCATCCAGCGACCGAGGGCTGATCCCGCTTGCCAGGCCTTCGTCGATCATGTCCTGGAGCGCCTGCACACCTGTCTGGCCATCTTGATCACGGCGAATAAGATCACGGACATAGTCGCTTGTGGTCGAATAGCGCCCCTGGCGGACCTGAGCTTCACACCAGTCTTTCATGAGGGTGGGGACGGAGACATTCATCTGGGCCATGCGGTTTCCTCTCTATCGGCCGTCATAGCATAAAATATAAATAATTGTCAAAAATTGATATATTGCCAACGAACAACTGAACGCCCCTGGAGTTTGAGGCCTTGCTATCGCCACCATGTACGGCCATCGTTCTCCATATATTTGCAATTTTGGGGGCCGCCCATGCGCGCTATATTGGTCACTGTCGGATCGTTGCTACTTAGCCTGCCCAGCCTGGCGGCGGAAGGGCCCGCGCGGCATGGCATGTCCATGTTCGGGGCGTTGAAATACCCGGCCGGCTTCAAAAACTTCGACTATGTCAATCCCAACGCGCCCAAGGGCGGGCTGGTGCGCCTGGAGGCACGGGGCACCTATGACACCCTGAACGGCTATACCATCAAGGGCAGCGCGGCGGCCGGGTTGGGCCAGATCTATGACACCTTGCTGGAGTCGGCCCGGGACGAGGCATTCGCGGAGTATGGCCTATTGGTTAAAAGCGTCGCGGTGGCGGATGATCTATCCTCGGTCACTTTCAACCTGCGGCCAGAGGCCCGCTGGCACGATGGCCAGCCCATCACCGCGGCCGATGCCGCCTTCAGCTTCGATCTGCTGAAAGCCAAGGGCGCGCCCTTTTTCCGCTTCTACTACGCCAACGTGGACAAGGCGGAGGCGCTGTCTCCCCACCAGATCAGGTTTACTTTCAAGGGCCCGAAGAACCGTGAACTACCCCTGCTCGTCGGCCAGTTGCCGGTGTTGCCGAAACATTATTGGCAGGACAGGGATTTCGCCGCGACGACGCTGGAACCGCCCTTGGGCAGCGGGCCCTACCGCATTGGCAAGATCGATCCCGGACGCAGCATTACCTATGAACGCGTGGCGGATTATTGGGGCCGCGATCTGGGCGTGAACAAGGGCCGCTATAACTTCGATACCCTGCGGTTTGAATATTACCGCGATCCCACCGTCGCCCTGGAAGCGTTCAAGGCCAATGCCTTTGATTTCCGTCAGGAGAACACAGCCAAGGTCTGGGCCACCCAATATAAATTCCCCGCCATCAAAAAGGGCCGGGTGGTCAAGGAATCTCTGGCCAACGGCAACCCCACGGGCATGCAGTCATTCGCTTTCAACATCCGCCGCGCCAAGTTCCGGGACCGCCGGGTGCGCCGGGCCCTGGCCCTGACCTTCGATTTCGAATGGGCCAACAAGAATTTGTTTTTCGGCCAGTACACCCGGACACAGAGCTATTTTTCCAATTCCGAACTGGCATCCCGGGATTTGCCCGGCGCAGGGGAGTTGAAGCTGCTTGAGCCCTTGCGGGGACAAATCCCCGAAGCGGTCTTTATCAAGGCCTATCACGCACCGAAAACCGATGGGTCGGGCAAATCCCGGCGCCTCTTGCGCCAAGCCAAACAGCTTTTGGCCGCCGCCGGCTGGTCGGTCAAAGGGGGCAAACTAAGCCACGATAAATCCGGTCAGGCCATGGAGATAGAGATTTTGCTGATCTCTCAAGGCTTCCTGCGGGTCGTGGCACCCATGCAGCGGGCCATGGAACGCCTGGGCATCAAGGTCAGCGTCCGCCTTGTCGATACCTCGCAATATATCAATCGGCGGCGGGATTTCGACTATGACATGATCGTGGCGAGTTGGGGTCAGTCCCTGTCGCCCGGCAACGAACAGCGGGATTTCTGGGGCACCGACGCCGCCACACGGCCCGGCAGCCGCAACTTCGTCGGCATCAAGGATCCGGCCATCGACAAGTTGATCGATCACATCATCTTCGCCGGCAGCCGGGCCGAACTGGTCGCCGCGTCCCGGGCCTTGGACCGGGTTCTGTTGTGGAACCATTTTGTCATCCCCAACTGGCACATCAATAAATACCGCATCGCCTATTGGAACCGTTTCGGCCGCCCCGCCATTCAGCCGAAATACGGCCTGGGCTTTCCCCATACCTGGTGGCTGGATACGGCCAAGGACCAGGCCTTGCGGGGTGCCGTGAAGGGACGGTAAGAAGGCGGGCCAAGGAACCTTAATCTGCTATCATCCATCGCATGATTCGCATGTGGTTACCGCTGGTTTTGTTGCTGATGTGGAGCGCCGGGGCAGCGGCGGAACCCAGGCATGGCTTTGCCGTTCTGGGCAGCCTGAAATACGGCCCCGGCTTCACCCATTTCGACTATGTCAATCCGGACGCGCCCAAGGGGGGGCGTCTGCGCCTTTGGTACAACGGCAACTTTGACAGCCTCAATCCGTTCATATTAAAGGGCCGTTGGGCCGCGGGCAGCAATCCGTTCGGCGTCGATGGCCGCTTGCTGACCTTTGAAAGCCTGATGACCGGCGCGGGCGACGAGGAAGATTCCTATTACGGCTTGATCGCCGGCGGGGTGGAACTGCCCGACGACAGACAATCCATCACCTTCACCCTGCGCCCGGCGGCCCGTTGGCATGACGGCAGCGAGATTAGCGCCGCCGACGTGGCCTATTCATTCGATACCCTGAAGGCCAAGGGCCACCCGGTCTATCGGGTTCTGTTCAAGGATGTGACCGCCGCCCAGGTCCTGGCCCCGCGCAAGGTGCGCTTTCATTTCGCCCAAGGTGCGTTGACCCGCGACCTGCCCGCCACCGTGGCCTCCATGCCGGTGCTTTCCCGGGCTTGGTACAAGGAGCATGATTTCTCCAAAACCACCCTGACGGCGCCGCTCGGCAGCGGGCCCTACAGGGTGGAGAAAGTGGATCCGGGCCGGTCCATTACCTATGTCCTGGCGGCCGACCATTGGGGCAGGGATCTGGCGGTCTATGCCGGACGCAACAATTTTCAGCGCATTACCTGGGATTATTACCGCGACCGGGACATCGCCCTGGAGTCCCTGTTCGCGGGCAAGATGGATTTTCGCGAGGATTTCACTTCGCGCAACTGGGCCACCAAGTATGACAATGTGCCCGCCGTCAAGGATGGCCGCCTGATCAAGGAAGTTCTGCCCGATCACAATCCCTCGGGCTTCCAGGCCTTTTTTCTGAACACCCGCCGGGCCAAGTTCGCCGACCGCCGGGTGCGCCGGGCCATTGGTCTGGTGTTTGATTTTGAATGGACCAACAAGAACCTGTTCCATGGCCTCTACCGGCGCACCTACAGCATCTTTCAAAATTCCGACATGGAAGCGGCGGGCGCGCCGCAAGGCGCCGAACTGGCCCTGTTGGAACCCTGGCGCAAGGACCTGCCGGGGGAAGTTTTCGGACCTGTCTTCCGCGCCCCGAAAACCAATGGATCCGGCAATATCCGCGGCCAGTTGCGCCAGGCCAAAAAGCTGCTGCGGGCGGCGGGCTGGACAGTACGGGATGGCAAACTGGTCAATAAGCAGAACCGGCCATTCGAGATTGAGTTCCTATCCTATGGCAAGGCCTTCGAACGCATCATCATGCCCTATATCCGTAATTTGGAAAAATTGGGCATCGCCGCGCGCTTTCGCCTGGTGGAGCCGGCGCAATACCAACGCCGCATACAGGAATTCGATTTCGACATCACCACCTTCCGCAATTCTTCCTCGCTGACGCCGGGCCTGGGTTTGCGCAGTGCGTGGAATTCTGACAATGCGGACGTGACTGGCGGGCGCAATTACACCGGCCTGAAAAGCGCCGCCGTCGATGGCCTGATCGAACAAATCATTCAGGCCGGAAACCGGACGCAACTGCGCCACGCCACCCACGCCCTGGACCGGGTCATCATGTGGACCCATAACCTGGTGCCGCAGTGGTTCAAGGCCGCCCACACCATCGCCTATTGGGATCTGTTCGGGCGCCCGGCCATAAAGCCGAAATACGCCCGCGGCGTCCTGGATACCTGGTGGTGGGACCCCGCAAAAGCTGCGAAACTAGGCCGCGAATAGATGCTTGCCTATATCATCCGCCGTCTGTTGCTGATGATCCCCACATTGTTCGGGATCATGCTGTTGAACTTCGTCGTGCTGCAATTCCTGCCCGGCGGGCCCGTGGAAAAGGTCATCGCAGATTTGACCGGCACGGCCGTGGAGGCGACGGCCAGGGTCTCGGGCGGCGGCGGATCGGAGGTCAACCGCGAACAGCAAATGGCCAGCCAGGGCGCCGACGCGGCCTTTTCCAGCAAATACCGGGGTGCCCAGGGCCTGGATCCGGAATTGATCAAGGACCTGGAGCGGCAATTCGGCCTGGACAAGCCGGCCCATGAACGCTTTGCCCTGTTGGTTTGGAACTACCTGCGTTTCGACTTCGGTGAAAGTTTTTTCCGCGACCGATCCGTGGTCGACTTGGTGATCGACAAGTTGCCGGTCTCCATCTCCCTCGGAATATGGACCACCCTGCTGACCTATCTTGTCTGCATACCCCTGGGCATAGCCAAGGCGGTGCGCGACGGCAGCCGCTTCGATATCTGGACCTCCACCGTCATAATCGTCGGCTTCGCCATCCCGGGCTTTCTGTTCGCGGTGCTGCTGATCGTGCTGTTCGCGGGGGGGTCGTTCTGGGACATCTTCCCCCTGCGCGGCCTGACCTCGGAAGGCTGGGACGAAATGAGCTGGCCGGCCCGGATCGGCGATTATTTCTGGCACATGGCGCTGCCGATCCTGGCCATGGCCATCGGCGGCTTCGCCACCCTGACCATGCTGACCAAGAATTCCTTTTTGGACGAGATCAACAAGCATTATGTGATCACGGCCAGGGCCAAGGGCTTGAGCGAACGGCGGGTGCTGTACGGCCATGTTTTCCGCAATGCCATGTTAATCGTGGTTGCCGGCTTCCCCTCGGCCTTTATCGGCGTACTGTTCACGGGCGCTTTCTTGATCGAGGTGATCTTTTCGCTCGATGGCCTTGGCTTGTTGGGTTTTGAGGCCGCCTTGAATCGGGACTATCCGGTAGTGATGGGCACCTTGTACGTCTTCACCCTGATGGGACTAATCCTAGGTCTGATCGGCGATCTGATGTACACCATCATCGATCCGCGTATCGATTTCGAAAGCCGCGAGGTCTAGATGGACGCGGACAAAGGGGACAGGTTTCTGGGCCGGCGCCTAACGCCGCTGACCCGGCGCCGTTTGCGGAATTTCCGGGCCAACAAGCGGGGCTATTGGTCCCTATGGATCTTCCTGGCCCTGTTCGTGTTGGGGCTGTTCGCCGAATTCATCGCCAATGACAAACCGTTGCTGCTGGGTTTCAAGGGCGAAATCTATGCTCCGGTATTCATCACCTACCCCGAGACCGCGTTTGGCGGCGAGTTCGAGACCGAGGCGGATTACCGCGACCCCTTTGTCGCCGATCTGATCAGGGAAAGCGGCGGTTGGACAATCTGGCCGCCCATCCGGTACAGCTATCGCACCATCAACTATGACCTGCCCGTGCCGGCGCCGGCCCCGCCGTCAGCGGATAACTGGCTGGGCACGGACGATCAGGCCCGGGACGTGGTGGCGCGCCTGATCTATGGCTTCCGCATTTCTGTCCTGTTCGGCCTGGTTCTGACCATTGTTTCCTCCATCGTGGGCGTCATGGCCGGCGCGGTACAGGGTTATTTCGGAGGCTGGACCGATCTGTTGTTTCAACGCTTTATCGAGGTCTGGTCGGGCCTGCCCACCTTGTATGTTTTGATCATCCTGGCCAGTATCGTGGAGCCCAGCTTTTGGTGGCTGCTGGGCATCATGTTGTTGTTTTCCTGGATGTCCCTGGTTGGCGTGGTGCGGGCGGAATTCCTCCGTGCCCGGAATTTCGACTATGTCCGCGCGGCCCGCGCCCTGGGCCTGTCGGACGCCATGATCATGTACCGCCATGTGCTGCCCAATGCCATGGTCGCTTCGCTGACCTTTCTGCCTTTCATCCTGTCGGGTTCTATCATCACCTTGACGTCACTTGATTTCCTGGGCTTTGGCCTGCCGCCGGGCTCGCCCTCCCTGGGCGAGATGCTGCAACAGGGCAAGGCCAACCTGCAGGCGCCCTGGCTGGGCATCACCGCCTTCGTCATGTTGTCGGTGATGCTGACCCTGTTGATCTTCATCTTCGAGGCGGTGCGCGATGCCTTTGATCCCCGCAAGGGCGCGGCCGCCGGCCCCGTGGCGGCGGAGAAAACCGCATGAACGCCGCCCCCGAGGGACCCCTGTTGGCGGTCAGGGATCTATCCGTCGACTTTAAGGTCGAGGGCGGGCAGAGCCACGCGGTCAAACACATCTCGTTCGAACTGAGCGCCGGGGAAACCCTGGCCATTGTGGGTGAAAGCGGCTCCGGCAAATCCGTGACCGCGCTGTCGATTTTGCAATTGCTGCCCTATCCCACCGCCTCCCACCCCTCCGGCTCGATCCTTTACCGCGGCCAGGAGCTCCTCGGCGCGGACGAAGACACCCTGCACACCGCCCGGGGCAACAATATCTCGATGATCTTTCAGGAGCCCATGACGGCGCTGAACCCCCTGCACGTGGTGGAGCGTCAGGTCGGCGAGGTGCTGTCCCTGCACAAGAACATGAAACCCGCCCAGGCCCGCGCCCGTATTTTGGAGTTGCTGCACCTGGTCGGCATTCAGGAGCCCGAGAGGCGCCTGGACGCCTATCCCCATCAATTGTCGGGCGGGCAACGGCAGCGGGTGATGATCGCCATGGCCCTGGCCAACGAGCCGGAAATTCTGATCGCGGACGAACCCACCACGGCCC
>JAKZRK010000268.1:0-9627 GCA_047518225.1 Alphaproteobacteria bacterium | reverse complement strand
GGCAAAAGGACGCTCTGTGGATAAGGGGACAGCCCGGCTACGCCGACCTGACCACTTCCCCACAGAGCCAACAACCAAAACCGAAGCGGTCAAACTATATGGTACATAAAGCGGTCAATTCAGTTTGTTATCGACAGGCGGATTTCGCCACTGGGAACAAAAAGTGAATATTTAACGGTCATGCCAGGTGATCGCTGATCCGGTCCAAGCTTTCCTGACGTCCCAGAAAATATAATACTTCGAAGATTCCGGGGGAGGCGTTCCGGCCCGTCAGGGCGGCGCGCAGGGGCTGGGCCAATTTCCCCAGCTTCATCCCCTCCGCCTCCGCCAGGCCGCGGACTGCGGCCGTCAAATTGTCCAGGTTCCACTCTTCAACCGATCGAAGGCAGGCGTGCGCCTTGGCCAATAGGGCCGGGGCCTCGCCCGTGAGCAGGCTGGCCGCCTTTTCCTCCATGGCCAGGGGCCTGCCGGCGACCAGGAACTGTGCCTTGTCGGCCAGCTCCACAAGGGTTTTGGCCCGCTCTTTCAGGGCCCCTATTGCCAGGGGCAGGCGGGCCAGCTCGGCAGTGCTTAAATCCCGGCCAAGGGCTGGCTGCAATTGGCCCGCCAGCAACCGGCACAGCTCGCCCTCGTCCATGGCGCGGATATAGTGGCTGTTGAGGCTTTCCAGGCGGGGAATATCGAAGCGCGCAGGGGACTTGCCGACCCCGTCGAGGTCAAACCAGGCGATCGCCTGTTCGGTCGCGATAATCTCGTCATCGCCGTGGCTCCAGCCCAGGCGCAGCAGATAATTTCGCAACGCCACGGGCAGAATGCCCATGTCCCGATAAGCCTCGACCCCCAGGGCGCCGTGACGTTTCGATAGTTTGGCGCCATCGGCGCCGTGGATCAGGGGAATATGGGCAAAGTGCGGCGCGCTCCAACCCATCAGGTCATAGATCTGCCGCTGGCGAATGGCGTTGGTCAGATGGTCGTCGCCGCGAATGACATGGCTGATTGCCATGTCGTGATCGTCGACCACCACCGCCAGCATATAGGTTGGGCTGCCGTCGGCGCGTAGCAGCACCATGTCGTCCATTTCGCTGTTCTGTACCGTGACCTGGCCCTGCACCAGGTCATTGATCACCGTGGCGCCGTCCTGCGGTGCCTTCAGGCGGATCACCGGCGCGCCATCCTTTGGCGCTTCGCCCGGATCGCGGTCCCGCCAGCGGCCGTCATAGCGCATGGAACGTCCCTCAGCCTTGGCCGTCCCGCGCATTTCCGCCAATTCGGCCGGGGTGCAATAACAATGATAGGCCTTGCCGTCGGCCAGCAATTGCCGGGCGACCTTTCCATGACGGTCGGCGCGGGCAAATTGCGAGATCGGCTCGCCGTGCCAATCCAGGCCCAGCCAGTGCAGTCCGTCATGGATCGCGGTGACCGCCGCCTCGGTGGAGCGCGCCCGGTCCGTATCCTCGATGCGCAGCAGCATGTGGCCGCCATGGTGTTCGGCGAACAACCAATTGAACAGCGCCGTGCGGGCTCCGCCGATATGTAAAAAGCCGGTCGGGGAGGGGGCGAAACGTGTGATCACTGACATGCTTTTGAGTTCCGGGATGTGGGCCTATGATGACGGGTGGCGTTATCTATCACATCACTTTGGCGGAGGCCAACGGCCCGCCTGGCAACAGCAATCGTGGGGGCCTTCGTGGCGGAGCGCGAGCGCTGGCCCTTGTGGCTGCCGGTGTTGCTGGCAGGAGGGATCGCGCTTTATTTCGCCCTGCCCAACGAGCCCGCCTGGTACCTCGGCCCGGCCGTGGCCGGGGCCCTGGCGTGCGCCGCCTGGGCCGTGCGCCGCCACGGTTATGCCCTGCTGGCGCTGTTGGCCCTGTTGGCCATGGCGGTGGGCTTTTGGGCCGCACAAGACCGCGGTACCCGTGTCGCCGGCCCGATTGGCGGGCGCCCCGTTTGGTCCGGCTTACCCTGCGGTTTAAACAGCAACCGATCCTGGGGATCGGTGACCGGGTGCGGTTGCGCGCCGTGTTGATGGCGCCCGCCGGGCCGGCGGCGCCGGGAGCCTATGACTTTGCCCGCGCCGCCTGGTTTAAAGAGATTGGCGCCGTCGGCTATGGCGTATCGCGGCCCCAGGTGATCCGGGCCGCGGAGCAGAATGGTTTCGCCACCCTTGGCGCCCGCATTGGCGTCTGGCGGCATGATCTGGCCAGACATCTGCGCAGCCAGTTGCCGGGCGAGGTGGGGGCCGTGGCGGCGGCCTTGATGACCGGCGACAGGGGCGCCATACCAGAGCGTAACCTGCAGGACATGCGCGATGCCGGCCTGGCCCACTTGCTGGCCATATCCGGTTTGCACGTGGGTTTGATCGCTGGCTGGCTGTTTTTTGCCTTGCGCTTTCTGCTGGCCCTGGTGCCGGCCCTGGCCCTGCGCGCGCCGATCAAGAAATGGGCCGCGGCAACGGCCCTGATCCGCGCCTTTGCCTATATGTTGTTGACCGGGGGGACGGTGCCGACGCAGCGGGCCTTCCTGATGCTGGCCTTGGTGATGCTCGCCGTGATGCTGGACCGGGTGGCTATTTCCTTCCGCCTGCTGGCCTGGGCGGCGGTGGCGGTTTTACTCTGGGCACCGGAAAGCCTGCTATCCGTCAGTTTCCAGATGTCCTTCGCCGCCGTGGTGGGGCTGACCGCGATTTACGAGGGCCTGGGCCCGGTCATGGTGCGGTGGCGCGCCGAGGGGGCCCGTGCCAAACGGTTGTGGCTGTATCTGGGCGCGGTATTGCTGACCACGCTGGTGGCCAGCGTTGCGACCTCACCCTATGCCCTGTTTCATTTCAACCGCGTCGCCATGTATGGCCTGGCCGCAAATTTGCTCGCCGTGCCCTTGACCGCCCTCTGGGTGATGCCTTGGGCCCTGGCCGCCTTTGTGCTGTTGCCGTTCGGTTGGGAGCAACTGGCCCTGGTGCCCATGGGCTATGGAATCCAGGCCATTTTGGCGGTGGCCCATACGGTGGCCGCCTGGCCCGGGGCGGTCACCCTTGTGCCGGCATTTTCTGTTTTTGCCCTGACGGCGATGACCCTGGGCGGATTATGGTTATGCCTGTGGCGGGGCAGATGGCGGTATGGCGGCGTGTTGGCCATGGCCTTTGGCATGGCCCTGGCGGCGATGGCTGATCCGCCCGACATATTAATCGATGGCAGGGGCAAGGCGATGGCGGGGCGCCTGCCCGACGGCAGGGTGTTGGTGGCCGCGCCCTATCGCCGCAAGAATATTGTCCTGTCCACCTGGTTGCGCCGCTGGGGCGCGGAGGGGCCGGTCAAGGATGAACGGATCATGCGTTGTGATCGATTGGGTTGCGCGTTGTCACATGAGGGCAGTTCCGTGGGCTTTGCCCGCGATGCCAGGGCCTTGGAGGATGATTGCCGCATCGCCGACCTGGTTCTTTCGGCGGTGCCGGTGCGTTTCAATTGTCCCTCGGCGCAAATAGTAATTGATCGTTTCGATTTATGGCGGCGCGGTGCCATCGCCCTGCGTTGGCGGGATGGCGTGATCAGCGTCGAAGGAGCCAACGATAGCCGGGACGACCGCCCGTGGAGCCGCCCCAGGGGCAGGAAAACCCGGAGCAAAAGTCCAGAGGCCCGCCGTCCGAAACCCTAGGCCATTTTCGATATTGGTTGAGTCACGCCGCCCTGGATTGCCGGGTCAAGCCCGGCAATGACGACGAAAATTGACATCAACCTACGGCGCAGGGTCATGCCCGGACTTGATCCGGGCATCCACGGGCGCGGCGAATGGGTAAGTCAATCTCGAAAACGGACTAATAGCGCCGCAGCAGGCCTATCAACTGGCCCTGAATCTTGACACGATTCGGGGGAAAAATCCTGGTCTCATAGTTTTGATTGGCGGGTTCCAGGGCGACGGAATTACCTTTGCGGCGCAGGCGCTTCAGGGTCGCCTCGTTATCATCGATCAAGGCCACCACGATGGCGCCGTTTTCGGCATTTTCACTGCGCTTCAGAATGACTGTATCGCCATCCAGGATACCCACGTCAATCATCGAGTCGCCGGCCACTTCCAAGGCGAAATGTTCGCCACGGGCCAGCATGCCCCGGGGCACATCGACAAAATGCGAGGGGTCGCGCAATGCCTCGATCGGCGTGCCCGCGGCAATCCGCCCATAAAGGGGCATGGAGACGATTTCATCGGATTCGGGTGCCTGGCGCGAACCTGCCGCACTGAATTCACCCCGGATAACATTGGGCATTAACTTTTGCCCACCGGGCAGGACCGCGTCGGGTAACTTCAAAACCTCCAGCGCCCGTGCCCGATGGGCCAGGCGCCGTATGAAACCGCGTTCTTCCAGCGCGGTGATCAGGCGATGAATGCCGGATTTCGATTTTAGGTTCAGGGCATCCTTCATTTCGTCAAAAGAGGGAGAAATCCCATTTTGACGAATATGCGTATGGATAAAGGTGAGAAGTTCGTGCTGTTTTCGCGTCAACATTGTTAACTCACTCCATCAATCCAATGGCCGGCATGTGTTTCGGTGGGTCTAATCCGGCACTGGTAATAATGATCCGGTATACAATCAGTATTCTGTGGCGTTATTCGGAAAAAAACCGCAACTTACGCATATGTTCTAGTTTGGTTCTCGATCGCGGTCAAGGAAAATGTGGAAATGTGGATAAATTATCCACAACGATCATTATAGGAGGGTATGGGGCGGCTTCAAATTCCAGTGTTTTCGCCATTCAAGGGCAAAATTTCGACCCGGTCGCCTGCCTTGGCCGGTTCGGCGTGAGGTGGGCGCAAAACCAGGCAATCGGCCTGCGCCAGGCGGGATAGCATGGAACTGTCCTGAATTTCCAACGGTGTGACAACCAATTCGCCAGCCGCGTCGAAACTGTTGCTGGCGCGCAGATAGTCCTGGCGTTGGTCGTTGGCGGGTAAATCCCGTCCCAGGCGGGCGGTCCGGCTGTTGGTATGGGGGTCCAGGCCCAGCATGGCGCGGATAGCCGGACGCAGATAGACGATGCCACAAACCAGCGAAGAGACTGGATTGCCCGGCATGCCCATCATTGGTGTGTCGCCAATGGCGCCGAACAGCAAGGGCTTGCCGGGGCGCATGGCGATGCGCCAGAAATTTAGATCCAGGCCGTCCTGGCCCAATACCTTGCGCACCAGATCATGATCGCCGACCGAAACACCGCCCATGGTCACCAGCATATCGGCGCCGCGCGCGCCAGCCGCCAGGACGCGCAGGGAGCTTTCGTCGTCGCTGGCGATACCCAGGTCGATGGCCTCGCCGCCCGAGGCCCGGATCAGGCCCATCAGGGCGATGGTATTGGAACTGACGATCTGGTTCGCCGCCACGGGATCGCCGGGGCGGACGATCTCGTCACCCGTCGCCAGCAGGGCGATGCGCGGGGCCCGGGTGACGGTCAGCCAGGGTACGTTCATGGCGGCGGCCAGACCGACATCGCGGGCCGAGAGCACCCGGTTGGCGGTGATGCCCACATCGCCGTGGTGAAAATCCAATCCGGCCGGGCGGATGAAGCGGCCCAGGGTGGCGGCCTCGGTCATGGTGATATTGTTGCCCGAAGCCTGGGTATCTTCCTGAATGACGATGGCGTCGGCGCCTTTGGGTACCGGTGCGCCGGTAAAGATGCGGACCGTTTGCCCTGACCCGACGGTGCCTTCAAAGGCTTTGCCCGCGGCGGATTCGCCGATTTGCGTCAGGGTAGCGGGAACCGCCACCACATCCGCCGCGCGCACCGCATAGCCATCCATGGCCGAGACATCCGCCGGCGGTTGGGTGACCCGCGCCACCACGTCCTGGGCCAGAACCCGGCCGTGGGCCGCAGCCAGATTGACGGTTTCATTCGGCATCCGGCGCACGCCATCCAGGATGCGTTGCAGGGCCTCGGCGACTGAGATCATTCCATTGTCCGTATAATTGTGGTTTTCTAAGAGGCGTCGTAGCGGCCCGATTTGCCGCCTGATTTGTGGATCAGGCGCACATCGGTCATCTGCATGCCGCGGTCCACGGCCTTGCACATATCGTATATGGTCAGGCCGGCGACACTGACGGCGGTCAAGGCCTCCATCTCGACTCCGGTGCGGCCGGTTAATTTCACCTCCGCCTCGATTTCGACGCAGCTTGCGCCTTGGTCACAGGACAGCTCCAGGCTGACCGAGGATAATTGCAGGGGATGGCACAGCGGGATCAGATCGGCGGTACGTTTCGCCGCCATGATGCCGGCCAGGCGCGCCACGCCCAGGACGTCACCCTTGGCCATGGCGCCGTCGCGGATTAGGGCCAGGGTTTCGGGCGCCATTTTCACCCGCCCGGCGGCCCGCGCGATGCGCTGGCTGACCGCCTTGCCGCCCACATCAACCATATGGGCGTTGCCAGCGGCATCGAAATGGGTCAGTTCGGCCATGCTTCAGGTTCCCTCCGCCAGCTCTTCCGCCGGGTTCAACAGGCCGCGGACCGCCCGCTCCACATCGCCCTGGCGCATCAGGGATTCACCGACCAGAAAACAATGACAGCCCGCCGCGCTCATGCGTACCAGATCGTCATTGTCGTTCAGGCCGCTTTCGCTGATGCCAAGGACATCGCCAGGCAGTTGCGCCGCCAATTCTTCCGTGGTGGCCAGATCCGTGACCATGGATTTCAGATTACGGTTATTAATGCCGATCAGCCGGCTTTGCAGCCGCAGGGCCCGGGCCAGCTCGTCCCCGTCATGCACTTCAAGCAATACATCCATGCCCCAGGCCTGGGCCGCGGCCTCCATCTCCCGGGCCTGGCCGTCATCCAGCAGCGCCATGATCAGCAGGATGCAATCGGCGCCCAGGGCCCGGGCCTCGGCTACCTGATAGACTTCCAACATGAAATCCTTGCGCAGCACGGGCAGGTCCACCGCGTCCCGGGCCTGCTCCAAAAAGTCGTCGTGGCCCTGAAAATACGGTTCATCCGTCAGTACCGACAGGCAAGCCGCGCCGCCCCGCGCGTAGGCCCTGGCCAGGGTGGCGGGATCGAAGTCGGCCCTGATCAAACCCTTGGAGGGGGAGGCCTTCTTGATCTCGGCGATCAGGCCGTGGCGGCCTTCATCCACGGCCGCGCGCAGGGCGTTGGCGAAGCCACGGACCGGCGCCGCTGTTTTTGCGGCGGCCTCGACCTCCGCCAGGGGCCGTTCGGCCTTGCGGGCCTTGATATGCCGACGTTTGTCGACGCAGATGCGCTCCAGGATGTCGCTCATCTGGCTGCCGGTACAGGGCGGTTGGTGATCTCAACCAGCCGGTTCAGTTTATCCAGTGCCCGCCCGTCATCAATTGCACGGGCCGCCAGGGCGGCGCCCTCGGGTAAATCCGCCGCCTTGTCCGCGATGATCAGGGCGGCGGCGGCGTTGAACAGCACCACATCGCGATAGGCGCCAAGGCTGCCTTGCAACAGGGCGTTCAGGGCGGCGGCATTTTCCGCCGCCTCGCCGCCCCGCAAATCGTCCAGGGTCGAGACGGCAATGCCCGCCTGATCCGGTGAAATCTCGAACTCGGTGATCCCGCCATCCTCCAGGGCGGCCACATAGGTGGGACCGGTGGTGGTGATTTCGTCCGTGCCGTCGGCGCCGTGCACCACCCAGATCCGATCCGAGCCCAGGGCCTTCAAGGTCTCGGCCATGGGGCGTAGCCAATGGCGGTCGAAGACGCCGATCAATTGTCGCTTCACGCCGGCCGGATTGGACAGGGGGCCGAGAATATTAAAGATGGTGCGGGTGCCCATTTCAACCCGCGTCGGCCCGACGTTGCGCATGGCGCCGTGGTGCCTGGGCGCCGCCATGAAACAGATGCCGGCCTCGTCCAGGGCGGTTTGCAGCAGGGCGAAATCGGCATCGATGTTGACGCCAAGGGTGCTCAGGACATCGGAAGCGCCGGTTCTGGACGAGGCCGCGCGGTTACCGTGCTTGGCCACCGGCACGCCGCAGCCCGCGACCACGATGGCCGTGGCGGTGGAAATATTCAACGTACCCTTGCCGTCGCCCCCGGTGCCGACGATATCCATGGCATCGGGGGGGGCTGCGATGGCCGTCATCTTCTCACGCATGGTGATGACGCCGCCGGTGATCTCGTCCACGGTTTCGCCGCGTACCCGCAGGGCCATGAGGAACGCGCCCATTTGCGACGGCGTGGCATCGCCCGACATCATCACGTCAAAGGCGGTGCGGGCCTCCTCTACGCTCAACGGCCTGCCATCGGCGACGATGGCGATGAGCGCTTTGAAATCTGGCATGTCCCCGGCCATCAACGGTTCTCCAACCCAGCGAATTGTCACGGCTTTACCCGGCCGCGCGGCACAACAAACCGCGCCTTATGGGCGCCGTCAAGGCCGCTGTCCATCCCGCCACCGAACGGTCCATCAATCCCGGGATGGAAAACCTTGTCTATCATTCATGCAAAGCCGTGGCGCGATCCGGCGAAACGATAACAAAGCCGCCGAATAGCGGTTGATTTCAGACGCTCCGTGCGGCGGGATCGCGCCATTTTGAACGCTCCGCCGGGCAACGCTTGACGAACGCCCGTCCATGCCCTTTTTATGATTATCGGTACCGGGGCATGGGCGGTTCTAGATGGCGGCGGCACTGGCCCGGCGCCAGGTGGATAGGGAGTTGGCCACTGGCCGGAAAAAAGCCGAAACAGGGGGTGCGCTTACGGCCGGCGCGGCGACGGCGCGCGCGCAGGCGGCGGGCGGAATTGATGACAAAATCGTTTTTGATCGCGTTAGCCGGTTTTGCCGTTGGCCTGGGCGTTACCACGGCCCTGTTGTTCATCTCGCCCAGGCTGGAGGTTGCCGATCAGGCGGCGGGGACGCCAGTTGCCGGGCCGCCGGCTGTGGAACAACGCGTAGCCCTGAGCCCCGCCCCGCCCGAGGTTAAATTGTATAGCAAGTCCGATGCGCTGCCCGTACCCCTGCCCGCGGCGCGGCCTGAAATTCAGGCGCGATCCAGCCCCCCCGAACCGGCGCCGCCACCGCCGGCCGCGCCGGCGGTCCCATCCGCGCCGGCGGCCCTTTCGGGGCCGGCCATGCCGGCGCTGGAACGGGCCGGCATCGCTGCCGCGCCGTTGCCCGGGCTTGAGGGGGAGGAGGTGCGGTCCGCCGCCTTGCCGCCGAATCTGCGGCCCCCAAAACTGCGGCTCCCGAAATCACTGCCTCCGATTGCGCAGGCCTCGAATGCGGTCATCGCTGCCGAGGCGCGGCGCAAGGAACAGTTGGAACACGAGAACGTTCGACTGGCCAATGTGACCGCGCCCGCCGTATTGCCACCCGCGCCGCCGCCCCTGCCGCCGGCCGAGACCGTGCCCAGGGAGGCCGTGACAGAGGCAGCCGCGGCCGCGGGGCGCGCGGCGGGGCCGTCGCCGGGGGCCCTCCCGCGGGGTACCTGGCAACGCTATGCGGCCCTGACGCCCCCGATCGAGGGCCGGGCCCAGGTGGCGATCGTGCTTGATGACATGGGGCTTAGCCAGTTCCGCTCGGACCGGGCGATTGCCCTGCCCCGGCCCATCACCCTGGCGATCCTGCCCTAGCAGCCCGTTGAAAAAGGCGCTATTGACCGGGTTTCACTCGACGGCGAAACATAA
>JAKZRK010000267.1:0-6463 GCA_047518225.1 Alphaproteobacteria bacterium | reverse complement strand
ACCTCAGACTAACAAAACGGTCGTCATGTCCCACTCGTGCAATCGTGGCGCATTTAGACGTGGAATCCGCCAGTTCCGGTGACAGTTACGGTGACAGTGCATTTAACTGACATGTGATCTTGAGGCTGCCACGGTCCATCCCGCCAGGATCGTTGTGCCCCATATCCCGCACCATGTCAGCCGGCGCGGCAAAGGCCGGCAGCGGAGGTTTTTCGGTGCCGGCGACTATATGCGCTATCGCGATCTCCCCGGCCGGGCTTGCCGCGGCGCAAAAACGCGGGCCAAAGCCGAAGCGGAAAAACGCCGGCCCGATTTAAGTGCACTGTCACCTTAATTCGAGGACATATCCCTCGGATAGAGCTTCGGAAACCCGCAGGCAGAAGGCGTGGTCGTCAACCCCGGTCAGCAAGCGATAGGTGGGTTTTTCGCTATCGGACATGGCCGCCTATTCCGCCGCCCCGGCGCCGGCGGCGAAACGGTCGACCCGATAGTCGCGCACCGTAATGGGCGGATACTTCACGACCGCGCCCGCCGTATCGATGCAGGAGACTTCCGCGTCGTAATTCGGCACCACGAAAAACCCGATCGAGAGGCGCCGGCTGCGCGCCCGCGCCTCGGCCGCCGGCACGGTGACGCGGTGCGGCGTCGAGCGCCAGCGGTCGTTGGTCCAACGCATCATCAGATCGCCAATATTGACCACGAAGGTATTGGGGATCGCGGGCGCCGCGATCCACTCACCGCTCCGGGTGCGCACTTCCAGCCCGCCGGCGGCCGCCTCGTTACGCAGAATAGTGGTCAGGCCCAGATCGGTGTGCACGCCGCAACGCAACTGATCAGGCGCCAATTCGCCATCGGGGGCCGGATAATGCAACAGACGAAGCTGGCAGGCATGCCCGGTCAGCCGCTCGACGAAGAAATCCTCCGGCATCCCGAGCGCCACCGCGTAGGCGTGCCCCAGCAGCCGGGCGAGATCTACCATGCCGTCGTAATAGGCGAGCATGGCCGGCCTTAAGCCAGGGGAGCCATCGGGCCACAGGTTCGGGGCGAAATCCGGATAGGCGAGCGGGCCGGTGTAGTAAGGCTCGTCCGGCACGTCGTCGGGGCCGATAGCGAAGACTTCCTTGTAGTCGGCGGGCGTCACGACGCCGCTCATTTTCGCCAGGGTTTCCTCGCCATAGGGGATATAGCCCCGGTTCTGATCGTTACGCGGGCGCCGCACCGCCAGTTTCTCGGCCAGGGGACGATCGAAGAATTCGCGTGCCGCCCGGTACAGCGCCTCGCCATCCGCCGCCGGGACACCGTGACCGGACACGACGAGAAAGCCTAGGGTCTCGCAAGCCTTGGCCACTTGCGCCGCGACCCGTTCGCGATCCGCCGCGCCGCCGTCGCGAAACGGCGCCAAATCAATAATGGGAACCTCTGGCATCGGAAACCTCCCCTGCACCTGAAATTATACCGGCATTCCAACCATTCCGAATATTAGTCCGCGAAAGGGTCCTTGACCAGAATGGTGTCTTCCCGTTCCGGGCTGGTGGACACCATGGCCACGGGCGCGCCGATCAATTCTTCGATGCGGACGATATATTTGATCGCCGTGGCCGGCAGATCGGCGTAACTGCGCGCGCCCTGGGTACTTTCCGACCAACCCTGAAAGACTTCATAGACCGGTTCCATGCGGGCCTGGCGGCTCATCTCGGCCGGCAGATAATCGACCTCCATGCCGTCGATCCGATAGCGGGTGCAAACCTTGATCTCGGCCATGCCATCCAGCACATCCAGTTTGGTCAGCGCGATGCCGGTGATGCCGCCGACCTTGACCGCCTGGCGCACCATCACCGCGTCGAACCAGCCGCAGCGGCGCGGGCGGGCGGTCACCGTGCCGAATTCCTTGCCCCGCTCGCCCAGGCCCCGGCCCACGTCGTCCACTAACTCGGTGGGGAACGGCCCCTCGCCCACGCGGGTAGTATAGGCCTTGGTAATGCCCAGCACATAGTCGATGGCATCGACGCCGATGCCGGCGCCTGCCCCCACCTGACCGGCCAGGGTATTGGACGAGGTCACATAGGGGTAGGTGCCATGGTCGATATCCAGCATCGCCGCCTGGGCGCCCTCGAACAAAATGCGGTGACCGGCCCGGCGCGCTTCGTCCAGGTCGCGCCAGACATCGGAGGCAAAGGGCAGGATCTTGGGCGCGACCTCACGCAAGGTTTCCACCAAGGCGGCGGCATCGACCTCCGCGTGGCCCAGGCCACGGCGCAAGGCGTTGTGATGCAGCAACAACTGGTCGACCTTTCCCGGCAGGGTGTCGAGATCGGACAGATCGCAGACCCGAATGGCCCGGCGGCCGACTTTGTCCTCGTAGGCGGGGCCGATGCCACGGCGCGTGGTGCCAATGCGGCGGCCGCTATCGGCGTCTTCGCGGATGGCGTCCAGTTCGCTGTGCAGGGGCAGGATCAAAGGGGCATTGAAGGCCAGGCGCAGCGAACTGGGCGTAACCTCCACGCCCTGATCCCGCAAACGCGTCATCTCCGTCAACAGGGCCCAGGGGTCGACCACCACGCCATTGCCAATGATCGACAGCTTGCCCCTGCGCACGATGCCCGAGGGTAACAGGCTTAGCTTATAGACCTCGCCGTCGATTACCAAGGTATGGCCGGCGTTGTGGCCACCCTGAAAACGCACCACGACCGAGGCCCGCTCCGACAGCCAATCGACGATCTTGCCCTTGCCCTCGTCGCCCCACTGGGCGCCCACTACCGCTACATTCGCCATTTTCTCACTGTTCCAAACTGAAAATCGCCAAATTTAAATTGGTGTATTTCAACACCGCCACGGCGTGATTACGACAGCGCGGCCGGCTGATCGCCACGTAGAATATGGCGGCAGGCCAGGCGCCGGGCCTCCTCTTCAGGGTCCGCGCCACCGTCCAGGCCCTGCACGGTGCACCAGCCCTCGGTCCGCAGTTGCCGCGCCCGTTCGCCCGCCGTGCCAAACGGCAGGTACAGCCGCTCCGGCGCGGCCCGTTCGGGCACGGCCCGCATCAGGCTATCCAGATACAGGGTAAACCCGATGGCGGTTTCGCCACTGGCCAGGGGATAGCGCCCACCCCGGCCCAATTCACCGCGCACACCGTCCGCGAACAGGCTGAAACTCACCCCCGTCTGATATTCAAAGCCGTGGCTTTCGCCCGGGTCGATGGTCAGGGTGACGCTGCCATTGGCCTGGTCCAGCCGTTTGACCAGGGCCACCAGATGATCGCACAAGGCGCGGGCCGGAGCCGGCAGTTTCAGATCGGTCAGGCGTTCGAGGGCGCTTTCCGCCGGTCCGGCGGCGCGCATCAAATCGCCCAGTTGTTGCCGCACCGCGGGCGCCAAGGCTTCGATCGCGGCCCCGTCACGGGCATCCAGGGCCTGGCGCGCGGCCTCGGCCTCCACACCATCCAGACCCAGCGCCCGGGTCAGCAACGGCACCAATGAGGGCACGGTCAGATCGACCGACAATCCCTGAACACCAAGTGCCTGTAGCGCCTCCGCCGCCAGCAACACCACCTCGGCATCGCCGGCGACGCCCTCGGCGCCGATCAGTTCCACCCCGGCCTGGGCGTATTGCCGTTCCGGCCGCAATTGGCTGCCGCGCACCCGCAGCACCTGGCCCGCGTAGCACAGGCGCATGGGCCGGGGCGCATCCTTCAGGCGGGTCGCGGCAATCCGCGCGACCTGTGTCGTCATATCCGCGCGCAAGCCCATCATGCGCTGGGAAATCGGGTCCATCAGGCGGAACATGTGCCGCGCGATGCCGGCGCCGGGTCCGGCCAGCAGGCTTTCCTCGAACTCGATCAAGGGCGGCTTTACCCGCTCATAGCCATGCGCCTCGAACCGCGTCACCAACCGTTCGATGGAGCGCGCTTCGTGCCCGGCAAAGGGCGGCAGGTCATCGTGCAAACCTTCGGGCAGCAGAGCCAATTCAGCGTAATCGGTCATGATCGCAAACGTCTAACCCATGGTCGGGATGGGATCGTGTGAAAAGAAACAGGGAGCCTAGAATTTAAGGGCCCGCGCCTGCCCTACATGGGGCAAGGCACGGACCGCCGTCAATACCGTTTCGTCAACGGGCTGATCGACCCCGATCAGCGCAATGGCATCGCCACCGGACTCGGCACGGCCCAGATGGAAGGTCGCGACGTTTACCCCGGCATCGCCCAACACCGTGCCCAGGGCGCCGATCAGGCCCGGTTTGTCCTCGTTGGTGACATACAGCATATGCTTGGCCAATTCCGCTTCCAGCTTGATGCCCTTGACCTGAACGATGCGGGGCCGGTTGTCGGCAAACAAGGTGCCGGCGACATCGCGGCTTTGCTTTTCCGTCGTGACCGAGACGCGGATCATGGTCTGATAATCACCGATACCTTCATCGCGGGTTTCCCGGACTTCAATACCGCGCTCCTTGGCGATCACCGGAGCGTTGATCATATTGACGTTGGCGATTAGCGGCTGCAGCAGGCCCTCCAACACGATGGCGGTCAGGGGTCGGGTGTTCAAGCCCGCGACATGGCCCTGGAATTCAACATGCACCGCTTGCAAGGGGTTCTGCGTCAACTGGCCGGCAAAGCTGCCCAACTCCCGCGCCAAGGTGAAATAGGGGCGCAGACGGGGGGCTTCCTCGGCCGAGACGGGAGCCATGTTCAAGGCATTGCTGATCGCGCCGGTCAACAGATAGTCGGACATCTGTTCGGCCACCTGCACCGCCACATTGACCTGCGCCTCGGTGGTCGAGGCGCCCAGATGGGGCGTTGCGACCACCGCTTCCAAGCCGAACAGGGGGTTCCCGTTGGCCGGTTCGGACGAGAATACATCCACGGCGGCGCCCGCTACCTGGCCGGTTTCGATCGCGGCGCGCACATCCTCTTCCACCAACAAGCCGCCACGGGCGCAGTTGATGATACGCACGCCGGGCTTCATCTTGGCGATGGTATCGGCGTTGATGATGCCGCGCGTGGCGTCGTTCAAGGGGGTGTGCAAGGTGATGAAATCAGCCCTGGCCAACATCTCATCCAGGTCCATGCGCTCCACGCCCAGCTCGCGGGCGCGCTCTTCGGACAAATAGGGATCATAGGCGACGACGTGCATTTTCAGGCCGATGGCGCGGTCACAAACGATCGCGCCGATGTTGCCGCAGCCGATCACGCCCAGGACCTTGCCGTACAGCTCCACCCCCATAAAGCGGTTCTTTTCCCATTTGCCTGCGTGGGTGGAGCGGTCGGCGGCGGGAATTTGCCGGGCCAGGGCCATCATCATGGAAATGGTATGCTCGGCGGTGGTGATGGAATTGCCGAAAGGCGTATTCATGATACAGACGCCCTGGGCCGTCGCCGCCGCCTGATCGATGTTATCGACGCCTATACCGGCCCGGCCGATCACCTTCAGGCGGCCCTTGGCCGCGTCCAAAATGCCCGCTGTCACCTTGGTTGCGGATCGGATCGCCAAGCCGTCATATTGATCGATAATATCGGCCAGGCCCTCGGCTGTCAGGCCGGGTTTTTCATCCACCTCCACACCGCGGTCACGAAACACTTCCGCCGCCCGCGGGCTCATCTTGTCGGAAATCAGTACCTTGACCATAGCTCGAAAATATCCTTAGCGCTGTTCATTTCCGGCCATCAGGCGGCCGGGATAAAATTAGCCTTCACTTCGCCATAGGCCCAATCCAGCCACGGCAACAAAGCTTCCAGATCGCCTTGTTCCACCGTCGCGCCGCACCAGATGCGCAGCCCCGTCGGGGCGTCGCGGTGGCCGCCGATATCATAGGCCGCCCCCTCCGCCTCCAATAGGGCCACGATTTGCTTGGCCGCCGCATCACCGTCAGCCGCCGGCAAGCCGATAAACCAGTCATCGACGATGGACAGGCAGACGGATGTGGTTGACCGGTTGGCCTTCTCCCCGGCGACATAGTCAACCCAAGGGGTTTCGGCCACCCAATCGGCCAGCACCTTGGCGTTGCCGTTTACCCGGTCGATCAAGCCCGGCAAGCCGCCCACCGAACGGGCCCAGTCAAGGGTGTCCAGATAGTCCTCGACACACAGCATGGACGGGGTATTGATGGTTTCACCCTTGAACGGCCCTTCGGCCAGCTTGCCGCCCTTGGTCAGGCGGAAGATTTTCGGCAGGGGCCAGAGCGGGGTGTGACTTTCCAGGCGCTCCACGGCGCGCGGCCCCAGCAACAACATGCCGTGGCCGGCCTCGCCGCCGAGAACCTTTTGCCAACTGAAGGTCACCACATCCAGCTTTTCCCAAGGCAGTTCCATGGCAAATGCGGCGGACGTGGCGTCGCAAATGGTCAAGCCGGCCCGGTCATTGGGGATCCAGTCGCCATGAGGCAGACGCACACCGGAAGTGGTGCCGTTCCAGCAGAACACCACGTCGCGCCCGAAATCCACCTGCGTCAAATCCGGCAGCAGGCCGTAATC
>JAKZRK010000266.1:0-3866 GCA_047518225.1 Alphaproteobacteria bacterium | reverse complement strand
GCCGTCATACGGCAGGCAAGGGTGTCAGAGTGGAAATTGATGTTTTGAAACGGGATGATTCGCCATTTCCAGCATCACTTCTTGAGTTACAGCGGCTTTTCCCTGTCAACGCGGCTTGCGCCGTATATCTGGAGAAAGCCCGATGGGGCAATGGGTTCGTCTGCCCTTATTGCCATGAATCGGGAGATCCGTTCCGGTTCAGGAGGCGCTCGACATCGCCGGAGATATCGCCGCCCGACCTAGGCCGAGCTTTACTCTGGGGATTGGGAGCACCCTAGATGTAGTGGGTATGGGTGACAACCGGATAGGCACGGACTATTCATGACCAACGGACGATCTGCCGCAGCAGCGGGTTTTGCATCAGGGCCGGCGCACCCATGGTTACCGCCGCCGCCGCCCTTGGCTAATAGGGCCGCTGCCTATATTAAGGGCGACCGCAACGGCAGCGCATGGGAGTTTAGCTATAATGAACACAGATCGGGCAAAGAGCCAATTAGATTATCTCGCGACCGGGTCTTTTGCCTGGGACGATCCCTTCCTGTTGGATGACCAGTTGAACGAGGACGAAAAACTGGTCCGCGACAGCACCCGCGACTATTGCCAGGACAAACTGATGCCCCGGATCATCGAGGCCACTCGGCAGGAACATTTCCACCGCGAAATCATGAACGAGATGGGCGAGCTGGGCCTGTTGGGCGCCACCATCGAAGGTTATGGCTGCGCCGGCGTCAGTTATGTCTGTTATGGCCTGATCGCGCGGGAAGTCGAAAGGGTGGATAGCGGTTACCGCTCCGCCGCCTCCGTGCAATCCAGCCTTGTGATGCACCCCATTAACGCCTATGGCAGCGAGGAACAGCGGCAGCGCCTGCTGCCTAAGCTGGCCAGCGGCGAACATGTCGGCTGCTTTGGCCTGACCGAGCCGGACCACGGCTCCGACCCCGGCTCCATGATAACCAAGGCCAAAAAAGTCGACGGCGGTTGGATCCTGAACGGCGCCAAGATGTGGATTACCAATTCGCCCATTGCCGACGTGGCCGTGATCTGGGCCAAGGATGACCAGGGCGATATCCGTGGCTTTGTGGTGGAGCGCGGTTTCAAGGGTTTCTCAACCCCGAAAATCGAAGGTAAATTGAGCCTGAAGGCGTCTATCACCGGGGGCATCGCTCTGGAAGACGTCTTCGTGCCGGACGAAAACTATTTGCTCGAAGCCAAGGGCCTGTCCGGTCCATTCGGCTGTCTGAACCGGGCCCGCTACGGCATCGCGTGGGGTGTCATGGGCGCGGCCGAATTTTGTTGGCATGCGGCCCGGAGCTACACCATGGACCGCAAGCAGTTCCGCAAACCCCTGGCCGGAACACAGTTGGTGCAGAAAAAACTGGCGGATATGCAGACGGAGATCGCCATGGGCCTGCAATCCTGCCTGCGCGTCGGCCGCCTGATCGACGAACACCGGGCAGCGCCGGAAATGATATCGATCATCAAACGCAGCTGTTGCGGCAAGGCGTTGGATATTGCCCGCACCGCCCGCGATATGCATGGCGCCAACGGTATTTCGGACGAATATCACGTCATGCGTCATATGGTGAATTTGGAAACCGTGAACACCTATGAGGGCACCCATGATATTCACGCCCTGATCCTGGGCCGCGCCATGACGGGCCTGCAGGCCTTCGCCTAGATTGAGCCAGCAACGGAATCCTTTGCGGCCCGTTTTCCCGCCATGGCATGAGCGTGCGTCGCCGGCCGCGCCCCTTGGCGCGGTGTGGCCGGGCCTGCTACCTTCACGGTGTTGGGCATTGACGGAGGGAGAGATCAGATGAATGACGTGGCGGAGATTGATCGGCGCGGCTATTCGGTCGAAGAATTCGAACGGCAGTACAATCCGCGCCAGGCGGTACCCGATCATCAGGGCAAGATCGATGCCCGCGTCACCGCTTCGGCCGAGGCGCGCTGCCGGATCGAAGGGGTCTACGATCTGCGTTATGGCCCGGGCCCCCTGGAAATATTGGACGTTTACCCGGCCGAGGCGGACACAGCCCCGGTACAACTTTATATTCATGGCGGTTATTGGCGGGCTCAGGACAAATCCGACGCCAGTTTTTTCGCCGAACCCTTCACTGCCGCGGGGGCCACGGTGGTGGTGGTCAATTATGATCTGTGCCCCAACGTCACCCTGCCTGAAATAATGGCCGAGATCGTCCGCGCCATTACCTGGACCCATGGCGGTATCGCCGAATGGGGTGGTGATCCCGATCGCATCTTCATCTCCGGCAACTCCGCCGGCGCCCACCTGGGCGCCATGATGCTGGCCCACGACTGGCAGGCCGAAGGGCTGCCCGCGGATGTGATCAAGGGTGCCGCCTTGTTAACCGGTGTCTATGACCCCGAACCGGTGCTGGGTATCAGTGTCAACGAGGTCATTGGACTGACCCCGGATATGCTGGCGGCGGTATCGCCCATGCGGAACCTGCCGCGCCGGGATTTACCCTTGCTGCTGCCGGTTGGCGGCGGCGAGACGGCGGAATGGATCAAACAGACCCGCGCCTACGCGGAGCTATGCCAGGCCAACGGGATCGGAGCGGAATACATGGAAGTGCCTGGCGCCGATCACTTCGACATGACGGCGGCGATGGGCGACACGGATGGGCCGGTACTGCCCGCGATCCTGGCGCAAATGGGCTTATGACCGCCGCGCGGCGACAAACAGATAGTCGCCCAGATCGGATTGGTAGGTTTGCCGCACCCGGGCAAAACGGCCAGCGGCGATATCCGCGCCCAACCGCGCCACCCCTTGCCGGGTTTCCGCCCCATCGCCATGCTTGGCGAAGGTGGAGATGGAGGTACGAACCCCCTCGTCCAGATAAAAACCGGGGTTATCTTTACCGCTGTAAAGAAAATGATCCCGCAGGCCGGCTTCCACGAAATAGGAGGTAAAGGATAGATCGGTAAAACCCGCGCCGTGCAAACAATTTTCGATCAGCTTCCGGGTTGGCATTTCGGCTATTGAGCGGGCCATGGCCAAGGGGAAATAGGCATTCAGCCAATAATGCCGCATTTGCCCGGCCTCGCCCGTAAACAGCACCAACGGCGCGCCGGGACACAAGACCCGGTAGCATTCCCGAAACGCCACCGCCAGATCGTCGAAATGATGGATAGCCAGGGTGCAGACCGCACCTTGAAAGGCATGATCGGCAAACGGCTGCTGCTCCACCCGTCCCAAGACCCAATCCGCCTCCTTGGATTTATCCCGTGCCGACGCCAGCATGCGAGAGGAAACATCCAAACCGGTCAGCGCATAGCCTTTCCGCGCCAGGGCGATGGTGTAATTGCCGCTGCCGCAAGCCAGATCCAGATAGGGGCCGCCCCCGGGCGCGCGAAATGCCTGGGCGAGCGTTTCGGCGATACCCGGATCGGCGCGGCGGTGGCAGTCATAGCCGGCGCCGATATTGTTGTAGATCGCGGTCATGCACTTGATTTGCCACGATCTTGTGGGAATAGCTAGAGCGGTTCCGGGCTATTGCTTCGTTGGATCTTCCATGCGGGTTACGGCATGGATACGGTGCAGGGTGATGCCGCCTGTATCCAGCGCATCGAATGTGCGGGCCCAGTATTCCACCTCCCACATTACCCATTCCTGCAATTCAGGTGGCAGCGCATCCTTCTGGATCGTTTCGCCAAAACGGCGTATATCGTTCAATAGCATGGATTTGTATGTCTTGGTCTCGTCCTTGGCGATGCGAACATCAAAATGTCAACGCCGGAGTAAATTCGGGCCATGGCGCCGGAGTAAAAAGGGGCCACTTGTTGATGCCGGATACGGTGTTGCCGGTTGTCCCGGCAATCCATAGGAGGGACCCGCGCTGCTT
>JAKZRK010000265.1:0-21909 GCA_047518225.1 Alphaproteobacteria bacterium | reverse complement strand
TCACCGCTGTTCTCCGCGCTAAATTCCGCTTAAGCAACTGAATTATAACGCATTAATGGAGATCAGCGGTACCTTTTCGTGACGTATTCGGGCTAGGCCCTGAAGGGACATCGCCATGGCTGATCTATTCGAAAACCCGTTGGCTCTGGACGGCTTCGAGTTCGTCGAATTCGCCGCCCCCGACGCCGGCATCCTGGAGGGCGTGTTTGACGGCCTGGGCTTTCAGGCCGTTGCCCAACACCGCTCCAAGAACGTCACCTTGTACCGCCAAGGCGGCATCAATTTCATCCTCAACCGCGAGCCGAAAAGTCCGGCCGAATTCTTCGCCGAAGAACATGGGCCATCGGCGTGCGGCATGGCCTTCCGGGTCCGGGATTCCCATCTGGCTTACGATCTGCTGTTGGCGCGCGGCGCCCAGCCGATCGAGATTCCCACCGGCCCCATGGAATTGAAGCTGCCCGCCATCAAGGGGATCGGCGGCGCTCCGATCTATTTGATCGACCGCTATGACGATGGTTCGAGCCTCTATGACATCGATTTCAGATTTCAGGCCGACGTGGAGCGCCATCCGGCCGGCTGCGGGCTGCTTGAGATCGATCATTTAACCCATAATGTCTATCGCGGACGCATGGACCATTGGGCCGCGTTCTACGAGCGTTTGTTCGATTTTCGGGAATTCCGCTATTTCGATATCAAGGGCGAATACACCGGCCTGCATTCACGGGCCGTGGCCGCGCCGGACGGCCGCATCCGCATTCCCCTGAATGAGGAATCCTCGAAAGGCACCGGCCAGATCTAGGAATTCCTGATGCAGTTCAATGGCGAAGGGATCCAGCATATCGCACTTTCGACGGCGGATATTTACGCCACCATCGATCAGTTGCGGGCCAATGGCGTGCCGTTCATGGATCCGCCGCCCGAGGCCTACTACGAAATGCTGTCAAGCCGCCTGCCCGATCATGGCGAGCCGCTGGATGGCCTGCAGCAGCGGGGCATTCTGTTGGATGGCAGCACCCAGGATGGCGACCCGCGGATTCTGCTGCAAATATTTACCCAGACCCAGTTGGGGCCGGTCTTTTTCGAGATCATTCAGCGCAAGGGCGATGAAGGCTTCGGCGAGGGGAATTTTCAAGCCCTGTTCGAATCCATTGAGCGGGACCAAGTGCGGCGCGGCGTCGTGACGGTCGAAACGTGATCCCTTGCGGCTGGAACACATTAAGACTATTCCCGGCTATTTGCCCTCTTCCGCTTCGATGGTGGAGGTACGGTAGAGTAGTTTGCCGGTTTGGTGATCCATACCGGACAGGGTGACATCATAGCCCCATAATTGGCGAATGTGCTTCAATACCTTGCTCCGGCTGCCTTCCGCCAGGCCGATGCCGCAACGCACGCTATGTTCCAGAAATAACTGCCGATCGCCGCGCAAATCCGCGTCGACAACCTGGATATCGGCATCAATGTGGGCCGGATCGTAATTATTGGCCAGGGTGTCGCGTACCTTGCGATAGCCCTGTTCGTCATGAATGGCAGCGACCGTGTAATGGCTGTCCTCGGCATTGTCGGTCAGATTAAACAGTTTCAATTTCCGGATCAAATGGGGGCTGAGGTACTGGCGGATGAAACTTTCGTCCCGATAGTTGGCCCAGGCGTGGCGCAGGGCCCCGCGCCAATCTTCGCATCCGGCCAGCTCCGGGAACCATTCCTTGTCCTCGTCCGTGGGCTCTGTGCAAATGCGGCGAATATCGCCCATCATGGCGAAACCCAGGGCGTAGGGGTTGATGCCGCTGAAGCGCGGGTCATCGAAATCCGGTTGGATCAGGACGTTGGAATGGGAATGGAGGATTTCCAGCATTGCCCCTTCGCTGATCTGGCCGCCGTCATACAGGGCATTCATGATGTAGTGGTGGGTAAAGGTGGCACAGCCTTCGTTCATCACCTTGGTCTGGCGCTGCGGATAGAAATACTGCGCCACGTTACGGACGATGGACAGAATTTCCCGCTGCCAACCTTCCAGAACGGGACTGTTGTACTCTAGGAAGAACAGCAAATTCTCTTCCGGCAACTTCAATTTATGCCGCCGTTCGATCTTCATCTTCTCGGCCTCGGAGGCGACCTCCGCCCGCGCCGATTCTGGAACCGTGCGCCACAGATCGTTGAACGTGCGCTCCCGGTATTCCTCGATTTCGCGCTTGCGGGTCTGGCGCTGCTCGGTGGTCAGCTCCGGGGCCCGGCGATAGCGGAACACGCCCTGGTCCATGATGGCATGGGCCGCATCCAGCACCTCTTCCACCGCCGCCAGGCCGTGGCGCTCCTCGGCACCTGAAATGAAGGCCTTGGCATATTGAAAGTAATCCAGCACGCCGTCCGCATCGGTCCACTGCTGGAAGAGATAATTGTTCTTGAAGAAATGATTATGGCCAAAGGCCGCGTGCGCCATGACCAAGGCCTGTAATGCCATGGTGTTGTCTTCAAGATTATAGCTGATGCAGGGATTGGCATTGATGACGATTTCGTACGCCAACCCGCTGTGACCCTGGCGGTAGGATTTCTCCTCCCGTGCGAAGTGCTTGCCGAAGGACCAATGGCGGTACATCAAGGGCATGCCAAACGCGGAATAGGCGTCCAGCATCTGTTCGGTGGAAATGATCTCCACCTGGTTGGGGTAAACGTTCAGGCCAAGATCGTCCAGCGCCACCCGCTCTATGGCGTTATAAGTTCGCGATAGCGATTTAAAACTCCAATCGGCGCCATCGAATAGCAGCTTGTCGGAAACAGTTTTGCCAGCCTCTTTTTCAGGCGCCGCGTCCATCTCAGTTCCTCTCGCCCTGGCGCAGGAACAATTCCCGGAAAACCGGATAAATATCGGCCGGCTTGGTGACCCGTTTCATGGCGAAGTTCGCTCGTTCCGCCGCCACGTCGCGGTAGGAGCGCCAGAGGGCGGCACCGGCATCGGGGTTGCCAAACAACTCGAACTCCCGCTCGTCCAGGATTTCCACGTAGGCGTAATATTGGCATACCGGGATCACCTCCTCCGCCAGCAGTTTGGAGCAGGTCTGGCTGTCGCCGGAAAAATTCTCGCCGTCGGACGCCTGGGCGGCATAAATATTCCAGGCATCGGTAGGATAGCGTTCGCGCACCACTTCCATCATCTTGGTCAGGGCGGTGGAAACCACGGTGCCACCGCTTTGCCGGCTGTAGAAGAAAGTCTCTTCGTCCACCTCCTGGGCCTCATGGGTATGGCGGATGAAGACAACGTCGATGCACTCATAGCGGCGCTTCAGGAACAGGTGCAGCAAGACGAAGAAACGCTTGGCCAGGTCCTTCTCGCGCTCCCCCATGGAGCCGGAGACATCCATCAGACAGAACATCACGGCTTTTGTATTGGGCAGCGGCACCGGTTCGCGCTTGCGGAAGCGCACATCGACCGGGTCGATATAGCCAACAATCTTTTGCCGCCGCTGCATTTCCTCCAATTCCTCGTACAGCGCGACCAGACGCTTACGCTCTTCGGCCTCGGGCTCGGCTTTCTCCCGCAACGCCGTGATCTCATCCTCCAGCGCCGCCACCGCCTTCTTGTCGGGCCGGTTCAAGGCAATGCGCCGGCCCAGGCTGTTGCGCATGGTCCGCATGACATCCATGTTGGACGGCGTGCCGTCGCGGGCGAAACCGGCCCGCCGATAGGCAACGGCGGTGGTTTCGCGCAGATCGGTCTTGATCAGGTCGGGCAATTCAAGGTCTTCGAAAAATAATTCCAGAAACTCGTCCCGGCTCAGGGTAAAGCGGAATTCATCCTCGCCCTCGCCGTCCTCCGAACCTTCCTTGCCGGCCCCCTCGCCGCCCTTGGCGGGCTTTTTGATCTGATCGCCAGTAACGAATTCCTTGTTGCCCGGCAGCACCCGGGCCCGGCGCCCTTCGTTGCGGCTGCTGCGCAAGCGGGGCTCGGCGATACTTTTTGACGGTATGGACAGGTCTTCGCCGTTGGTGACGTCGCCAATTTTACGGTCCCGGATGGATTTATCCAGGGCCTCCTTGATCTGGGATCGGGCCCGGCGCAGGAATCGCTGCCGGTTGCCCAGACTGCGGTCGGAGGGATTTTGCCGCCGGTCGATGAAATGGTGCATGGCCATTTTCGATCCCTAACCGGCCTTATTTACTCGCATGTACCATTCCACCAAACGCCGGACCTGACGCTGCGTATAGCCCCGCTCCACCAGGCGATTGACGAATTCGCCATGCTTGCGGTCGCTGTCGCTGTCCTTTTTCGAGCCAAAACTGATGACGGGAAGCAGATCCTCGACCTGGCCGAACATCCGCTTTTCAATCACTTCGCGCAGCTTTTCATAGCTGGTCCAGGATGGATTGCGGCCATCGTTGTTGGCCCGGTGGCGCAGGGCGAACTTCACCACTTCGTTTCGGAAGTCCTTGGAATTGGCCACGCCGGCCGGTTTCTCGATCTTGCTCAGTTCCGTTTCCAGAATCTCGCGGTCAAAAATCTGACCGGTATCGGGATCCTTGAAATCCTGTTCCTCGATCCAGGCATCGGCATAGGCGATATAGCGGTCGAACAGGTTCTGGCCATATTCGGTATAGGATTCCAAATAGGCTTTCTGGATTTCGTTGCCAATAAACTCCGCATAGCGCGGCGCCAATTCCGTCTTGATGAACTCCAAATAGTTCTTCTCGGTCTCCTCGGCGTACTGTTCCCGCTTCACGGCCTGTTCCAGCACGTACATCAGATGCACGGGATCGGCCGCCACCTCTTCGGTATCGTGATTGAATGTTTCCGATAGCACCTTGAAGGCAAAACGCGTGGAGACGCCCGTCATGCCTTCGTCCACGCCGGCGGCGTCATGATATTCCTGGCCCGATTTCGCCTTGGGATCGGCTTCCTTGATATTTTCGCCGTCATAGACCCGCAATTTGGAATACAGGTTGGAATTCTCGTGCTCCCGCAGCCGAGTCAGGACGCAGAACTTGGATAACATATCCAGGGTTTCCGGCGCGCATTTGGCGTCCTCCAGCTCGCTGTTTTTCAACAGTTTTTGGTAGATATCGGCTTCCTCGGTAACCCGCAGGCAATAGGGCACCTTGATCACGGAAATCCGGTCCAGGAAGGCTTCGTTGTTCTTATTGTTGCGGAATTGTAGCCATTCCGCCTCGTTGGAATGGGCCAGGACAATGCCCTGGAACGGGAAGGCGCCGAAATTCTCGGTGCCCACATAGTTGCTTTCCTGGGTCGCGGTCAGCAGGGGATGCAGCACCTTGATGGGCGCCTTGAACATTTCCACGAATTCCAATAGACCCTGGGTGGTGCAGTTCAGGCCGCCGGAATAGGAATAGGCGTCCGGGTCGGCCTGGCTGAAATGCTCTAACTGGCGAATGTCCAGCTTGCCCACCAGGGCCGAGATATCCTGGTTGTTCTCGTCGCCCGGCTCGGTCTTGGCGACGCAGATCTGGCGCAATTTCGACGGCATCATCTTCAAAACCGTGAAGCGGGACAAATCGCCATCGAATTCATCCAGCCGCTTGACCGCCCAGGGCGACATCAGGCCCGTCAGCCGCCGCCGCGCGATGCCGTACTTATCCTCCAGCAATTCGCCAAAGCGTTCCGGCTCGAATAGTCCCAAGGGAGATTCAAAAATTGGGCTGGTCTTATCGCCGGCCTTCAGAACATAGACCGGATAGGTCTCCATCAGGCTTTTCAGACGCTCGGCCAGGCTGGACTTGCCACCGCCCACCGGGCCCAGCAAATAGAGGATCTGCTTGCGCTCTTCCAAACCTTGCGCGGCATAGCGGAAATAACCGACGATCCGCTCAATCGTCTGTTCCATGCCGTAAAAGCCCTCGAAGGCGCGATAGCGTTTGATGGTGCGGTTTAAGAAGATCCGGCCCAGACGGGGATCGGTAGAGGTATCGACCACTTCTTCCTCGCCGATGGCGGCGATCATGCGCTCGGCCGCGCTGGCGTACATCATGGGGTCCTCGCGGCAGCCCTGCAGGTAATCCTGCAAGCTCAATTCTTCCGCGGCTTGACGGTGATATTCGTCCTTGTAAGCTTGGAAAACGTTCATGACCACCCCCCTACACTACCAATACGAACAATGCGTGTGGTAACTGCGGTCATACACATAGGAATCAAATCTCCTCAGAGTTCCGTTAAGGACAAATCATCTCCAAGTCTTTCGTTGGCGTCTTCCCGTGGTTTTTTATTTACACTTTGTTGGTTACTGATTCGCACTGGATATAATAGCTTTGCATAACAAAATTATCTTATAATTATTTAGTTAACACTTTCTTTATTGCCAGTGAATTGAGTTCACGATTACATTATCAAATCCATTCGCGCCCTTTGCCCGTTGTCGGCGGGGCCAGGATCAACACCAGATATGGGAAGGAAAAATGGCGAAATTGTGACGGCCGGCCGGAGCAGATCAATATTGATCAAAGCACGGGCAGCACGGCCAGTTTGTTCGGCATGGGCATTCCTTTCCCAAGGTTGGGGCTCAACCAATGGTCATGCGGGCGAACTCGTCCAGGGCCGCCTTGACTTCGCCCAGCGCCCGCATGGGCACCATGTGGATGACCTGTTCGACCCCGGCGTCTTCCAGGCGGCGGCAGCGGTCCCCATCGGGCCGGCGGTTGGGCAGGCTGTATATTTTCACTTCGTCCGCCCCCCGCCCGCGCTCCGCCAGGAAGCCATGCAGGGTGGCGATGCGCTCGCCGATGTCCTCGGGCGAAATGCCGGCGCCCATCCAACCTTGGGCCAGTTCCGCCACCCGGCGCAAAGCCGGGTCGCCCTCGCCGCCAACAAAGATCGGCGGATGGGGCGTCTGTACCGGCTTGGGGTACATCACGCTTGGCGGCAGTTTATACAGTTCACCGTCGTAGCTGGAGGTCTCCTCGCACCACAGGGCCTTCATCACCGCGATATGCTCGTTGGCGCGCTGGCCGCGCTTTTCCCACGGCATTTGCAGGGCGGCGAACTCCTCTTTCAACCAGCCCAGGCCGATACCAAAGTTGACCCGGCCATTGGACAGGAAATCCAGGTCCGCCACCTGCTTGGCGGTATAGATTGGATTGCGTTGCGCCACCAAACAGATGGCGGTGCCCAGACGCACACGCGAGGTATGGGCGGCCAGAAAGGTCAGTGCGGCAAACGGCTCCATCATGCCCTTGCCGAAACCGCCGATGCGGCCGTCCCGGGCATAGGGGTAATTGGGTTCATAATCCTCGAACAAGACCACATGTTCGGGCACCCAGATGGCGTGAAAGCCGCGCTCTTCGATGGCGCGGGCCACATCCGCGATCAGCTCGGGCGGGGTGGAATCGTTCAGACCTAAAAATACGCCAGCTTCCATTGCCTCACTCCTAGAGCACGTTCGAATTATACCGGGTCATTTGATGGCGTCCATAAGCCATTCGGGTAGGCGCGTCGCGCCCAACATGGCCAAGCGATGATGGCCTTCCGTGGGCTTTGCCGCTAACCTTGGCTTCTGTTCCGACTTCTGGGGAGTTTCCCGCGTGATTGCATTGATCGGTTATTGCGACCGCCTGTCCGGCCGTCCCGGCGATACCATTGAATTCAAGGTTAGTTCCATTTCAGCCGCGCCCTTCACGGCCCGGCTATACCGTTCCATCTCCGCCGACCCCAATCCTGCCGGTCCCGGCATTATCGAACGCGCGGTGCCCTCCGCCATGGACGGCAGCTATCCCTCGCGGCTGCAAAAATTCCATCCCGGCTCCCACGCCATCGCGGACCAGGGTTTGCCTGAAACGGTCAGCGGCGGCTTTCAACTCAGTGCCGTGATCTGGCCCACCCTGATCCGGAAACCCGGAATGGTTACCAATGGCGGGCAGGCCGTTTTGTCCTGTGGCGCCATCACCCTGATGATCGACGAGAGCGGCGCCATCGCGGGACAGGCGGGCGAACGGCGGGTGAGCAGCAACGAGCCGATGAGGACCCGCGCCTGGTATCGGGTCTGCCTGTCCTATGACGCCGGCAGCGGTGCCCTGACCGTTAGCCAGGAACCCGTCAAGAATGGCCACGAGGCCCACGGCACCATTATCGCACCGGGCCTGAGCTTGAACGGCAGGCCGATCATCGGGGCCATGGAGAATGTCCCCGGACCCCGCCTTGGCGACATCCCCGCCGCCATCGGGGCGCACTTCAATGGCAAGATCGAGGCCCCGGCCATTCACGATGGCGCCAGCAATCTGGTTGCCGCCTGGGATTTCACCCAAGGTTTCGCGACCACCGGAATCGTGGATACGGGTCCCCACGGCCTGCACGGGCAATTGATCAACATGCCGGCCCGCGCCATGACCGGGTCGGCCTGGAACGGCGAGGAGATGTGCTTTCGCCATGCACCCGAACATTATGGCGCCATCCATTTTCACGAAGACGATATCTATGACTTCGGCTGGGAGACCGATTTCAGTTTCACCATTCCCCCCGACCTGCCCTCGGGCGCCTATCTGGCCCGCATCCAATGCAACGGCCACGAAGATTCCATTCCATTCTTCGTCTGCCCGCCCCTGGGCAAGCCGCGCGCCAGGCTATGCGTGCTGGTTTCCACCTTTACCTATGTCATCTACGGCAACTACGCCCGGCCCACCTATCACGAAACCTGGCACGACAGGGTGGCGGAATGGGATGCGTACCCGTGGAACCCCGCCGTGCATCCGGAATACGGCCTGTCCACCTATAACTTTCACAGCGACGGCAGCGGCATTTGCCACGCCTCGCACCTTCGCCCCCTGTTCAATGTGCGGCCCGGTTATCTGTCCACCGGCATCGGCGAGGATTCCGGCCTGCGGCATTTCCCCGCCGATGGTCACCTGCTGACCTGGCTGGATCAAATGGGCATCGACTACGACATCGTCACCGATCGGGAATTGCACGAAGACGGGTTGGCGGCGATCGCGCCCTATCCGGTTCTGACCACGGGCGCCCACCCGGAATATCATACCGCCAAGACCCTGGATGCCATCGAGGCGTTCCGTGATCAGGGCGGCAACTTGATGTATCTGGGCGGCAATGGTTTCTATTGGCGCATCGCCCTGCATGAAAGCAAGACCGGCGCCCTGGAAATCCGCCGGGGCGAGGGCGGCATCCGCGCCTGGGCCGCCGAACCGGGGGAATATTTCAACGCCTTCGACGGCGCCTATGGGGGCATGTGGCGGCGCAATGGCCGCCCTCCACAATCCATCGCCGGCCTGGGCTTCACGGCGCAAGGCAACTTCACCGCCTCCTACTACCGCCGCCTGCCGGCCGGCAAGCAGGCGGACGTGGCCTGGATTTTCGCAGGCATCGAGGACGAAGTCATCGGCGATTTTGGCCTCTCGGGCGGCGGCGCGGCAGGCTTCGAGCTGGACCGGGCCGATATCCGCCTGGGCACGCCCGAGAACGCGGTGATCATCGCGCGCTCGGAAAACCACGACGACGAGACCATCATGGTGCCCGAGGAAATGCTCACCCACATCATGAACCGGCCCCTCGAATCCACCGAGGATCTGATCCGCGCCGACATGATCTATTACGAGGTGCCCGGCGGCGGCAAAGTGTTCTCCACCGGCTCCATCACGTATTGCGGCTGCCTGCCCTGGAACAATGGCGACAACAACATCTCCCGCCTGACCCGCAACGTGCTGCGGCGGTTCCTGGAGGGGTAGGAGATGCCCGATCCATCGCACGGGAGACGATTTCACGGCCGCTGCCATTGCGGTAATATTCGGTTTTGGTTCGATTGGCCGGACCAATCATCGGTCATTCCGGTCCGTGCCTGCGGCTGCACTCTATGCACGAAACATGGCGCGGTTTGGACCTCGCACCCTGACGGCCGGTTTCAACTGAGCATTGGCGATCAATCCCGCGCCGCGCGATATCGGTTCGGCACCAAGACGGCGGATTTCCACCTTTGCCAATCCTGTGGTGTCATCCCCATTGTCACCTGCGAGATGGACGGTCGGCAGTATGCCGTCTTCAACACCAACACCTTCGACGATGTCGATCCCGCATTATTCGATCAGTCCCCCACGGATTTCGAAGGCGAAAACATCGACGCCCGCCTCGCCCGCCGCCAGCGCAACTGGACGCCTGAAGCATTCGACGCAATGCCATGACCCCTGCCACGCGCTATTGACTTCAATTTCAGTTTAATGTGACCCTTTGACCCTTATCACTTGAAATCGAAGGGGGATAGGTTGTCATGGCCATTCGCCGCATAATCGCCATTGTATCGGTTGTCCTAGCCGCATCGGCGTTCGCCGCTCGGGAAACGCGCGCCGATTTCCAAGCCCTGGGCGTCGTCGCGACCAAGCAGCCGGCATCGATGCAATGCCAGGGGGGTCTGTGCACGGCCTATCTGAGCGCATTCTGTCTTGAGAAAAACCATCCCCCGCCGCCCAGCCGCACCACCTATCGGCCGGCCGAAAACACCAAGATCACGCTGATCGTCGAAACCGCCACCGGCGGATCCCTGCGCTTGCCATGGAACGGCTGGCTGCGCTTCGAAACCCGGACGAACTATACCGGCGTCCTGGCGATCGTCGACAAGAGGCGTTTAGGGAATATGGACCCCGTCAAGATGTCCCTCGAGGTGGGAGCGATGGCTTCGCTTCTTCCCGTCGACACAACGGGAGGCGGCGAACCGCACAGCGCGGAAGAAATTGCCCTTGCGACCGGCCCCTATCGGCAAGCGGCGCAACATTATTTCGAGAATAACGCGGCGGGCACACAGGCCGTGTCATTCGCGGCCGGCCTGATCAACGCGTTGCCCCCCTCGGGCAACCTTTCCGAAGACCGCTTAGGGGCGATCGTCACGGCCGTGCGGGCCGAATTCGACATATCGAACGCAAGCCTGGAGACGCGCGCCGAGGCCGATCGCATCGTTGGCGTTTGCCACGTACGCTTTCCCCGAAGATGGCACATGTCCATGCGCCTTTGCGTCGAGCACGAGCACGGCGCCCTACAGGTCCGAACGAACAACAGGTTCTGGAATTCGCTCGGCGGCGTCTAGCAACCGACGCCGTCCGGAGATCGGGGTCAACCAAGCCGGCCTGGTGCCCTTTTTCGGGCCGGAAGGACGGGTCTCGGAAGTGCCGGCCCGCAAGCGCCCGCTGACACTCCCCATGATCCGCAAACTTAATGCCGGCCCCCGGTTCTACCCCGCTTCCATCACCTCGCGGATGCCGGCGATGATGCGGTGGCGGTCGGGGAAGACGTGGTTTTCCATTGTAGGGCTGTAGGGGATGGGGACTTGCAGGGCGCAGACCCGTTTGGGGGGCGCTTTCATGGCCTTGAAGGTTGCCGGGTCCTCCGCGATCAGGGCGGCGATTTCGGCCGAGGCGCCCGCCGTGGGGCCGGCCTCGTCGGCGATCACCAGGCGGCCGGTTTTTTGCACCGAGGCGCGCATGGTCTCGTTGTCCAGGGGATACAACGTGCGGGGGTCGATGACCTCGACCGAGACGCCCTCTTTCTCCATCTCCTCGGCCGCGGCCAGGGCCTCGTGCACCAGCCAGGCCAGGGCGATGACGGTCACGTCCTTGCCCGTCCGCTTCACATCGGCCACGCCCAGGGGCACCGTGTAATCCTCGTCCGGCACCTCGCCCTTCAGCCCCATGAGCCGGGTGGATTCGAATGACAGCACGGGATTGTTGTCCCGGATGGCCGACTTCAACAGGCCCTTCATGTCGTACGGGGTGGAGGGCAGGATCAACTTCAGGCCGGCCAGGTTCATGAACATGGAATAGGGGCTTTGCGAATGCTGCGCGGCGAGCGAGGTGCCACCCCCCACCGAGGAGCGGAAGACGATGGGAAAGGTTTGCTGGCCGCCGAACATGTAATGGATTTTCGAGGCCTGATTGACGATCTGATCCATTGCGACGAAGCAGAAGGTGACCATGGACCAATTGACGATGGGGCGCAGGCCGGAGCCCGCCGCACCAATGGCGATGCCGGAGAAGGCGTTTTCGGTAATCGGCGTGGCGCGAATTCTCCGCTCGCCGAACTCTTCCACCAGGGAGGGCGGCGCATCGGTGGCCAGATGGATGGTCTTGGGATCAAGGCGCATTTCCTCGACCAGCGCTTCCATGCCGGCCCGGGCGTAGGATATTTCCCGCATGCTCATGGCACCCTCCCTCAATCGGCAAATACATCATCCAGCGCCGCCTCGGGCGCCGGGAACGGGCTGGCTTCGGCAAAGGCGACCGAGGCTTCGATGGCCGCGATCACGTCTTCGTCCAGGGCCTGGAATTCGGCGTCGCTGTACTGGCCCTGCTGTTGTTTCAGATCGTCGATCAGCCGCTGGATGGGGTCCCTGGCCATCCAGGCGGCGATTTCCTCCGCCGGGCGGGGATCCACCGCGCCGGGGCGTTCCGTATGGGCCCGCCAGCGGTAGGTCTTGCATTCGATCAGGGTTGGCCCCTCGCCGGCCCGGGCCCGGGTCACGGCCGCCGCCGCCGCCTCGTGCACGGCCAGCACATCGTTGCCATCGACCACCACGCCGGGGATGCCATAGCCCGCCGCGCGGCCGGCTACGTCGTCGGCGGCATGGGTCATCTTGGCGGAGGTATTGGCGGCCCAGGCATTGTGTTCGCAGACATACAGCATGGGCAGCTTCCACCGCGCCCCGATGTTCAGGCTCTCGTGGAACGACCCGGCGTTGGCGGCGCCATCGCCGAAGAAACAAACGGCGACGCGGCCCTGGCCATCCATCTGCGCTGCCAGCCCGGCCCCGGTGACGATGGAAAGGCCGCCGCCCACGATGCCGTTGGCGCCCAGCATGCCGATGGAGAAATCGGCGATATGCATGGAACCGCCCTTACCCTTGCAATAGCCGTCCTGGCGGCCATACAGCTCCGCCATCATGCGGTTCAGGTCGGCCCCCTTGGCGATGCAATGGCCATGGCCGCGATGGTTGGAAATGATCTGATCATCATCATTCAAGGCCGAGCAGACCCCGACCGCCACCGCCTCCTCGCCAATATAACAATGCACCACGCCATAAATGGCGCCGTTGTGATAATCGTCGGAGGCACGCTCTTCAAAGCGGCGAATGGTCTGCATCTGGCGCAACATCTCGCGCTGTAGCTCAGGTGAGGGGGGCATGGCGGGCATTCCTCGTATCTGGTTGTTTGTTATTGGCCATAGTTTGCGTGCGAAGGGGCCAAGACGCAATAGGCGGGCGGCTCAAGCCTCCTTGGGAAACCAGTAGTTCAGATATTCCACATAGGCCGCGGGCTCGGTCTGGCCTTCGACCTCGATGTGATGGGTGGTGGTGCACAGGCGGCGACCTTCGCCCTTGTCCACCACCTTCATAAGCCCGATGCGGTCGCGCAGACGGATGCCGTCGCCGATCACCACCGGTTTCAGGATGCGGGCCTTGTCCATGCCGTAATTCAGGGGATAGGCGCCGTCGGCCGGGTTGATGCCCGCCGTGCGGGTGAAATAGGTGATCAGGCTGAGCAGGAAAAAACCGTGAATGATGGTGCCGCCATAGGGGCTTTCCCGCGCCGCGCGGTCGCGGTCGTTATGCATCCAGGTGGGCCAGCGGGTGACCTCGCCAAATATATTGACCTGCATCTGATCGATCTCGAGCCAATCGGTCAGGCCGATTTCCTGGCCCACGAACTCGTGGGCGTTGCTCAACAGGATATCCATGTTCGCCATAGCAAAGCCCCCCGGCCCCCTTTTCAACAGCGTCAGTCCCTGGCGAACACCGCGCCGTCGAAGCGTTCGCGGGTGGTGATTTGTTCGACCGTGTTGCGCTTCAGCTTGGTCAATTGTTTGACCGGCTTGCCCAGGGGCACCACGGCGGCGACCGCGAAGTGGCTAGGTATATTCAACAGCGCCTGGACCTTGGATTCCATGGCCACGGCCAGGGTGGTAATGGTGCCGCCAAAGCCGGCCTGGCGGGCACCCAGCAGGACATTCCAGACAAAGGGATAGATCGAGGCGCCGGAAATCACCCCGACCCGGTCGAGATCCTGATCCATGGAGGCGACGGCGTTTAGATCGACCACGAAGACCAGCACGGCGGAGGCGTTGCGGAAGGAATCCACCAGCATGGCCAGCACCGGCGTGGCTTCGATATCGGCGGCGGTAACGACGGTCGGCCGAACAGCGTTCCAGGGGCTTTCGCCGGCATTGATTTGCGCCACGTAGCGCTTGGCCGCCGGTTCCGCCAGTGTGGCCAGGGCATCACGGGTAGCGGCATCGCGCACCACGATGACCCGGTTGCCCTGACGGTTGCCGCCCGAGGGGGCAAAGCGCGCATTCTCGATCAATTCATGGATCAGCCCGTCCGGTATCTCCTCGCCGGTATAATCACGGGCCGAAAACGTGGTCCGCATGACATCGTATAGTTCCATTGTGGATCCTCCCTTTTGGTTGTCCGCAAGCTTGCTGTGGCAAGACGGGCCGCGTCAAGCCTCCGTCCGGGTAAACAGCGCCATCTGGCTCGGCGAACCCAGGACGGGATGGGCCGGCCCCAGGCCGGTGAAGGAGACCCCATAGCCGTTCCGCCCGGCCACGCCCTGGGCCCAGGTTTCGAACTTCGCCCGGCTCCATTCGAAGGCATGCCCCGGATGGCGCAGGCGGTGGGCCGGCACGCCAAGGATTTCGTTGCATTCCTGGTTCGGCGTGGTGATCAAAACCGTTGCCGGGCGAAAGCCGCCAAACACGGCGCGCTCTACCTTGGACAGCCGGTCAGGCGGAATATGTTCGATGGTTTCCAGCAACACGGCGGCATCAAAGCCCGTGAAGCGCGCATTCGTCTCGGCGAATGACTCCTTCAACAACTGAATGCGCCGGCCCTGGGTGAAGCCGGCGTTTTGCAGATCACGGGCGCATTGCTCCAGCGCCTTGGGGGAAATATCAAGGCCCACGATCTGCTCGAAAAAATCGTCCCCCGCCAACGCCACCATTAACGGCCCGGTGCCGCAACCAAGGTCGAGCACCCGCCGCGCGCCGCGCGCCCGCAGGCTCTCCACAACGATTTTCAGGCGTTCCTGGTGCAGCGAAGTGGCCATGGCCCCGATTTTAACACATCGTGCAAAACCCGGCACCGTCCGGCGTGGGCATTGCTTCGAAGCCCCCGAAATTGGGAATTGACCGTAGGGGGCGCTGGATCAAACAGCCTAAAAACGGAATCGTTTTTCGGCTGACAATTTGATCTAATTCAAGGTTTTAGAGCAACCTGCGTTCGAATGAACGCAGGTTGCTCTAGGCCGCGGCAAGGGCCTGGGCCGTGGCCAGATCGACATTTTCATCGCCCAACAGGGCCGCGACCGCCGCCCTGTCGTCATCCTCGATCGCCAGGGGGTCGCCGGCGCGCAGGCGGTGGTCCATCACCATGCGGGCCAGGATCAGACGGCGGGCGTCTTCACCCATGGCGCCCAGCCTGGCGCCCTCGACCGCCAGCAACACGGCGGAGGTGGCATGATACAGGGCATCCGCCGCCTTGCGGGCCATGGGCTCGTTGCCACTTAGGGCGACTTGCTCCGCGAAAGCAACCGCGCGGTCGACCGTGCTGTCCAACTCGCCCTTGAACTGGCCCGGCAGGCCCTGGGTTTCCGCCAGCATGTCATGCAGCGCCTCGGCCAGATTGACGTGGGCGCCAACCTTGGCGATGGCCCGCTTGGTCACATCCAGGGCGTTGATGTTTGAGGTACCTTCCCACAACACGCCCGTATGGGCATCGCGCACCAGCTTGGGGTTGATCCAGTCCTCGATGAAGCCGTTGCCGCCCCGCACTTCCATGGCCCCCGTCGCCACCGTGATGTTGTCGCGGCAGGAACGGAACTTCAACAGCGGGGTCAGAATTCGGGCCAGCTTTTCCGCCCGCGCGTCGCCGGCCTCGGACAAATCCAACTGGCGGGCGACGAACAAGGCCATGGACAGGACCTGTTCCGTGGGCACCATCAGTTTCATCAACTGGCGGCGCAGCAGCGGCTTGTCGATAATCTTTTCGCCAAAGGCGATGCGGTTGCGGGCCACCACCATGGCTTCGTTCAGGCAGCGGCGCATCATGGCCGCGGCGCGCACGCCGTGGGACAGGCGCGACATGTTGACCTGATCCATCATCATCTTCAGGCCGTTGTTGACGCCGGGGCCCACCTCGCCCAGGGGATAGGCGAGAGCGCCATCGAAGACGATCTCGCCCGAGGCCATGGACCTGGTGCCTAGCTTGTCCTTCAGGCGCACGATGCGATAGGCGTTGCGGCTGCCGTCATCGAGATGCCGGGGCAGGGCGAACAGGGCCAGGCCGTTATTGCCGTTAACCGCGCCTTCCGGGCGGGCCAGCAACAAGGCCACATCGCCATCGGCGCAGGAACAGAACCACTTTTCGCCATACAGCCGCCATTCACCGTCTTCGTTGCGCGCCTGCAATTCCAAATTCGAGACATCGGAACCGCCGGTTTTTTCGGTCATGAACTGGGCGCTTTTCAGGATCTTGCTCATATCCTGGCTGGTCATGCCGGGCAGGAATTTTTGCTTTATCTCCTCGCTGCCATAGCGTTCGACCAGCAGGGTGGAGGTATCGGTGACCGAGATCGGGCACATCAGGCCGAATTCGCCCTGCACGAACAGATATTGAAAGACGTACTTCGCCAGCGCCGGCACGATGCCGTCCCAACCCAGCACACCGGGTTTGCGCGACATGCAATGAATGCCGAAATCGCCATAGCCGATCTGCTCCATCTCTCGGTAGGCGGGGTGGAATTCCACCCATTCCTCGTCCACGCCCCTGGGATTGCGGGCATGCAAAATGGGATCATGACGATCGGCGATACGGGACAGCTCGTCCAGACGGCCGCCGGCAATTTCGCCCAGACGGCGGTAATGGGGCAGCATGTGCTCACGCAGGGCGTCGTCCATGTAAAGCTTCAACAGACCTTGCAGGCTGCGGTCCAGATCAAAGAAATTCATGCCCTGACAATCGGGCGCCACCCAATCGTTGGTCTCCATGCTCTCGATCTTGGCCGCCAGTGCGCCGCTGTTCATGTCAAACTCCCCAGCCCTGTTTCCGATGCTGCGGTAATGTGGGGCAAGGTGGAGCCCTTGACAAACGATTAGAACTTCGCTTTTGATTGAGTTTTACTCACTTAAGTCTCATGCGATATGGCAAATATACCCTCTATTAGTGCGCTTTTATCATTTCGCGCCGTCGCGCGGCATTTGAGTTTTTTGCAAGCAGCGGAGGACCGCAACGTCACCCCCGGGGCCGTCAGCCGGCAAATCCAGACATTGGAGGAAATGCTGGGCACGCGCCTGTTCCGACGCCGGCACAAACGGGTGGAACTGACCCCCCAGGGCCGGGACTATCTGGCGGAGATTGCCACCCCGTTGGATCACCTCGCCGCCGCCACGGCCCGCATCCAGGGTGAACAGAGCAGCGGCGCCATATCCATCTGCGCCTATCCGACCTTCGCCATCCGCTGGTTATTGCCGCGCTGGGGCCGCTTCTACGACCGCCATCCGGAGGTCGATATACGCCTGACGACGTCTCTCAACCCGGTGGATTTCGACCGCGATGACTATGACCTGGCCATCCTGGTACTGGCGGACGGCGGCCAACTCCCTGGGCTGCATAGCCGGCAACTCATGAACGTCGATACCTTTCCGGTCTGTAGCCCGGACCTGGCCAAAGCTATCCGCCAGCCGGACGATCTGGCCGGGCAAACCCTGTTGCACAGCGGCCCCCGGCCCACGGATTGGCGGCGCTGGTTGACAGCGGCCGGACTGCCGACCCTGAACGGCGCCAGGGATCTGCGTTTTGAAAGCCTGAACCTGGCTATTCAGGCGGCCATCGAAGGGATCGGCGTGGCCATCGGCATCGAGGCGCTGTTGCACGAAGATCTGTAACAAGGGCGTCTGGTCCGGCTGTTCGCGATGGAGCGCCGTTCCAATCACCCCTTCCAGATCGTTTATCCGGCCGGCAAGGCGCAGGATGAGCGCCTGATCGCCTTTCGCGATTGGCTGCTGGAAGAAGCGGCGGCGGACGGGTCACAGACCTAAATTATAACGCCAAACCATCCAAAAAGGCCCCCATCGCCTGATTAAAGGCGGCGGGCTGATCCATGTTGGCTTCGTGCCCGGCATCATCGATCATCACCTTTTGCGCGCCAGGGATCTTGCCCGCCATATAATCGGTGGCGGCATGGAACCTGACGTCTTCCGAGCCAACCAGAACCAGGGTCGGCACGGCGATGGAGGGCAGGCTTTGGATCATCTTGTCATCGAACTGGGCCAGCATGCCACGGGCGGCATGGACCAGACCGGTGGCGTCGCGGTGGCCGGCAATGCGCAGGGCCGGGGCGTCGCCCAGGGCGTCCAGGCCCCGCGCCTCAAAACTGGCGGCGCGCGCCTGTGCGGTATCGTTCCAGGCATCCCGCGCCGCATCATTTTTGAAACCGGGGCCGGTATCGAACAGCATCAGGCCGGCGGTGCGTCCGGGATGACGCAGGTGAAACGCCAGCGAGGCGCAACCGCCCAGGGACAGCCCCCCGATCACCGCCTGCTGCAGGCCGCAGGCATCCAGAATGGCGGCCATATCGGCAACGCTATGAGCCTCGGAATAAGCATCCGGGTCATCGGGGTAGTCGCTTTGCCCATGGCCCCGCATGTCCCAGGTCATCACCCGATAGCGGTCCTTCAAGGCGGCGATCTGTTCCCGCCACATGGTGGACGAGGCGCTGAAACCATGGCTCAACAACACGCCGGGGCCGGTGCCGTGATCCTCGAAATAAACGCGCACGCCTTCCCGTTCGATATAGGCCATCAATCGCTCTCCCTTCGGTACAAATTTCACATCAGGTCATACGGCTTGGTATCACATCATGACCTGGCCATCGTCGACGGGGATCAGCGTCCCGGTCATGTAATCCGACTGGCCGGAGGCCAGTAACAACAGCAGGCCGTCCATCACCTCCGGCGTGCCGATGCGGCGGCGGGGCATGGCCTCGATCATGCCGTGCCCGGCCGGTGTCCGCCAAAGATCCGCGTTCATTTCCGTTTCGATGTAGCCGGGACAGATCCCATTGACCTGGATGTCATGGCGGGCCCATTCCAGGGCCAACTGTTTGGTCATCTGCGCGATGGCGGCCTTGGACATGGCATAAAGCGCCAGTTTGCCAAACACCCGCAGGGCCATCATCGAAGAGATATTGATGATTTTTCCACCCCTTCCGCGCTTGATCATCCCGCGCCCCACGGCCTGGGCCAGGAAAAACGGCCCCTTGACGTTGGTTTCCTGGACGAAATCGTAATCTTCCGTGGTGAAGTCCTCGGGCCGTTTGACCACGGAAACACCGGCGTTGTTGACCAGAATATCGATCGGCCCCAGGGCCGCCTCGACCGCGCCGACCACCCCGTCGATGGTGGCGGTATCGCGTATATCCAAGGCAAAGGGCATGGCCTGACCACCGGCGCCCGTGATCCGCGCCGCCAGCGCTTCCAGACGGTCCAGGCGCCGCGCCGTCACGGCGACCTTCGCCCCTGCCCCCGCCAGGGCCAACGCCGCCTGTTCTCCCAGGCCCGATGAGGCGCCGGTCACCAAGGCCACCTTGCCGTCCAGTTTGTAGGTATCGCCCGCCATTTTCCCGTCCTCGCCAAACTAGAGTGCTTCCGGGCTATTCTGAGTCATTTGACCGCTCACCAAGGACTCGTGGGTAGGCGCGGTTCGCAGGTCGATGTGGTACATCGTCCAAGGACCGCCCCAGGCCCTTGTGCCGCCACGGAGGCTTCCACGCCGGCCTTCGGTGGCGACCTTAAGCCATTCAGGTGCGTTGCGCCGCTTGCCCGATATACCATATCGCGCTACGCGGCGCGCCTACCCGAATGGCTTATGGATGCCATCAAATGACTCACAATAGCCCGGAAACGCTCTAGTTGCCGGTTGCATAAAATGCAGGTTCGCGGGGTAGTAAATCATGGCACGCGGTAACGAAGGCACCATTGTCGTCAAGAAGGTCGTCAAGGTTGCCGCCGCCTCCCATGGTGGCGCCTGGAAGGTCGCTTACGCCGATTTCGTGACCGCCATGATGGTCTTCTTCTTGTTACTATGGTTGTTGAACGTGACCACCGATGAACAAAAGCGTGGCCTGGCCGACTATTTCGCACCCACGGCGGCATCCAAGTCTACCTCGGGCAGCGGCGGCATCATGGGTGGTACATCCTTGTCGAGGGAAGGCGCCCGGATCGGCCAAAGCGCCCCACTGAGCGTGACCATGGAAATGGCCCCGCCACGTCAGCGCAAACCCGCGGACGAAGACGAGATCGAGAAAGAGGGCGAAGCGGGAAGCCTCAACGAAGAAGAATTGCTGCGGGAGATGGCCGAGCGGGAGCAGGAGGAGTTCGAAAAAGCCGAGGAGGCCCTGCGCCAGGCCATGGAGGATTCACCGGGCCTGTCGGATATGGCGCAGAATCTAATCATTGATAACACGCCCGAGGGTTTGCGCATCCAATTGGTGGATCAGGAAAATGCCTCCATGTTTGCCTCCGGCGGCTCGAAAGTGCAGGAAAATTTGAAAAAGATTTTGGAGACGGTGGCGGATATCATCCACCGTATGCCAAACCAGGTGGCGATTACGGGCCATACGGACTCGGTGCCTTACCGAGGCAAGAAAGACTATAGCAACTGGGAACTCTCGGCCGAACGGGCCAACGCCTCGCGCCGCGTCCTTGTTGGTTTCGGCGTTCCCATCGGCCGCATCGCCACGATCAGCGGCAAGGCCGATACTGAACCCCTGGTGGCCGAAGATCCCACCCTGCCGAGCAATCGGCGCATTTCAATCGTCCTCTTGCGGGAAGCGGCCTTTATACCCTCGCTCCCCTCGGCCCCCGCCGATGATTAGACGATATTCGAATGTGCTCTAAACAGTCCGGACTTGCCCCCGGGAAGTCCGAATGGCGGCTTTCGAAAAACAGCCTATCTGTCATAATGATAATGACAACTTGGTGGAGGTTTCGAGGTGCGGGCGGTATCGGTTTCCAAGGCGGACGACCCTTACGAGTGGCCGGGAGCCTGGCCGGGAGGGGCGCCGGATGCATTGGCGTCGCCGGAGCTTTATGACGGCATCCGGGTCAAGCGTTCCCTGGCCTATGTCATTGATCTGATCGTTATTGCGGTTTTGTTGACTTTGATGTGGGTCGTCGGGAGCATTTTCGTCGCCGTCACTTTTGGTCTGCTCGCGCCAATCCTGATCGTGGCCACGGCGCTGTTGCCCATCGCCTACCACACCGTCCTTATTGGCGGTCCGGCCAATGCCACGGTGGGTATGCGGGTGATGGACCTGCGCGTGGTGGCCTGGAACGGCAATCGCGCCGGCTATGCCCAGGCGGCGCTGCAAACAATATTGTTTTACGTCAGCCTGACAATTGCCACATTCCTGATTCTGGCCATATCCTTCTTTAATCGGCGCGGCCGTTGCCTGCATGATCTTTTGGCCGGTACGGTGACGGTCAACGACCTGCACCTTCGCCGCCTGCGGGCGCCTAGAGCGTTTCCGGGCTATTGTGGGTCATTTGATGGCGACCCTAAGCCATTCGGATGCGTTGCGCCGCTTGCCCGATATACCATATCGCGCTACGCAACGCGCCTACCCGAATGGCTTATGGACGCCATCAAATGGGTCAGAATAGCCCGGAAACGCTCTAGCCAACGCCAGATGGAGAAAAGGCGCCGGCAGGTTCACGCCGCCAGCGCCCCGAAAAGATTGGTGCCCATGCCCCGACTCGAACGGGGACGTCCGTAAGGACAACAGATCTTGAGTCTGTCGCGTCTGCCAATTCCGCCACAGGGGCATCTGGTACTCAGCGCGAAACCGAGCGGGATGGCTATTATCACGATCACCATCGCGAGAAAAGAGCTAATGGTGGCCCGAGGGCATGGCTTCAATGCGTTCATG
>JAKZRK010000264.1:0-8326 GCA_047518225.1 Alphaproteobacteria bacterium | reverse complement strand
GGGAAAAGTCGCTGGAACTCGGGTAGCGAATGCGGGAATGGGAGATCGGCGCGGTCGAGAACATCCATGGCGCGCTCCCCTATATCCGGTTTGCGCCCATTCTAGCCCTGGTGGGTGTGGGTGTAAACCGGATAGGCAAGGAATATTCCAAAGAATTTAATATCAAGTATACGAGATACGCAGATGACTTAACATTTTCCTCTGGTGAATATATTCCCGAAGAATTTAGAAATGAAGTAGAAATGAGAGTTGATCATTGCAACTTTTCGATTAATAGGAAAAAATCCAGATTTCGTGGTCGTGGAGGCTGTATGGAGGTGACCGGTCTTGTTATTAATTCCCACGTCCAACCTCCTCGTCAATGGCGCAACAAAGTTCGGATGGTCTTTTTCCAAGCGACGAAACACCCTGAGGAATTCGAAGATCGCTTTGATGAACTGAATGGATATGTCGGTACTGTTAAGGCGTTCGTGCCGGAAGGAAGCGACCACAAGTTGCTAACGATGGGAATTGGGGCGGTTAATGCTGTTAAAGGCGTGCTTGGTTAGAGACACACCACTCGCTGCTTCGCTGTTTAAGAATTTCTGTCATATGGTGTTCGGCAATATCTAAAACCCGCCTACTGAAAGTGCGGCATCACTTTCTCGGTGAACATCATGAACGAAGCATGGCTGAGGGGCGCGATCATCAGATATTCAAGGGGCAGGGTTTCCTGCATTTCCCGGATATCGTCGATGACTTTCTCCGGCGTGCCGCAAATCGCGATCTCTTCCACGTAGCGTGCCACCGGATCGCCGTTCTGGTTGATGGACTGGTCCAGGGCTTCGACCTGCACGGTTTTTTGCGCGCCCGCGGCAGTGCCCCGGATATTCGCTTTCTTGCGCAGGTAACTGCCGAACATGAACTCCGCGCCGCGCCGGCCCACGTCCTCCGCCTCGGCCGCGGTGGCGCCCATGGCCAACGTCCGGGCCATGGGAATATCGCGCCCGGCCATGGAATGGCCGGCGGCCTGCAACGCCTGTTCGTAAAAGGCGCGCTTCCTGGCGATTTCCGGGTGCGTGGCGTGGGGATCCATCATGATAGAAAAGCCGCGCCGGGCGGTCCATTCCAGGGCCTCCAGGGAGGTCGCCGCAAGCCAGACCGGCATGGGGTCCTGCAGCGGCTTGGGCAGCACCTCCACATCCTCGAATTGCCAGAACGCGCCGTGATAATTGATCTTTTCCTCGCCCCACGCCTTGATGACGATTTCGACGGCTTCGCGGAACCGGGCATAACTTTCCTTGGGCTCGACGCCGAAAATCTTATGCTCGGTCGGATCGAAGCCGCGCCCCGCGCCCCAGTTCACCCGGCCGCCTGAGACATGGTCCAGCAAGGCCACCTCCTCGGCCAGGCGGAGGGGATGGTAAAACGAGGCCAGGGACACCGCCGTGCCGATACGCAAATTCTTGGTATGGGCCGCGATGTGGGCGCCCATGATATGCACCGAGGGGCAGACGCTGTAAGTGCTGAAATGGTGCTCGGCCAGCCAGACCGCGTCGTAGCCGGTCTTGTCCATGACCTCCATGCGCTGAAAGGCCCGTTCATAGACCGTTTCCAGGGGTACCCGCCGGCCCGGCCAGCTAAAAAATTGCAGCACGCCGAATTTCACGATGGCCTCTCCCACTATAACAATACAAAGCGCAATGCCACCGATCAGCTTCGGGCGTAGCTTTTCAGGATATCGTCGATGACCCGCTCCAGATGCATCACGGTGGAGCAGGTTTTCGCCACATGGCAGAACGGGCGGTAGCGGGGCATTTCGCTGTCGCCCGTGCCCCAGAATGTTTCCGGTTCCGGGTTGAGCCAGATGATCGCGCGGGAGCGGTCGTGCAGCCGGCGCATGATATCGATGCGCGGGTCGGTGAAATTGGAGCGGCCATCGCCCAGGATGATGACCGTGGTATGGCGGTCCAGTTCGTCCATGAAGTTTTCTTCGTAATCATCCAGCGCCTGACCGTAATCGGTGGAGCGGAAGCCGATCTTGGCCATGATCTCGGGGATCGCGGTTTCCACATCGTTGCCCTCCAGAATGTCGCCGACATCGACCAGACGGTCGGAAAAGGCAAAGGCCTGCAATTGCGCGATGACCTCGTTCAGGGAATAGAGGAACAGCAGCAGAAACCGCGCGGCGGCGGCGACGGAGCGGGAGACATCGCAGATCACGACGATTTTCGGCCGTTCGATCTTGATCTGTTTCCACAGCACCTCGAAAAGAATGCCGTCGTGGGGCATGTTGCGGCGCAAGGTGCGCCGCACATCCAATTGGCCCCGCCTGGTATGCTTGCGCCGGCGGCTGTAACGGGTGGCCAGGCGCTTGGCCATGCGGCGGACGATCTTGTGCATGCGCACGAAATCCCGCTGTTCCAGGTTGGACATGCGGGTTTCCATCAGGAACTCTTCGCGCAGGGCCTCGCCGTTGGAACGGGCGTAAAGTTCGTATTGCCGCTCCACATATTGCCGGGATTCATCCAACAAATAGCGCCGGCCCTGTTCCAGCCGTTGCGCCAGATCGGCGGCATCGCCGCCATCGTCATCGTCCCCTTCACCGCTACGCCGAAGCTGTGCGATCAGTTTTTCCAGATCGCGCAGGCCCATGTCATCCAGGATGCGCCGGGCGAAATAGCCCCGTTGGCTGAAAAACTGAATCTCGGTGGCACCGACCCGGTTGGCGGATTGTTCCATGGCCGCCGCCAATTCGCCGCCCTCGCCGTCCAGGACCATTTCCGCCAAGGGCACATTGGCAAGCTGGTCGGCGAAATTTTCATCACCGTCCGCGCCTTCGGGCCGCTGGCGGCTATCTTCACCGTCGCCATCGTCCCCATCGCCGTCGTCGGCAAATTCCTCGCGGGCAAAAAACATCTCGAAGCAATCTTCAAAACTGGCGACTTCATCGGGCGTTTTGGCCAGGGCCACGCACAAGGCATCCTTGAACAACCGCCGATCACCATAACCGACCAGGTCCACCGTGCGGTGGGCGTCAATGCCTTCCGCCGGCGAGACGCGAATATCGGCGGCGCGCAGGGCGCGGAAGAAATTCTCAAGCGGTCGTTGCATAGCCCCTGTCTCCAGCCTGGCGGGCCTTGCGGGTCATTTCCGCGATCTGCGGCCGCACCGCATGGATATCCTGTTCGAACTTCAACAGCACATTCAAGGTATCGCGGATCAAATCCGGGGCCAGATCGTCCGCATGCAGCAACAGCAGGACACGGGCCCAATCCAGGGTTTCGGAAATGGATGGCAGCTTCTTTAGATCCTGTTCCCGCAACAACTGGACGAAGGCGACCAGTTTGCGCCGCAGTTTCTCTTCAATATCGGGCACCCGGGCGGCGACGATCCGCTCTTCCAGCTTGGCGTCGGGCAGGGGTATATAAAGGTGCAGGCAGCGCCGTTTCAAGGCATCACCCATTTCTCGCATGTTGTTGGAGGTCAGGAAGACGATTGGCGGTACGGTGGACTTGATGGTGCCGATTTCCGGAATGGTGACCTGAAAGGCCGAGAGGATTTCCAGCAGGAAGGCCTCGAACTCTTCATCGGACTTATCGATTTCATCGATCAGCAGAACCGCGCCGCGTTCCTGGCGCAGGGCCCGCAATAGGGGGCGGGGCTCCAGAAAATCCTCTGAGAAAAATAGATCGCCAAAGCCTTTCAGCTTTTGCATGGCCTCATCCAGGCCAGGCGCATCGCCCAGCACATCGCCCATCTTGTCCTTCAGGATCTGGGTGTAGAGCAACTGTTTGCCGTATTTCCATTCATACAACGCCTTGGATTCGTCCAGGCCCTCATAACATTGCATGCGGATCAGGGGCAGATCCAACCATGCCGCCGTGGACAGGGCCAACTCGGTCTTGCCGACGCCGGCGGAGCCTTCCACCAGGATCGGCTTGGTCAAATTTTCGGCGACAAAGATGGCCGTGGCGATTTGCCGTGATGTGATATAGCCCACATCGCCCAGGCCGGCGATGATGTCATCCACGTTGTCGATTTTTGCGGCGCGGGGTTCGGTCATGGATCTCTTTTCACTAACTGCGGTTACGGGTCGGATTTAGACTTGGCTTGCGGCCAAGAGTGCCTGGCCGCGCTTCTGGGCCTGGAGATCGCGGGCGCTGGCCGCGATGCCCAGGGACTTCACAAGGTCTCGATTGGCGACGGCGAGCGCGGTCGAGACCTCTATATCCCACGTGTTGATGAATGCCTCAACCTCCCGCTCGACCGATCTGGTGGTTTCCCGCGCGGCGGCGGCCAGGGACGACAGGGTTTCATCGATATCGTCGCGGCCGCTATCCAGCAGATTGGCGGCCCGCCAGGCCATGGCCGACAGGCCATCGGGCATGGCCGCCAGACGCCCCAGGCTGGCGGCCAGCTCGTCCGGCGCCGCGCCCGCTTCACAAATCCGGGCGGCCGCCCGGCACAGCAGGCGCAGGCGGTGCCGCATGGCGCCCGCGGTTTTGGCCGCGGCCAGGGCGTCTTCCACCCGGCGCATGGGCAGCGAGATTGCGTTGAAGGCATCGCCCAGGGGGCCAAGGCGGTTGCTGGCCGGAATGCGGCAATTGACCAGGCGGATACCGCAATGGGGCGAGGGGTGCAGGAAATCCACTGCCACGCCGGCGGTAATCTCCAGGCCCTGGCTGTCTCTGGGCACGATGAATGAGGTGAAGGCGCGCCGGCCATCCACTTCATCCGTAATGGCTAGAACCAGAAACAGATCCGCCAGGGGGCCATTGGTCAAATAGGCTTTTTCCCCATTCAGGATGACCTCGTCGCCCGCAATTTCGGCCCGGGTGGCAAGCCTTTTTGGATGAGCGCCAGCGCCCGGTTCCGAAATCGCCGTACACACCGTATGCCAGCCCGATGCCAGGCTTGGCGGATAGCGTGCCTTTTGCGCCTGTGTGCCCTGGCCCAATATATGCAGGCGGGCATTCAGGGCATGGGACATCCAGGAAATAGCGACCCCTTGGCAGCCGCCCACGTCCGCCAGAATTTCCAGGGTCAGGGCCAGGGCGCGGTAATCGCCGCCGCGCCCGCCATACACCTGTGGCAGGGCGATGGCCATCAGGCCGGATTGCCCCATGGCCGTCCAAAGATCGGCGGGAAAATCGTCGCGCTGGTTCAGGTCCTGCCGCGGCGCGATCTTGCGCTGGGCGAATGCCGTTACCTCCGCCCGCAATGCGGCATGGTCAAACACTGTCATGACGGTACATCCATAGTTCGGTTATACTGGGTTCAAATATACCTGGGAGAGAGCAAATGTTCGAGTTTACGGACCGCAGCAAGGATTATTTGGAACGGGTGCAGGCCTTCATGGACCGCCATGTCTATCCGGCAGAGGAAACCTACGAGTCGCAGACCAGCAATCTGGAGGATCGTTGGACGGGATTCCCGCCGATTTTGCAAGAGCTGAAGGCCAAGGCCGAAGGTGAAGGTCTGTGGAACATGTTCATCGCCGAGGAACGCTTCGGCCCTGGCCTGTCGAACTTTGAATTTGCCCCGATCATGGAAATTTTGGGCCGCTCCAACATGGCGCCGGAGGTCTTCAATTGCGCCGCCCCGGACGTGGGCAATATGGAAGTCCTGGCCCAGTTTGGCGACGAAGCACAGCAGGAACGCTGGCTGACCCCGTTGCTGGCGGGCAAGACCCGGTCGGTCTTTTGCATGACGGAGCCCAATGTCGCCTCTTCCGACGCCACCAACATCGAAACCAGGATCGAGCGGGACGGCGATGAATACGTCATCAATGGGCGTAAATGGTGGAGCAGCGGCATCGGACATCCGGCCTGTGAAATCGCCATAGTGATGGGCAAGAGCGATCCCAACGCGGAACGCCACCGCCAACAATCGATGATCCTGGTCCCGGTCAAGTCCCCGGGCCTGGAAGTGGTCCGCATGCTGCCCGTGTTCGGCTATGAACATGCCCCCCATGGCCATGGCGAGGTGACCTTCACCGATGTGCGGGTGCCGGCCGCCAATATGCTGTTGGGCGAGGGACGGGGCTTTGAAATCGCCCAGGGGCGCCTCGGCCCGGGCCGCATTCACCATTGCATGCGCCTGATCGGCAAGGCGGAGCGGGCCCTGGAGGCGATGATGCGCCGGGCCAAGGCGCGCGTCGCCTTTGGCCGGCCGCTGGCGGAGCGTGACACGGTGCGGGCCGATATCGCCAATTCCCGCTGCGAGATTGATCAGGCCCGCCTGCTGGTCCTGAACGCCGCCTGGAAGATGGACAAGGAAGGCAACAAGGCCGCTCGCAAGGAGATCGCCATGATCAAGGTCGTAACGCCCTTGATGGCGCAAAAGGTCATCGATCGGGCCATTCAGATCCATGGGGGGGGCGGTGTCTCGGACGATTTCGGTTTGGCCCATGCGTTCTCTGAAGCGCGCTATCTGCGTATCGGCGACGGGCCGGACGAAGTGCATCGGGAAACGATCGCGAAGCTTGAGCTGCGTTCGTTGAACTAGGAACTAACCAGCTTCACTATTTGTGAAGGCTATTCCTGACCGTGTCGGACTGGGATGTCAGGGGCCGGGCAATATTCTCCCGGTAGTCAGCAGTGGAATTCCACGCGACGATAAAGGTGGCCACAAAGAGCATCAGGCCAAGGACCACCATGCTCCAAATCTTCAATTCATGATTATCTTTCATTCTTATCCTTACCGCCGAGGGCGAAAATTATCGCCGAAATGGCGTTGAGTTTCGGCTCGGACGCGCGCCCGTTCCTGAATGAACGTATCATGTTGATCTCTGGCGCAATATGAAATTATTCGGGTTGCGGCACTGGGTCGCGGGCGAGATTAATCGCCGAATATATTGCCAACAGGCAGGGCGTAGGTCAGCATCAGGCTTTCGGCGCCGGGATTTTTGTCGCCGATGGACACATTGGAGATGTGCGAAACGGAAAATCCGAGGCGGGCCCGGTCGTCGAAGCGGTAGGCCAGTTCCAATTGCGAGCGGAATTCGAGTTCATGGCCCAGTTTTTTACCGCTCCCCTCGGCATAGGCGCCGGGCGCGAAGCTGAGAGAGGCGACCGCGCGGCGGCCAAAGAATATATCCACCAGCACACCGGCATAACCAAAGGCCCCACCATCCGACGTGCCCATGACGCCGGCGAAGGGTTTGAAAACCCACAGGCGGATATTAGAGCGATATTCCAGCCGTCCTTCCGCCGCCGTTTGATCCTTACCCAGGTCAAAGGCACCGGCGCTGAAGGCGATAAAGGCGGGATCGTCCGCCCGCGCCGGATGGGCCAGCAAAAACATCGCAATTGCGCCAAACCACCCCAACCGCCACAACCGCATGCTACAAATCCCTCCGTGTTTTGCCGAAGTTTAAGGGAAGGCCCAGCCCGAGGGAAGCATGTCACCTGCCTGCATGCTACAAACCGCCATGATTATCCGATTGCTGTGCATCATATTGCTGCTTTGCGCCGGCGAGGCAGGGGCCGGCGCCCTGGTCAAAAGCGGCCAGGGCCGGGTGGTCGAAATCGTCGACGGCGATACCCTGTTTCTGGGCGACGGCGTACAGGTGCGCCTGGTCGGTATCCAGGCGCCAAAGCTGCCCCTGGGCCGCCCCGGCTTCAAGACCTGGCCCTTGGCCAGCGAGGCCAAGCGGGTGCTGGAGACGCTGACACTGGGCCGTAGGGTAACCCTTTCCTATGGCGGACGGCGGTTGGACCGTTACGGCAGGGCGCTGGCCCATCTGCACCGCGACGACCGCCTTTGGATACAGGAACGGCTGTTGCATATGGGGCTGGCGCGGGTCTACAGCTTTCGCGACAACCGGGCCGTGGTGCCTGAAATGCTGGCTGCGAAAGGGGTGGCGCGGGCGGCCCGGATCGGCATCTGGGGCCATGTTTGGTACCGCATTTGGCAACAGGAAAAGCTGTACGCCGGTTTAGAGGGTTTTCAATTGATCGAAGGCATCGTCTTGAAACCCGCCCTGGTGCGGGGCCGGGTTTATTTAAACTTTGGCCAGGACTGGCGCCAGGACTTCACCATCACCGTCGCGCCACGGGACCGCAGGCTGTTTGACCGCGCGGGCTTTGACTACCTGGGCCTGGCCGGCCATCGGGTGCGGGTACGGGGCTGGTTGAAGCATTACAACGGCCCCTCGATCGAGGCCAGCCATCCCGAACAGATCGAGGTTTTGGACTAACATTGCTAGCAGGCTGCTGAAAAAGTCAGCAACGGTATGATTTGCTTGCTTTTTTGTTGGTTGCAAGCGTGATGTCGAGGTTTTTTGCGCTGTTTGTGTAGTTGCGGCGGGGTATATTCTGATTTTCCCGGGCGTTGGGTACAC
>JAKZRK010000263.1:0-13864 GCA_047518225.1 Alphaproteobacteria bacterium | reverse complement strand
CGAACAGGGTCTTGCCGGTGTTCATGAGCATCTCCTCGGAGAAACTCCGAAAAGTGCTCCATCCAATTCAAATCGACACCACGCATTTTCGCTTCAAACCCCGCAGAAATCCTGGCTCTCAAAGCCAGCACCGCTCAGTTAACCGGACAGCAGTGGTCGATCCCAATAAATTCGAATTGTCCTTGCGCGCATAAATTAAAGGATCTACGGCGCGGTCGTTCAGGAACCTTTTGATAGTGGCGTTTAAAAATGCCCGTTCGAGGCCAAATTTGACCTGATTGTCGTAGAGCAACGCCTTTCGTTCCTCTTCTATGATCGGCGACCATGTGACCTCGAATACCGTAAGGGAATCCGGGCCCGTTTCGTGCTTCTTGTTTTCCTTTTGGGTGTTATTGGTCTTTGTCTTGTTCGTTGGGAGGGTATTCGGCTTATCCGCCTTGGTGAAATTACTGATCCTCAAATGTGGCCGACGGTAATCCGGCAGCGCGTTCCCCGAGATCTTGTTTTCATCGATTTTCAGGGCAAGCCGTATGTTGACGATCTGATTGCCCTTCTTCTTCATTCCCAGTTCGTGGATCAAGTTCAGGACCAGCCTGTTTGAATAGCCCGGAGAGTGGTGGCCGATGCCGTGTACAACCAGAAGCTTCAGGTTATGTGGACTGTCACCCGTCTTGCCATTTCTTGGCTGGGAAAATTCATCACCCCGCAAGCCGGCGAAATTGTGGCCATCCACCATACATTTGCCGTAATTCTTTTTCCCACTTTGTTTAACCAGATCGATTGCACGATCGAGGACCTTGTCAACATCAAAAAGAGTGCATGCGGGCAAACTCAGGGCGCTCGCGACGATGATAATCAACCTAATTGAACCAAACATATAGCCCCGAGACCAAGTTGCCATTCACTAGATGATAGAAATACTAGATCCAAACGCGCGCATGGAGAAGCTAATTTTGTCCCGTTGCGTCCGGGTGATCCGCCGCTTGGCCCTTTCGCTACTTAGCCAGGCGAATTTTTGTAATGTTTTAGTCGATAGTCACGCAATAATTGGCCGGGGCATCCGCATGCCGCGATCTCGCCCTGAGCGTCGATGGCGCGGACGCAGTTGACCCGGACACCGCGCAAGCTCTTTGCCGCCCTGTCTAACCTAACCGCACCCAAATAGTACTCCGTTTGCGTATCCCGCGCCTCAAATCAGATGTCCGATGCGTTCGATGTTGGCCAGCGCTTCGCTCTGTTCCAGGCCCGGCCAATGGACCCGCATGAGGAAATGATCGCTGCCCGTCGCCGCCGCGAATTGCTGCAGCCGGTCACGGACTTCGATGGCATCGCCGATCAGGAAATGCGAGGCGGAAAATTCATCGAAGGCGGTTTCGAAATCGCCCGAGGCGGCGCCTTCCTGTCCCCAGGAGGCATAGGCGGCATACTTCGCCAGCAAGGGGCCGCGCGAAATGTCCCGTGCGTGTGCGGCATTCCGTCCGATGAAGCATTCGCGGACGATGGGGCATGTGACGTCCTCCGCCAGGCCCAGCTGCCGGCGCTCCTCTCGGAACGCGCCCATGAATGCGGTGACACGGTCAAATGGCGTGGTCGGCGCGGCCAGCCAGGCGTCCGCCAGGCGGGCGGCGCGGCGCACGGCGGCTTCCACGTCTCCGCCCAGCCAAATCGGGGGGCGCGGCTGCTGTTTCGGCCGCACGCCGGCTTTGGCTTCAGTGAGTTGGAAATAACGCCCGTGATGGCTTACGGTTTCCTCGGTCCAGAGCCGTTTGATGATTTCCAAGCCCTCTGTCAGGCGGCCAACGCGGTTTTTTATGTCGACACCCATGGCCTGAAATTCTTCCCCCCGATAGCCCAGGCCCGCCGCGAGGACGTAGTTTCCATCGCACAGCCAGTCGATCGTGGCGCCCTCTTCCGCCGCCAGCACCGGGTTCATCATGGATAGCAGCAAAACGCCGGGGCCGATCTGCATGCCCGCGGCGTCCTCGGCAACATGGCCCAGCATGGGCACGGTTTGGAACATGCCCATGGGCCCGCTCACCACATGCTGGCCCAGCAGCAGCGCGGAAAAGCCATTGTCCCTTGCCGTCCGTATCTGCTGGCGCAGGTTCGCCAGAACCACTTTGGGATCCTCGTCCGCGCGCCATTGCGAAGCGGTAAACAAACCGATACGCATCTTAATCTCCCTCGATTAAACCGTGGTCTTGGCCTTGTAGCCGCAAACATCGTTGACGATGCAGGCCGGGCAGTCGGGCTTGCGCGCCTTGCAGATATAGCGGCCATGCAGGATCAGCCAATGGTGGGCGTGTTGCAGGTAGGGTTTCGGCACCCGCTTTTCCAGCTTGCGCTCTACCTCCAGCGGGGTTTTGCCGGGCGCCAGGCCGGTGCGGTTGCCCAGGCGAAAGAGGTGAGTATCGACGGCGATGGTGGGCTGGCCGAAGGCGTTATTGCAGACCACGTTGGCGGTCTTGCGGCCGACGCCGGGCAGGCTTTCCAGTTCCTCCCGGCTTTCGGGCACCTGACCGTCGAAATGATCCAGCAGACGGCGGCTCAGCGCGATTACGTTTTTGGCCTTGGTGTTGAACAAGCCGATGCTGCGGATATGCTGCTTCAATCCGGCTTCGCCCAGGGCCAGCATGGCGGCCGGATTATCGGCTTCCTCGAACAGTTTTTTTGTCGCCTTATTGACGCCCACATCCGTCGCCTGGGCGGATAGCACCACGGCGACCAACAAGGTGTAGTTGTTGGCATAGTTCAATTCGCCTTTCGGCTCGGGATCGGCCGCCCGCAAGCGGGCAAAGAAGGTCTCGATATCGGGTTTTTTCACGGTCCGCACCAATCTTGATATGCCCTGGCCTATAGGCCCAGAACATCTGCCATGCCGTACAGGCCGGTTTTTTTATGGGCCAGCCAGCGGGCGGCCCGCACCCCGCCGCGGGCAAAAATTGCCCGGTCCGCCGCCTTGTGGGTCAATTCAACGCGTTCGTCATCGGCCGCGAAAATGACTGTATGCTCACCGGCCACGTTGCCGCCGCGCAGGGCGGCATAGCCGATGTCGCCCCGGCGCCTCTCGCCGGTCAGGCCCTGTCGGCCACCCGTGGCCACCGCATCATGGTCGACCCCGCGTCCCGCCGCCGCCGCCCGGCCCAGAAGGTAGGCCGTGCCCGACGGGGCATCGACCTTATAGCGGTGATGCATCTCGACGATTTCAATATCGAAATCATCATCCAGGGCGCTGGCCAGTTGCTTGGTCAACTGCGCCAGGACATTGACGCCCAGGCTCATATTGCCTTCCCGCATCACGGCAATTTTCTCCGCCGCCTGGCTGATCGCCGCATCATCCTCCGCCGACAGGCCCGTGGTGCCGATCACCAGGTTGGTCCCAGTCTCCACCGCCAGGGCGGCATGGGCCACGGTGGCGGCGGGCGCGGTGAAATCGAGCACCACCGCAGAGCGTTCAAACATCGCCCGTGGGTCCGCCTCCACCATCATGTTCAGACTACCCAGGCTGGCCAAAATGCCCAGATCCTGGCCCACGGCTTCATGTCCAGGCCGTTCGGAACCGCCGGCAATGGCGCAGCCGTCCGTAGCCGTGATTTGCCGCAGCAGGTTGATACCCATGCGGCCGGCGCAGCCGACTACGCCTAATTGCAAATCCGTCATTCCTTGTCCCTTTCCGATCTGGCTGATCTAATCTAGCCATATCGCCAAGCCAATTCGATCTCTAAATGCTTGATTGGATCAGCTAAAGGTTCGTCCTATAAACAGCTTTCGGCGCTTCGCCGATATTGGCACGGATTGGACCATGAATTATCAAACCCTTGGCCATAGTGGCCTGCGCGTATCGCCGCTTTGTCTTGGCACCATGATGTTCGGCGGCCGCACTGAGCGGGTGGAGGCGGAGCGGATTATCGGCCACGGGCGCGAGATGGGGGTCAACTTCATTGATACAGCCGATGTTTATACTGGCGGCCGCGCCGAGCAGCTGACCGGCGCGGCCATCGCGGGCGAGCGGGATTATTGGGTGCTGGCGACCAAGGCGGCGGGCGCCAAGGGCGACGGGCCGAACCAGCGCGGCTTGTCGCGGAAATGGCTGTTTCGGGCCTGCGAGGATAGCCTGGCCCGCCTGGGCACCGATTATATCGATATCTATTATCTGCATAAGGAGGATCCGGATACGCCGCTGGTGGAAACCGTGCGCGCCATGGCTGATTTGATCCGCCAGGGCAAGATCCGCTATTTCGGGCTGTCCAACTACCGCTCCTGGCGGCTGGCTGAAATCTGCAATATCTGCGATGGCCTCGGCATTGACCGGCCCGTTGTCAGCCAGCCTTATTATAACGCCATGAACCGTATGCCGGAGGTCGAGCATCTGCCGGCCTGCGGGTATTTTGGCCTCGGCGTGGTGCCTTACAGCCCCCTGGCCCGTGGCCTGTTGACCGGCAAATATGCGCCCGATGGCCCGCCGCCCGAGGACAGCCGCGCGGGGCGAAACGATCGCCGCATGATGCAGTCGGAATGGCGGCCGGAGTCTTTGCGCATTGCCCAAACCCTGCGCCAGCATGCGGAGGCACGCGGCATCACCGCGGGACAGTTCGCCCTGGCCTGGGTTTTAAACAACACCCTGGTGCACGGCGCAATCGCCGGCCCCAGAACCATGGCCCAGTGGACGGAAAACCTGGGCGCCCTGGACTATCAATTCACCGCCGAGGACGAAGCCCTGGTCGATAGCCTGGTGCCCATGGGCCATCCTTCGACGCCGGGATATACCGACCCGGCCTATCCCATCGAGGGACGCCTGCCGCGATCGTGAACCTGCCATGCCGCGCTACAAGCTGATCATAGAATACGACGGCAAGGATTTTGTCGGCTGGCAGCGCCAGGCCAACGGCTACGCCGTGCAACAGGCGTTGGAAGAGGCCATTCAGGCGTTTTCCGGCGAGGCCGTGACATTGCAGGCGGCGGGCCGCACCGATGCCGGTGTGCATGCCCTGGGTCAGGTGGCGCATTTCGATTTGCAGCGTGGCTTTGCCGGCGACAAGTTGCGGGACGCGGCGAACTACTATCTCAGGCCGCGCCCGGTCGCCGTCCTGTGGGCGGAGGAGGTGGCGCCAGGCTTCGATGCCCGGCATTCCGCTCTGGCCCGCCACTATCTTTACCGCATCGCCGACCAGCGCCCACCTTTGGCCTTGCGCCGGGGCCGGGCCTGGCATGTGCGCGGCCCCCTGGATGCGGATGCCATGCACCAGGCCGCGCAAAGCCTGCTGGGCAAGCACGATTTCACCACCTTTCGGGCAGCCCAATGTCAGGCTAAATCGCCCATTCGAACACTGGATTTATTGCAGGTGGAGCGCCAGGACGGCGAAATTCATATCCGGGCCCGGGCCCGGGCGTTCCTGCATCACCAAGTGCGCTCCATCGTCGGCAGCCTGCATCAGGTGGGCCTGGGAAGGTGGTCGGGGCCGGACCTCGCCGCCGCTTTGGCGGCCCGTGACCGCACCCGCTGCGGCGCGGTGGCGCCGGCCGAGGGATTATACCTGATGGCCGTCGATTACCCCGGGGACGCTGGCCGCTCTACAGCAGCCGGGTCGCCAGGCCGTTGAAAAACAGGCTCAGCACGAAGTTGAAGGCGACAACGCCGATCGCGGTGACGGGTTTGCTGCGCAGACCGACCCGCGCAACCAGATAACCATAGAACAACATGGTAATATGGGCCGCCATCAAGATCATGGCGGCGGATTGACCCGGTAGGGCACCGGATAGAAACAACATTACCGCTGGCAGGATCACCACCATTTCCAGCACGTTGGACCAGTTCCAGACGATTATGTACTGGGCATAGGTTTGCGTCAGGTCCAGCAGCCGGGAAATCGCCACCATGGCCAGGGGAAAGATCAGCCAGCTTGCCACGAAAGCCAGCAGTTTCACCGTGACATACCAATGCACGGAAATCACCGGCCCGCTCGGCAGTTCCAGCCCCGGATGATGGCCATGGCTGAGGATCAGGAAGGCAAAATAGAACGGCACGACCAAGACCAGGGCCGAGAACGAGCGCCAGAAACCATCCGCGGTTACATTGAAATAGGCCAAGGCGTCGGGATCCAGGCGGGCAATGCGCCAGGTGCCATGGATTGAACGGGTTGCTTCAAGCAGCATTGGCGCCATCCCCAATGCCACCGTCAATTTCGTTGCTGGTGAAATACAATTCCAGTATCCGGGCGTAGACCACGGCCAACTGCTCTATATCGCCGACGGATGCCTGTTCATCGACCTTGTGCATGCTTTCGGATATCAGGCCGAATTCCGCCACCGGGCAATGGTGGTGAATAAAGCGCGCGTCCGAGGTGCCCCCCGTGGTGGTCAAGGCGGGCCGTCGTCCGGTAACGTCGGTGACCGCCTGGGCAATGAGGTCCGTGAACGGCCCCGGCGTGGTCAGGAAAGGCTCGGCAGACAGGTGAAAGCTTAGATCATAGCCGCCCCCGACCCCGTCACATTGCCGCCGCAGCCAGCGTTGCAGGCCGTCGGCCGTCTGTTCCGTATTGAAGCGGATATTGAACACCGCCCGGACCTGGGAGGGGATCACGTTGGCGGCGGTGTTGCCCACGTCGATGGTCGCCAGTTCCAGATTGGTGGGCGAGAAATGCTCGTTGCCGGTATCGAATGTATGTTGGGCCAGCCGGTGCAGCATTTCGGTCAGGCGCGGCAGGGGATTGTCGGCCAGGTGGGGATAGGCCACATGACCCTGGACCCCATGCACCACCAGTGTGCCCGTCAGACTGCCCCGGCGGCCGATCTTCACCATGTCGCCCAAGGCTTCCGGGTTGGTCGGCTCGCCCACCAGGCAATGATCCAGGCGCTCGCCCCGTTCTCCCAGCCAGTCCAGCACCTTGCGGGTGCCGTTGATGGAGGGCCCCTCCTCGTCACCGGTAATCAAAAGCGAGATCGAGCCGTCGAACCGGCCGCCGCGCCTGGCCAGAAAGATATCGGCGGCGGCGATAAAAGCGGCCACCGCGCCCTTCATGTCCGTGGCGCCCCGGCCGTACAGGATGCCGTCGCGGATATCGGCGGCGAATGGCTCCAGGCTCCAGGCATCCGCATCGCCCACGGGCACCACGTCGGTGTGGCCGGCAAAGCAGAAATTAGGGCCGCTGTCACCCAGGCGGGCGTAAAGGTTGTCCACGTCCGGGGTGTCGGGGGCGGAAAAGGTCATCCGGTGACAGTTGAAGCCCAGGCGCTCCAATGCCGCCGCCGTGACCCCAAGGGCGCCGCCATCGTCGGGCGTGACGGAGGCGCAACGGATCAGGGCGCGGGTCAATTCCACTGCGTCCGTGGGCTGATTATCGGCCATGATGGGCGGGACCGGCGGCCTAGTCGCGCAGTAATTCGTTGATCGACGTCTTGGCCCGGGTACCGGCGTCGACCTGCTTGACGATCACCGCGCAATACAGATGCACGCCGCCGACCGCGCCGGGCATGGAGCCGGGCACCACCACGGAATAGGCCGGGACACGGCCATAACTAACCTCGCCGGTGGCCCGGTTGACGATTTTGGTGGAGGAGCCGATGAACACGCCCATGGAAAGCACCGAGCCCTCCTCGATGAGCACGCCTTCGGCAACCTCGGAGCGGGCGCCGATAAAGCAATTGTCCTCGATGATCACCGGTTCCGCCTGCAGGGGCTCCAGAACGCCACCAATGCCGGCGCCGCCCGAGATATGACAGTCCTTGCCGATTTGGGCGCAACTGCCCACCGTGGCCCAGGTATCCACCATTGTGCCGCTATCCACATAGGCCCCCAAGTTTACGAAACTGGGCATCAATACCACGTTGGGCGCGATATAGGCGGAGCGGCGGACGATACAATTGGGTACCGCGCGGAAACCGGCGGCGCGAAACTGATTGTCCCCCCAGCCTTCGAATTTGGACGGCACTTTGTCATACCAGGTCGTACCCGGGCCCGGGCCGCCCTCGATCGCCGTCATGTCGTTCAGGCGAAACGACAGCAACACCGCCTTTTTCAGCCATTGATTGACCTGCCAGCCATCCGCGCTCTTTTCCGCTACCCGTTGCTGGCCTTGGTCCAACGCGTCCAAAGCCGCATCGACGGCATCGCGTATTTCGCCCTTGGTGTTGATATTAATGCCATCGCGTTCTTCCCAGGCGTTATCGATGACGGTCTCAAGGCTGCCGGTGTCCATTCTTTCTCTCCCCGCTACAAACGGTGGGCAAACTACCCCGGCCCAGCTTTCTGTCAACTCATTAGGACGCGGCCCCGTCGGTGTCAGGTCGGCAAATCCAGCAACCAGCCTGGCAAATCGTCGGTGATGTGGTGGACATGGCGGATTTGATCCGCCGCCAGGGTCAGGTCGCGGCCGCCGCGAACCCAGACCGTGGCCATGCCAAGACCGGCCGCCGGCAATAAATTTTGCGCGATATCCTCGACCATCACGGCCTGCGTGGGATCGATGTCATGGCGGTCCAGTATGGCGTCATAGGGACTTTGGTTTGGTTTGGGTACGAAACCGGCGTCGGCGATATCAAAATATCCATCGAAATGATGCCGTATGCCCAAATGGCCAACCACCCGTTTTGCATGTTTGGTGGTGGCGTTGGTATAGACGACCTTGCGCCCCGGCAGGGCGCCCAGGGCCCGGCCCAGGCGGTCATCGACGGGTATGCCGGATAAATCCACGTCGTGGACATAGTCCAGGTAATCGCTGGGTTCCAGGCCATGTTCGAGCATCAGACCCCGCAACGTGGTGCCGTGGGCATGGAAATACTGCTTTTGCACCATCCGGGCCTGATCCAGGGGCAAATCCAAATATTTCGCCACGAACTCGCCCATGCGCTGGCCCAATTGGGCGCCCAGGTCGCAGCCCGCGGGATAGAGGGTATTGTCCAGATCAAAGATCCAGACGGCGATGTCTCGAAGGTTCGTGGTTGTCAATTCCGGCATGCCGCTAGACTGGGTGTAACCGCCATGAAAGGCAAGCCGCGGCGGCCCTGCTGATCGCGCCGACCCAGCCGCCCCCGGACCATTAACAGCGCTTTAATGAACGGCTGATAAATTTTCCGTGGGATGCTCAAGAACCTTTTGAAACGTAAAATTGCCCCGGCAGCCGGCTCGTCTTCCGATCCGCCGCCCGCGCAACTTCCGGCCACGTTATCCGAGAGCGGCATGGACTACGGCGCCCAGAAGGAGCTGTTGGCGGCATCGGATTTGGCGGCGCGCCTGCGCCTGGCCGGCGCGCCTGATACGCGGCCCGAGATTTTGTACTATTTGGCCGGCGATGAAAGCGACGAAGTGCGCCAGGCGGTGGCGGCCAATCCGGCGACGCCGGTGCAGGCGGACCAGATGCTGTCCGAGGATGCCGACGAAGACGTGCGTGCCGACCTGGCCCTGAAAATAGCCCGTCTGTTGCCCGATATGCCCCGCGACGAGCAGGAAAAGGTGCGCGAGCTGACCTTCGATATGCTCAAACGCCTGGCCTCTGATCAATTGCCCCGGGTGCGCGCCTTGCTGGCGGAGGAGTTAAAGAGCAGCCGCGACGTTCCCGTCTCCATCGTGCGGCAACTGGCCCTGGATGTCGCGGCTATCGTCTCGACCCCGGTGCTGGAATATTCGCCCCTGTTGAGCGATTTGGATCTGATGGAGGTGATCGCGGCGGGCTGTGCCCAGGAAGCGCTGTGCGCCATCGCCAGCCGTGAAACCGTATCGGAAGATGTCCCGGACGCGGTGGTTGCCACCTTGGATGTGCCGGCGGTGGCCACCTTGCTGGCCAACAAGAAAGCTTCAGTGCGGGAAGCGACCCTGGACAAGATCACCAAGAATGCGGCGGATGTGCAAAGCTGGCACGAATCGCTGGTCATGCGGCCCGGACTGTCGATTCGCGCCATACGCCGGGTCGCCGGCTTTGTCGCCTCTTCGCTGTTGGAGGTGTTGGCGGAACGCAACGACCTGGATGGCGAGACCACCCGTTTTCTAAAGAAACGGCTAAAGGCCCGGATCGACGAAACCGAGGGCGAGTTGCAGGTAGAGGAACAGGAGAAAGCCAGAGTTTTGGATCAAAGCATGCTGTTGGACGATGAGGCCGTGGAGCAGGCGATCCTGTCCGGACGCGCTGATTTCGTTCTGGAAGCCTTGACCCTGCGTTCCGAACTGGCCCCCGAAGTGGTGCGAAAGATCATCAATTCCGCCTCGCCCAAGGTCGTGACGGCCCTGGCCTGGAAGGCGAATTTGTCCATGCGTACGGCGATCCAGTTGCAAAGCCGTACCGCCCGTATTCCACCGAAGAAAATGCTGAATGCCCGCCTTGGCACCGATTATCCCCTGACGCCGGAGGAAATGGCCGAGTTATTGGCGAAAGAACTGTGATGTTTCGACTAAAACGCCACGGCGAATTGCTGGCGGTTAAGGCGCCGTTAAGGGCCCATTGGCTAACCTGTGGCATCCCAGAAACCCGACGGCCGGGCAACGCAAAATTAAAACGGACACCGTGGCAAATTTTCCCATAAAACGCGCGGCACTTGGCGAGGCCGGCACACGCCCGCAATTAGGCGTGCTCGATAGCGACCAGCCATTGATGCTGCGGATCGTCGATCTGATGGCGGATTATACGGCCCGATGATGTTGTTCGATGGCGCGGGTACGGTGTTGTTGGCGAACACCCGGGCCGATCCCATCGTGGCCGCCTTGCGCAGGCCCTTGGGTGGCGATCTTCGCGCCATGTTGCATGAGGTTCTGATTGACGGCGGCGTGCGAACGAAACGCTTTCAAATACCCATACCTACCGGCGAGGGTGTTTTCGACATTACCTTGCTGCCGGAAAATGGCGCCGGAGAGGGCATCGGTGAGGTTGGCGGTGCGGGCAATGCCCATCAGGCGCCGGAACGAATTTTGCTGTTGGCGCGGGATAGTACCTTTGATGTCAACTTCGGCCGTGCCTTGGTCGCCTCCCGGCAATTGTTCAAGGACCTGGTGTCCTGCTCGACCGACTTCGTTTGGAAGACTGATGCGGACGGCTGCTTTGCATTTGCCTCCGGCCGTGGCCTCTTGGGCTATACCTCTGACGAATTGGATGGCCGCCCGGCGCGGGATCTGCTGGCCGATCCGGTGGCGGACGATGACCGGGATAGCGGGCCAAATCCCTTTGAAAGCCGGAGCCATTTAGACGAGGTCGAATGCTGGTTGCTGGACCGGAATGGTGCCCGCGTCTGCATGCGCGCCTCGTGTCTGCCGGTGTTCGATGATGACGATACATTTCAAGGCGTACGCGGGGTCTGCCGCGATATCACCGAGGACACATTGCATCAGGCCGCCCTGGCCCGCGCGCAAGAGCGGGAGCGGTTGAGCCGCTCTATCGTTGATGCCATTCGCGACGCCCTGACCCCGGACGAGATGTTTTCCGCCGCCGCCGCCACGGCCGAGACAATCGCGGCCTCGCACGTCTGGATTCTGCGGGATAGCAAAAACGGTGGCCTGGTCCCTGCCGCCGACCGTATCGCCGCCGACGCCCCGGAGATCGATATTCTGGACGAGGCGGAGCGGAGCTTCGCCGGCGATCTTGATCGTGTCCGTCACGCTGTCCTGGGCGCGCATCAAATATTGTCGGTGCCCTGCCATTTCCGCCACCAACCCAAAGGCGTGCTGGCGGTAGCCTTGGATGACGTCGGCGTCTTGGGGGAAGCGGTGACAACCTTGCTGGCTATCGCCTCGCAGCTGGGCATAGCCATCGCCCAGGCGGAAGTTCAGGAGCGGTTGGAAGAACTGTCCAGCGTTGATGAATTGACCGGTTTGCTGAACCGCCGCGGCTTTCACGACACCGTCCGCAAACGGATCGCCCAGCACAGGCGCAAAAAGCGCTTCGGCGCGCTGCTATACATTGATATGGACCATTTTAAATCCGTCAATGACACCCACGGTCATCAAGTCGGCGATGCGGCCCTGGTCGCCGTGGCTGAATTATTGAGCGGCGCCGATGGCCGCAAGAGCGATATATCGGGCCGCCTGGGCGGTGATGAGTTCGCGCTGTGGCTGGAAGAGACCGGCCCGCAAGGCGCCCGCCACAAGGCGGAAGAACTGCTGGCCGCCGCCACCAGCTTAAAGCGCTTCTCGGGCGATGCGGCCCGTCCCCTGTCCATCTCCATCGGTATCGCCATGGCCGATCCCAAATTTGCTGACGATCTGGACAGCTTGATCAATCGGGCCGATCGCGCCCTATATCGGGCGAAGCGCGAAGGGCGGGGCCAGGTCGTGCTCGACGAAGGTCGTGGCGCGGACGACGATGCGTGCGATGCGGAGGGACTTTCGACATGTTGAAATCGTTGCTTGACCGCATTTCGAAGCCGAAAAGCTACGAAGAACAGCGCGGCACGTTGGAAAAGGATAACACCAAGGAGCGTCTGCGCCTGGCCAGACGTGAAGATACCCAGCCCGAGGTCTTGTATTACCTTGCCGATGACAAAGCGCCCGAAGTACGCCGCGCCATCGCGTCCAACCGATCGACGCCGCGCCAGGCGGACGCCAAGCTGGTACAGGACGGTGATGACGAGGTGCGCTGCCAACTGGCCGATAAGATCGGCAAACTGGTGCCGGAATGGTCCGTTGAACAACGGGAAATGGCCGAGGCGCAGACGATCACGGTACTGCGGGAACTGGCGGCGGACCAATTGCCCAGGGTCAGGGCGATCATCTCGGAGCATTTGAAATCAGCCAATTGCGTGCCCAAGGATATCGTCCTGCAATTGGCTCGGGATCTGGAGATCATCGTCGCCGCGCCGGTCTTGCAATTTTCGCCTCTTTTGAGCGATCAAGATCTGCTGGAGATTATTGCTGCCGGCCGGGAAGCCGGCGCCCTCGGCGCCATCGCCAAACGCCGTGGCTTGGGCGGTGATGTCGCCGATGCGGTGGCCCAGACCCTGGATACCAAGGCGGTTGCCGCCCTGTTGGCGAACGATAGCGCGCAGCTGCGCGAGGATACCCTGGATTGGATAATTGACAACGCCACGGCGGTGGAGCCTTGGCACAAGCCGCTGGTGAAGTGGCCCTCCTTGTCCGATGGTGCCATCCGCCGCATTGCGGGTTTCGTGGCCACGTCGCTGGTAGAAACCCTATGCAGCCGTAACGATATTGATGCGGCCACCGCGGGCGAACTGGCCAAGGCCGTGCGGGAAGGGATCGGTTCCGATAGCGCCCCGCCCGAAGAACAGGAGCCGGAAAGCAGCGGTGGCGGCAAGGATGCGGCGACCGTGCTGTTCAACGGCGGCGGATTGAACGATGACGCCTTACAAGAAGCAATCAGTGACGGCGACCGGGAGTTCGTCGTTCATGGCATTGCCTTGAAAAGCAGACTGCCAACCGACATGGTGGATGAAGTGCTCGATTCAGCGAACGCGCGGGCGGTGACGGCACTGGCCTGGAAAGCCGGTTTTTCCATGCGTACGGCGATGCAATTACAGATCCGCATCGCCCGGGTGCGTCCGCAATCCATTCTGAACGCCCGCGACGGGGTCGATTATCCCCTCAGCGAGGCCGAGATGGAACAACAGCTGGGACGGCTGCGCTAGACTATCTTCAATGCGTGCCTATCCGGTTAAGACAGGCACCCACTACATATAGTGCAAACGACGCGCCATGCCGACATCGCCCAATCGGTCGGTTATGACCCAGGCTGTGTGAAAACGCTTGCCGATTTCCGGATGTGAGGCGGTTCGTGGTTTCGTGTGCTGAGATTAGCGCGGTTATTCGGATATTGGAGTTTGATCGCCTGACGCGGACCTCGGTCGTGTCCGATAGTTGGTGGAAATTGGTTTTTGGCGTAGCTCCCGATCACGATGGTTGCTCAATCAGGCGGCGAGGTCAATCGGC
>JAKZRK010000262.1:0-16176 GCA_047518225.1 Alphaproteobacteria bacterium | reverse complement strand
TTGCGACGACGAGACAGCGCCTCCAATTCGGCGCGCTCGTCATCGCTCAAAGAGATCGTCACCGCCACTCTCGCCATCAATCGCGCCTCCTGAAAACAAATAGAGACATAATCATATCAATTTATCGATCAGGACACTAGTATCCTGGATCGGCGCAAGGTCATTTGCGACGTTTGTTGGCGCGATGCAGATCCTGGTTGAGGGCCAACTTGGCCGATCGGGGTTTGAAGCGCCAGCGATAGACTTGCAGGTTTTCCATTACCCTTTGCACATAGTTGCGCGTTTCGGAAATGGGAATGGCTTCCACCCAGTCGATGGGATCGACAACGCCGCGGCGCGGATCGCCGTTTTGCCGCAGCCACCGGCTCACCCGTTTCGGCCCGGCATTGTAGGCCGCCAGCGCCATGATATAGGATCCACGGTAGGCCTTGACCAATTGACCCAGATAGGCCGATCCCAGGCGCATATTGTAGCGGCCGTCGAACAGGCGTTCCCGGCGGTAACGCAGGCGCAGGCTTTTCGCCACCTTGCGCGCCGTGCGCGGCAATAGCTGCATCAATCCACGGGCCGAGGCGGAAGAAACGGCGGTGAGATCGAACTCGCTTTCCTGGCGCGCCACCGCATGGGCCAGGGCAGGTTCAATGCGCATCGGCGCCAGGTTCGAGAGCACTGGATAACCGGTGCGCGCCAGCAACGTGCCCGCGCGCAGGGACAATTTCGATGCCCGCACGGCCAGGCTGGTTTGGCCCAGGACCTGGCCCAGACGGGCGGCCTGCAGCCGGCCTTCGGGGCTGGTGGCGGTGCGCATCAGATGCAGGATTATGGGACGCAAATGTTTTTCTTGCTTCAGTTGCAGCAGCAAGCGGCTCAATCGGACCAGTTCCCGGCCGTTGAACCGGCGCTTCGCCGCCGCGCTGGGCGAAGGTTCCTTTGGCATTCGCCAGCGGCCTTTCGAACCCAAGGCTTCGGAGGCCAACTGGCCATAATAGGTGGAGGGATGGCGGGCCGCCGCCCGATACCATTTCGTACCATCTTTCCCGTTGCCCAATGCCATGTTGGCGCGCCCGGCCCAATAGGCGGCCCGGGCCCGGCTGACCGGAAATTTCACATTGCCATAAAGATTTCCAAAATGGCGCAGGGCGGTGGCGGCATCGTTCAAAAAGCGTAGAGCGATCCAGCCGGATAGCCATTCGGCCTGGGCATAGCTGAATTGCCCCGCCAATTGTCCATGCTCTGAGGCGAGACGGTAGGCCAGCCCCGCCTCGCCCTCGCGCAATGCGCCACGGGTCTGGATATGGCGTTCCAGCCACCATTTTTTCGGTTGCGGTCCCAGATTGGGCGGCGGTTGAAGAAGAATTTCCCGCGCCCGCTCATCAAGATTTTTGCGCCGCCGCCAGCGCAACCTTTCATAAGCCAGGCCGCTATCGTTCAACAACGCATCGGGCACCGCCGCGATCTTGCTGTCGACACCGGGACCCCGCACCATCAGGCTTTCCCGCGCCTCGGCCAGCTTGCGGTATTCGCCGGGGACCACGGTGTAAAGCCGCCGGGCGCTGTATCGGTGGCCCTGCCACAACATTTGATCCAGGCGGGCGATATGGTCTGCCATCGATAGTATTTTGCGGTGGCGGCGGTATATGGCCCTCGACGTTCGGCGGGCAAAGACATTGTTGATCCAGGCATAGCGCAGCCATTGGCGGCCATCTTCATCCATGCCATTTCGCAACATGGCCTCCGCCAGGCGAATTTGACCCGGACCCGACAATGGGCGGTGCAGGGTAAACCATTCCAGGGCGATGGGATCGGCAATGCGGCTGATCTCCATCGCCTCCTCGGCCCGCCGGATCAATCGCTCGCGCGAGGGCCAGGTGGGGTTGGCGTCCAGGAAATCGGCAATTTCGCCAAAACTGGCCCGGTTGCCCGCCAGGCGGTAATTCAGCCAGCGCAGGGCCTTGGCCGGCAATGGGTCTTTCGCTTTTCGGGCCCACCGATGGGCGCCGCGCCAATCATTCCTCTTGGCCGCCTGGTAGGCTTTGCGGTAATGCGCCCGATCCTGGTGGGAGAGTAAATTGCTTCCCGTTTGCGCCCAAGCCAGACCTGTGAGCGTCAGGGACGGCAACAACCATTTGGCGAATACCAGCGTGACGACCGTGTAGAGGCAGAGGCGCGCGGCGCCATGGCCCAACCGGGCTGGGTTGATTGCCGCTTCCAGGAATGCAATTAAGGACCGGATTGGTGTTCTCGCAGCTTGCCCCCCTGCCGGGGAAAGGGTTAAGTTCGCGGCACATATAGCAGAATAGCATTTCCCTAGGAGAGAAACATGTTCAAGGGATCGATTGTTGCGCTCATTACACCGTTCCGCGATGGCCAGGTGGATGAAGACGCGCTGCGGAAACTTGTTGATTGGCATGTTGAGCAGGGCACCCATGGCATCGTCCCCTGCGGCACCACGGGGGAAAGCCCCACGCTGTCTCATGAAGAGCATGGCCGGGTCGTTGAAATCGTAATCGATCAGGTGGCCGGACGGTTGCCGATTATTGCCGGTGCCGGTTCCAACAACACCGCGGAGGCGATTTCATTGACCCAACATGCCCAGGCCGCGGGTGCGGATGCGGTGCTGCATGTGGCGGGTTATTACAATCGCCCGAATCAAGAGGGGCTGTATCAGCACTTTAAGGCGCTGCACGATGCATCTGATATTCCCATCATCATTTATAATATCCCGCCCCGCGCCATCGTCGATATTCTGCCCGAGACCATGGCGCGGCTGGCCGAGTTACCCCGGATCGCCGGGGTAAAGGATGCCACCTGCGATGGTGCCAGGATCAGCCGCGAGCGTCTTTTGATCGGCTCCGGCTTTTGTCATCTGTCGGGCGAGGATCCGACCTCGCTGGCTTATAACGCCCATGGCGGCCATGGCTGTATTTCCGTGTCCGCCAATGTGGCGCCGAAACTGTGCGCGGAATTTCAGGAGGCTTGCCAGGCCGGCGATTTCGGCCTCGCACTGACCCTGCACGAGCGTCTGATGCCGTTGCATATCGTGCTGTTCCTGGAACCCAGCCCGGCCGGGGCCAAATATGCCGCCTCGCGCCTTGGCCTGTGCGAGGCGGAAGCGCGCCTGCCGGTGGTGCCTCTGACGAAGGGGACGGCGGAAAAGATCGACGTTGCCTTGCGTCATGTGGGTTTGCTTAATTGACAGGATGACCCGCTCGGTCGCCGAAAACAGAAAGGCCCGATACAACTATTTCATCGATGAAACGTTGGAGGCGGGCCTGATTCTGAACGGGACGGAGGTGAAGTCCCTGCGCGCCGGACAGGCCAGTATCGCCGAGGCCTATGCGGTCGAGCGGGATGGAACCTTGCAGCTGATCAATGCCCATATTGCGGAATATAAAGGCGGCAACCGCTTTAATCATGAACCCCTGCGCCCGCGGCAATTGTTACTGCATAAGCGCGAAGCGACGCGCCTGATCAACGCGATCGCCCGCGCCGGCATCACCGTGGTGCCATTAAAGCTGTATTTCAATGATCGCGGTATCGCCAAAATTCTTTTGGGCATCGCCAAGGGTAAAAAGCAGCACGACAAGCGGGCCGCCATCAAGGACCGGGAGTGGAAGCGGGACCAGGCCCGTCTGCTCCGCAACAGCGGCTAGAGCGTTTCCGGGCTATTGTGACCCATTTGATGGCGTCCATAAGCCATTCGGGTAGGCGCGCTGCGCAGCGCGATGTGGTACATCGGGCAAGCTGCGCAACGCGCCTACCCGAATGGCTTATGGACGCCATCAAATGACTCACAATAGCCCGGAAACGCTCTAAATGTTCTAAACCGGCACATGCCGGTCCAGCGCGGCGAACAAATGTTCAATATCCGCCGCGTCGTTGTGAAGGTGCGGGCTGATGCGGATCGACGGACCGCGCGGCGCCACGTAGACATTGTCGGCCGCCAGCGACGCGACCAAACCGGCAGGCACGCCACCGGGCGGGATGACGCCTATGAAGTGGCGGGCCCGGTGTTCACGCTGCGGATGGGCATAGCCGCGTTGGGCCGCTTCGTTGGCGATCTTGTCGGTCAGGACGCCCAGGCTGTCCTCGATCTCGCCGACGCCCCAGGCGAGGAGTTGCTCCATGGCCGCGCAGGCCATGGGCAACAGGGTCAGGTTGGTGCGTTCACCCATGTCGTAGCGGGCCGCGTTCGGACGCAGGGCCGCGCTGTAGGTACCGTGTTGCCGACCGGGATCATGATTGCCGCTGTGCAATTCAAGCGGCTGGCCCCGGCGACGGTGCGGTGCGGCGTAAAGAAACGCTAGCGAATAAGGCGACAATAACCACTTGTAGGCCGAGCAGGCCAAGAAGTCGGGCTGGATCTTTTCAACATCCAAGCGCTGGGCGCCGACGGATTGGGTGGCGTCAATTACAAAAGCGGCACCCACATCGCGGCAACGGGTGCCGACCGCTTGCAGTTCCAGCAGGCTCGCATCCATCCAGTGACAGCCCGGCAGCGCGGCGATCGCCGTGTCCTCGCCGATGGCGTCCAGGACCCCGGGCGTCCAGTCGCCATTTCCCGGACGCGGCACCACGCGCACGGTTGCGCCGGCCCGGGCCGCTTTCTCGACCCAGATATAATAATTGGACGGGAACTGGTCCTGCAGCACAACGATGTTCTGCCCCGCCGCCAGTTCCAGATTGGCCGCCGCCACGGCGATACCATAACTGGTCGCCGGCGTGACCGCGATCGCGTCCGCCTCGGCATTGATCAGGCGGGCGAACAACGCCCGCGCCTGGTCGGCGCCGCCCGCCAGTTCAGCCGAATTGATTTCCCAGGTGTGCACCCGCCGCGCCACCGCCGCCCGCCCCGCCTCGGCGACGGTCAACAGGTAGGGCGAAAACGCGGCGCAATTGAAATAGGCGATCCCGCGCGGCACGTCGAAAAGGTGCCGTTGGCACTCCGGCATGAAGTAACTCCTTAATTAGAGCCGTTCCGGGCTTGGCCTCGCCGCCGTCCCGCAACGGCCATAATAGCGGTGAGACGGCGTTCCGCCGGTATGCTCTCCGTGGCGAGCTTATACCAAGCTGCCTTGATAGGAACCCATGTACGCCATTTCATAATTGTCGGGCCCGTCCATATGGTGCAGCATGGCTGCGAAAGCTTGAATAATTATCACGCCGTTTGGAAACTCATTGGGTAATAGCGATTAGGTGACAAGATGACAGCCTCAAGGCCCCTGGATACGCCCGGCGCGAAGATGATGTATCTGATCAAACGCAAACCGGCGACGACCCGTGAAGAGTTGATTGCGCATTGGTTTGCCAATCACATGCCTGACGTCATCGCGCGGAACAAACAAAGCGGCGCGGCCGGCAAGCTCCATGCGGAACGCTATATCGCCACGCTGTTTGATCCCAAACCTGACAGACCGCACGACTGGGACGGTGTCGCGCAGCTATGGTATGAAAGGGCGTTGCCGCGGCCACATTCGCCCCATGGCCAGGAACCCGCCGATACGTTTCAAGAAAAGGCGGAACCTTATCTGCCTTGGGCGACCCGTGAATACGTCGTTATGGACGGCACCTTGCCGTTAAATCCGCCTACCCTAAATCCACCCTTCCCTTGTACCCGGAGCGGTTTTTTCAAAGTCACGTTTTTGGTGAGCTTGAAACAGGGCGCCGACCGCGGCGATCTGTTTGATCACTGGCTGGATGTTCACGTGCCCAACGTTCGCCAGACCATGGAAGCCGTGGGCGGTTTTCGCTATGTGGTCAGCCACAGCCTGGAAGCGGAGGCGGAAACCTATGCCGGCATGGCCGAATTGTACTTTCCCGATGCAGCCGGCTGGGCAAGCTACCGTGAACACATCCGTCCGGACGGCATGGGGCAATGGGTCGACGCCGATGCCCTGTTGATATTTAATAGCGGGACCGAGATGGTGGGGATTGCCTAGAGCCGTTCCGGGCTATTCGGGTGGAGCAAAGCTTGCCCGCGTGAATGATCGGAAAGCGCCGCTTCTCGCTGAAATTCTTCCAAATGCCATGGGGAATATCTATAATCAGGACCACACTGGCGGCGCCGGCCATTAGGGATGGCCGCGCCAAATAATGTTGAGGAGACCCAAACCATGCGTTTCGGCGTATTTTACGAATTGCAATTGCCCCGTCCCTGGAACGACGGCGACGAGCATCGCCTGTTTAAGGACGCGTTGGAACAAATCGTTCTCGCCGATCGACTCGGGTTCGACTATGCCTGGGAGGTAGAGCACCATTTTCTTGACGAATATTCCCATGCCTCGGCGCCGGAGGTGTTCCTGGGCACCGCCGCCGGCCTGACCAAACAGATCCGCCTGGGCCATGGTATCCGTCAGGTCATTCCGAATTACAATCATCCGGCCCGTACCGCCGAGGGCCTGGCGACCCTGGATCTGCTTTCTGACGGCCGCGTTGAATTTGGCATTGGCGAGGGGGCGACGCGGCTGGAACTGGGCGCCTTCGGCATAGCCGCCAAGAAGAAACGGGCAATGGCCCTCGAGGCCGCCGAGCAGATTTGCAACATGATGTGTCTAACCCCCTATCCGGGCTACGAGGGCGAGGGTTTTTCCTTTCCCTGCCGCAATGTCCTGCCCAAGCCGCTGCAAAAACCACATCCCCCCTTGTGGATGGCCTGCACCAACCGCGATACAATCAGGATCGCGGCGCAGAACGGCATCGGTGCGCTGGCGTTCTCCTTCCTCGATCCGGAAGAGGCCAAGAACTGGTCGAAGATCTACTACGACATCATCAAAAGCGAGGCATGTGTGCCGCTGGGTTGGTCGGTCAATGCCAATTTGGCCATGGTCTCGGCCTTCTCCATGCATGAAGACCGGGCCGAAGCGATCCGGCGCGGGCAAGACAATTTCGAATTCTTCCGCTATTCACAACAAAGGCTGGTGGCCGAGGATTTCGTGCCCGGCTATTCCAACATGTGGGCGGATTTCAAGGAAAAACGCGGCGACGCCTCCGACCGCTTGATACAGGCGGCGCTGTCGCGGGCCGAATTCGATGGTGCCGGCATCGGAACCCCGGACGACATGGCGCGGCATTTGCGCGAGTTCCAGGAAGTCGGCATCGACCAGGTTATATTCTTGCAGCAGGCAGGCCGCAATACCCACCAAAATATCTGTGAATCGCTGGAATTGTTCGCCGCAAAAGTGATGTCCGATTTCACCAAGGATGTAGAGGAGCGGGAAGCCGCGAAGGCCGCGGAGCTGGCGCCATACATCGAGGCGGCTCTGGCCCGCAAGAGCTTTATGCAACCCATCGCCCGCGAGGATGTGCCAGTGGTCAAGGCGGCGGTTAAGGCCGTTAAATTTGACGCCCAGAAAATGCGCCAGGCCGCGGCCGGCGATTGAAGCTGCAACTGCCGCCGCCAAGATAAGCGCATTGGGACGCTTCAGGAATTATTCCAGCCGGCGCCGATAGGAACCTATCAGCGCCGCTTGGCATTGGGCGCGAGACCCGATAAATCCGGGTGCTGCCAGACCGTGGCCGCGATCTGGGGCGGTGGGCGCAGGTTACCGGCGTCATCGGTCGGCTCAACCCGCAGCCAGCTCTTTCCGCCCGCCTTGGCCAGCCCGCCATAGACCTCGGCCACCACGGCAAGAAAATCGCGATCCGCTTCATGCAAATCCCGGGTCGCCCGGGTATAGCCGCGCGCACTCTTTTCGCCGACCAGGCGGTCGGCCAGGGCGGTGGAGGTGGCCAGCAACAAGGTCAGGTCCGGACGGGGCAGTTCGAACAGCCCGAATTCCAACCGTTCGATCCAGGCGATTAATTCCGCCCGTTCGGCCAAAGGCAGTTTGGCCGCGTTATAGGCGATGTTGGAGGCGACATAGCGGTCCAGGATCACCAGATCGTGGTCCGCGATCAGGGCCATTAAGCTATCCCGGCTTTCAAAGCGGTCGCCACCGAACAGCAGGGCGGCATAACGCACGGGCACCTGGTCGATGGCGCCCATTTCGCCGCGCAGATAGCGCCCGATCAGGTCGGAAAACTGGGTTTCCTCATAGCGCGGAAAGGACAGCGCGGCGGCCCGGACGCCGGCGCCTTCGGCCACGGCCAGCAACTCTCGGCACAAGGTTCCCTTGCCGGCTCCATCTATGCCTTCGATGGCAAGTAGCATGATGCTTGTTTGTCCCCGTTCTTTGCCTGACTATGCGCAGGTGGCCTCATCGTAGTGGAGTGCATTGTGGATAGCGAGCTTGAGCCCTTCGAACAACGGAAGATCGGTGCCGCGGCCGAATTCGCCGCCGGCATCATCGCCCCCAATGCCGCCGCCTGGGAGCGGCAACGCTGTTTGCCGCCAGAGCGGATTCGGCCCGCCGCCGAGGCCGGTCTGACCGGCTTATTGCTGGCGCAAGACCAAGGCGGCGGCCTGTCGAAAACCGCCATGGCGCGGGTTATGGAGGAATTATCCAGGGCAGACATGGCCTATGCTTTTGTCCTGGTGGTGCAGAACAATTTCATGAACGCTATCGCCCAGGCCGGCAGTCAGGCACAGCGGGAACGCTACCTGCCGGGCATGCTTTCGGGCGACTGCCTGGGTGCGTTTTTGCTGACGGAGCCGCAAAGCGGCTCGGACGCCGCCAATGTGACGACCACGGCGCGGCGCGATGGCGGCGGTTGGATCCTCAATGGCGCCAAGGCCTGGGTCACCTCCGCCGCCAGCGCCGATCTGCTCAGCGTTTATGCCCAGACCGATGCCGCGCAAGGCTGGCGCGGTATCGCGGCATTCGTGATCGAGGCCGACCGTCCCGGCGTCATTCGCGAGGCGCCCTATAGCACCATGGGCGCCCATGTCATGGGCACCGGGGGGTTTCGTTTCGAGGATTGCCGGGTCTCCGATGATGCGGTTCTATTTCCCGCCGGCGAAGGTTTTAAAGGCGCCATGGCCGGCATCGATCTGGCCCGCGCCAACGTTGCCGCCATGTGCTGTGGCATGATGGCCAACAGTTTGGAGGTCGCCCTGGCCCACATTACCGGCCGGCGGGCGTTCGGGCAGCGGGTGGCGGATTTTCAGGGTCTGCAATGGCAATTGGCCGACGTGGCCACGGATCTGCACGCCACCCGTCTAATGGCCTACGCCGCGACGCGGGCCATCGATGCCGGCGAGCGGGCCGCGATAGCCGCCGCCCACGCCAAGAAATTCGCCGCCCGCGCCGCGCTGAAGGGTATCGCGGATTGCATGCAGGTCATGGGAGCCGAGGGTTACAAGCATGACTTTCCCCTGGCCCGCCATCTGGCCTGCGCCAAGATGGCCCATTACATCGACGGCACCACGGAAATCCAGAACGTCGTCATCAGCCGCGATCTGTTGCGGCGGCGCGAATAGCCCGGAAACGCTCTAGGCTTTCGGTTTGAGCGCTGGGCGCGCCGCGGCCTATGGTATGGGCAGGCGGGTGATAAAGCGGGCGCCGCAAATTGCGCCGTCGGGGCCAATGCGGTTCTCCGCCGTGATGGTGCCGCCATGGGCTTCGATGATTTGCCGGCTGATGGACAGGCCCAGGCCGGAATGTTCGCCAAACGCCTCGCCGGCTGGGCGCCGGCTGTAAAAGCGTTGAAAGATCGCTTCTTCCTGGCCGGAAGGAATGCCGGGGCCGTCGTCTTCCAGCACCAATTGCGCCGTGTCGCCTCGCCGCTCCAGGGACAGCGTGATGGTCCCCTCGGCCGGGGAAAACGACAGCGCATTGCCGACCATGTTGTCGACCACCTGGCCCAGACGGCGGGACAGGCCATCGATTATAATCGGGGCATCGGGGTCGAGCTGCAATTCAAACCTGGGTCCCGTTGCCCCGGCGTCCGATTGCCGCACCGATATCAAGGTTTGCAGCAGGGTCACCAGATCAACCGGTTCCGATTCCTCCCGCGCCAATTCCGCGTCGACCCGGCTGGCATTGGAAATATCGCTGATCAGGCGGTCCATGCGGCGGACGTCCTGGGCCATCACCGCCATGAGACGCCTTTTCTGGCCCGGGTCGTCGGTGCGGTCCATGGTTTCGAGGGCGCTGCGCAACGATGTCAAGGGATTCTTGATTTCGTGGGCCACATCCGCCGCGAATATCTCGATGGCATCCAGGCGGCCGTACAACGTCTCCGTCATCGCATGCAGGGCAGCGCTCAGGTCGCCGATTTCATCGCGGCGGCGGCTAAGATCCGGAATCTGAGCCCGCCGGCCCCGCCAGCGCCGCACCCGGTCGGCGGCGGCGGCCAAACGGCGCACCGGCCCGGCGATCGTGCCGGCCAGAAAAAACGACATCAGCACCGTGACGGTCAGAGCCAGCGCGGAGGCTTGCAATATGGCCAACCGGGCGTGGCGCACGCCTTCCTCGATCTCGGCACTGTCGGCGGAGAGCAGCAGGGCGCCGACCACGCGGCGCAATTGTTGCACCGGCACCGCCACCGTCAGGATCAAGGTTTCATCCTTCAACCTCCGAATGGCGCCGCCAACCTCGCCGCCCAGCGCCACGGTCAACTCAGGGTAATCAACCAAACCGTTGCCCAGGCGTTCATGGTAGGGGGGAAAGGCGGAGCCCCTGGGCAGACGTGGCAATAACCAGTCATAAGCCCGGTTGAAAAAAGACATGACGCGGTCCGAGGGGTCGGCGGGGGGCAGATAGCGCAACTGCACTTGCCGGCCGGCGGCAACCAGTTTCCGCGAATCGGCCAGCATGCCGCCACCGGGCAGATACAATCGCGCCCGTGTCCGGGTCGGCGCCACCAGGCGGCGGATGATACGGGCCGAAACCTCCCGCGCCAGACGGCGGCTATCCTCGGGCCCCGCCAGGGCGCTTTCCCCCAAGGCCCCGGCGATCACTTCCGCCTGGCTTTGTATGGCCGCGATCTTGGCGTCCAACAAGCCGTCGCGGTATTGATCGAGATAGAATATGCCGCCGATCAGGACGCCAAGGGCCAGTACATTCGGCGCCAGAATGCGTAAGGTAAGGGTGGAAAAACGCCGCCGCCGCTCGGGGTCCGGACCCCCGATGCCTGAAAGGCGCATCTGCGGTGGCCCGGCGGGGCGCGGGCCGGGCTGGCCTAGCTTACTTACCACCGCACCCCTCCCGGCCCATGGCCGTTTCGGTGTTTATCGAGTAGCCGCGCCACCCTATTCCTGGAAACGATAACCCAGGCCGTACAAGGTTTCGATGCCGGAAAATTCCTTGTCCACTGCCTTGAGCTTCCGGCGCAGGCGTTTGATGTGCGAATCGATGGTCCTGTCATCCACGTAGATATTGTCGCCATAGGCCGCATCCATCAACTGATCCCGGCTTTTTACGTGGCCGGGATGCTTGACCAGGGCCTGTAGCAACAAAAACTCCGTCACCGTCAATTGCACCGGGTTGCCACGCCAGCCGCATTCATGGCGGATCGGATCCAGGCGTAATTCTCCCCGGATCATTAACGCGCCGTCGTCGCTTTTGCCCATCCGTCCGGCCGCTTCGGTCCGGCGCAGCACGGCGCGAATACGCTCGATCAACAAGCGTTGGGAAAATGGCTTCCGGATGTAATCGTCCGCACCCATTTTCAGGCCCAACATTTCGTCGATTTCTTCATCCTTGGAGGTCAGGAATATCACCGGCACGGAAGATACCCGGCGCAGCCGGTTCAGCAATTCCATGCCGTCCATGCCGGGCATTTTGATGTCCAACACGGCCAAGTCGGGTTGCCGGGCCGTCATCGCCGCCAGCGCCGCCGCGCCATCGGTATGGGTCGAAACTTTGTAGCCCTCGGCTTCCAGGGCAATGGAAACAGAGGTCAAAATATTCCGGTCGTCATCAACCAAGGTAATGTTCGCGAGCATGCGGTATCCTTTCGTCCAGCCCCTCATGTAGGCGGTTTTTACGTTTAGTGCCAAGTATTGCCGCCATTACGGCGACATTGTGGCCACATCAGGGCAGGATTAAAGGCGCTTAACAGGCCGTTTCGCGATGATGTGGAAGCGGCCCGCCAACAGGACCGCGGCCAGGGTGACGCCGCAAAAGGTGCCCAGCATCAGCCCTGGCGTGCCCAGGCCGGCCCAGATGGCGAAGCCGCCCGCGGCGGGCACCATGACCAGAATGAAGGAGCAAAGGTGCAGGGCAGAGGGAATCCAGACATCGCCCGCGCCCCGCAAGGCCCCCATCAAAACGCCCTGGGCGCCGTCGCTGATCAGGGTCGCGGCCGCCACCAGCAAGGTCGGCACGATGATGGCCAGCAAGACCGGGTCATGGGTGAAGGCCCTGCCCAAGGGAGTTGGAAAGATTGCCATGATCACCGCCAGGGCGGCCATCAGCAGGACAATGGTAAATAATCCGGCCCAGCCCGAGAGGGCCATTTGCCGCCTATTCTGCCGGCCGATGGCAAGGCCCACGTGCACCGCCGTCGCCGTGCCCACGCCGATCGCCCCCATGAAGCAGAAGGCAACCAGGTTCATGACAATCTGAAAAGCGCCGACCGCATGGACGCCCAAGTAGCCGGCGAAAAGGGTCAGGGCGGAAAAGGCCCCGGATTCGAGGCCTTGCGCCAAGCCCAGGGGATAACCCAGGCGGCGCAGTTTGCGCCCAATGGCCCGGCCCTGATGCATGGGGCCGGTGACGTTGTAGCGGGCGGCACCGGACATGGCCAAAATGTAGAGGACGGCGGCCGCGGCGATCAGCCAACGCACCATGGTGGTGGCCCAGGCCGCACCCTCGGCGCCGAGGCCAATTTGCCCTCCGATCAACAGCCAATTCAAGCCGACGTTGAGCAGATTGGCGCCTATCATAATCACCAGGCCAGGTCCGGGGCGGCCAATGGACTCGAGGAACAAGATAGAGGCGGCAAAGAGCAACTGGGCGGGCAGGCCCAAATTCAGAACGATCAGGACGCCGCCAGCGCCCGCCGCCAAGGCCCCATCCTGTCCCAATAGCAGGTAAAATCGCGTGCCGGCCAGGGCCAGAAGCGCGAACAAGGTGCCCAAGACCAGCGCCTGCAACGCCGCGACCCGCCAGATCACGCCGCATTCCGCCTGCGCCCCCGCGCCGACCGCCTGGGCGCACAGCACCGCCGTTCCCACCAGCATGCCTAATCCGATCAACATACAGACCATATGCACCGCATGGCCCAGACCGTAAAATGCCAGTTCCATACTGCTGGCATGACCGGTCATGGCCGTATCGACCATGATCAGAACCAACATGCCGGTCCGCGCCGCCGTTACCGGCACGGCCAGTTTGGCGATGGCGCGCAAACGGGCGGCGAAATCGGCGGCCAGGCCCCGGCTGGGCATGATGGGTATTGAGGTATTCATTGCCTCGCCAGATTTTTCAGGGTTCGCCAGGATACTTAGCCCGGAACCGCTCTAACATCGGAAAGATGCCGAAATTGCTCTATATTCGGCTTTCGCCCGAATAGCCATGGAACAATCATATGAGCGAAACAAATCGGCCCGCCGGCGCCCTGGCCCGGCATCTGATGCGGGCCCACGATTGGGCGGCGCTGGGCACCACCATGCCCGATGACGGCCACCCCTATACCTCGTTGGTATTGGTGGCGGCGGATTATGACGCTTCGCCCATCCTGCTGCTATCGGATCTGGCGGAACACGCCCGCAACATCGCCGCCGACAACCGGGTTGCCCTGTTATTCGATGGCACCCGCGGCTTGCCCTTTGCCTTGACCGGCGCGCGGGTCAGTGTCCAGGGCCGGGCCGTGCGGAGCAACGACGGCCACCTGCGGCAGCGTTTTCTGGCCCGGCATGGAGATGCCGCCTCTTACGCGGATTTTGCCGATTTTGCCTTCTATCGCCTCTCCGTGGAGCGCGGCCATCTGGTGGCCGGGTTCGGCCGGATTGAATGGATCGACAAGGGCGCGCTGCTCTATCTGGAACCTGGCGTACACGAAATGAGATCCTGGGAGGCCAGCGCCGTCAGCCATATGAATGAGGATCATGGTGATGCCATCGAGCATTATGCGCAAAATCTGCTGGGGGCGAAGGAAACCGGCTGGGTCATGACCGGCTGTGATCCGGAAGGTTGCGATCTGCGCCGGGCGGGCGAAGTGCTGCGCCTGGACTTCCCGGCCCCGGCGAACGACGCCGATTCGCTGCGGCAACAACTTGTCACCCTGGCCCAGGCCGCCCGCCGGTAAGCGCCGTGGCGGCCCTCAATCCAGGCCAAATTGCCCCATAAGTGCATTTGCGGCGGCATTTTGCGTGTTCAAAATATTGCCACGTGAACCATTGCCGCCTATCTTGGCAAAAGGGGCATTATTGATAAAGGCGGGCGCACTGGCGCCATCATCGCAATCGGTTCAATACTTGGGTCTGTCGGTCGTGCGCCGGTGGACGTTTTGCCGTCTCTTGGGAGAGTATAGTGACGCAAATTGGAGCTAACGTCAGCCGCCACGGGCTGGACACGCAGGGCATTGTTAATTCCGGCAAACAATATTGGAATCTGGAGACGCCCGCGCTTTACCAAATGGCGCTGGCCGATGGCGAGGCGTCGTTGAGCCAGGGTGGCGCCCTGGTCTGCCTTACAGGTGTTCATACAGGCCGTTCGGCCAATGACAAGTTCATCGTGCGCGAGGCCGGCAACGAGGGCGATATCAACTGGGGCGCGGTCAACAAACCGATCGAGCCCGGCGAATTCGACGCCATCCTGAAGGCACATCTGGCGTATTACGAGGGCCGGGACCTGCATGTGCAGGATGTCTGGGCCGGCGCTGACAAAAGCCATCGCCTGGGCGTGCGTATCGTCACGGAACAGGCCTGGCATACCTTGTTCGCGCGCAACATGTTCATCCAGCCGACGGCGGACGAATTGGCTCATTTCCAGCCCCAGTCCAGCATTCTGCATGCGCCCGGGTTGGAGGCGCCATCGGGCACTCCGGGCCTGCGCTCGGGCACCTATATCCTGGCTTCGTTAGATCGGCGGATGGTGATCATCGGCGGCACCTCCTATGCCGGGGAGATCAAGAAGTCCGTGTTCTCGATTCTGAATTACCTGTTGCCGGCCCAGGATGTCCTGCCCATGCATTGTTCCGTCAACGTGGGTGCGGATGGCGGATCGGCAATCTTTTTCGGCCTGTCCGGCACCGGCAAGACCACATTGTCGGCGGATCCCAACCGCCAGTTGGTCGGGGATGACGAACATGGCTGGGGCGCCAACGGCCTGTTCAATTTCGAAGGCGGTTGCTATGCGAAAGTGATCAATTTATCGGCGGAGGCGGAGCCCGAGATCTTCGCCACCACCCGGCGCTTTGGCACGGTTCTGGAAAATGTCGTGATGGATCCCGACACCCGGCTGCTGGATCTCGACGACGGCAGCTTGACGGAAAATACCCGGGCCTCCTATCCCCTGGACTTTATTCCCAATATCTCGGCCGGCGGCACCGCGAGCCATCCGCGCAACGTCGTGATGTTGACGGCGGATGCCTTCGGCGTGTTGCCGCCGTTGTCGCGGTTGACGCCGGAACAGGCCATGTACCATTTCCTCTCGGGCTATACGGCAAAGGTCGCGGGGACCGAAAAAGGCGTGGGCAGCGAGCCGCAGGCGACCTTTTCCACCTGCTTCGGGGCGCCTTTCATGCCGCGCCATCCGACTGTCTATGGCAACATGCTGCGCGACCGCATCGCCCGGCACGGCGTCAATTGCTGGCTGGTTAACACCGGCTGGACGGGGGGCATTTATGGCACCGGCTATCGCATGCCGATCCAGCATACCCGGGCCCTGTTAAGCGCGGCGCTGGAAGGCCGGTTGGACAGCTTACCGTTCCGCGAGGACGAAAATTTCGGCCTGATGGTGCCCGAAACCTGCCCCGGCGTACCCAGTGAAATTCTCGATCCGCGCGGCACCTGGGCCGACGGCGGCGCCTACGATGCACAAGCCCAGGACCTGGTTGCCCGCTTCCGCGAGAACTTTGCCCAATACGACGCGCACGTGGATGACGGGGTCAAGGGTGCGGCGCCAAAGGCGGCCTGACGCCGGTAAGCCAGGTGTGGCCATCTGCCGCATAGGTAACCATGGCGACTGCCTATAATTTTTGCGCATTGACTAGGGCCTGTTGAGATTCATCGAGAATTTATGATCCCGGAGCATACATAAATCATTGCCTCGAAGCTCGTGTCGGTTTTGCAGGCTCTCATGGCGATGCCTTTGAACTCCTTGAGTTTGCCGAAAAAATTCTCGATCA
>JAKZRK010000261.1:0-13269 GCA_047518225.1 Alphaproteobacteria bacterium | reverse complement strand
ACTAGAGCGTTTCCGGGCTATTGTGAGTCATTTGGTGGCGACCCTAAGCCATTCGGATAGGAGCGTCGCGCAGCGCGATATGGTCTATCGGGCAAGCGGCGCAACGCATCCGAATGGCTTAGGGTCGCCACCGAAGGCCGCCCACCAAGGCCCCGTGGCGGCGTTGCGGTTCTTGGACGATGTCCCACATCGACCTGCGAACCGCGCCTACCCACGGGGTCTTGGTGGGCGGTCAAATGACCCAGAATAGCCCGGAAACACTCTAAAGCGCATTCGGACTGTTCCGGGCGGGTGGCGCGGAATTCGCCTCGACCTTTCGCACCGCCGAGCCAGGGCGCTGCCGGGTTCGCCAATGAGGGGCAAAGTAGACTTGGGCATTCGCGGGCGGCAACGGGCCGCGGCCAAGGATCATGTCGGCCGCCTTCTCCGCCGTCATGATGGTCGGCGCGTTCAAGTTGCCGTCGGGATTGACGGAAAGACGGACGCATCGACGACACGCAAGCCGCCGATCCCACGCACCCGGCATTCAGCGTCGAGCACGGCAAATGGATCATCCTCGGCGCCAATTTTACAGCTACAGGAGGGATGATAGGCACTCTCTGCATTCTCCCGCACCCAGGCGTCAATCTCATCATCTGAAGTAACATCCACGCCTGGCTGAATTTCGGCGTCGCGGTATGGATCGAACGCCGGTTGGCCGATAATTTCGCGGGTCAAGCGTACGCATTGCCGGAAACCTTCGCGGTCGGCCCCGTTGTCCAGGTAATTGAACAGGATTTGGGGCTTGTCGCGTGGTTCCGGTGAACAGACACGAACGCAGCCGCGGGCCTGGGGCTTGTTGGGACCCACGTGGACCTGAAAGCCATTGCCGTCAAAGGCGGCCCTGCCGTCATAGCGCATGGCGGCGGGTAGAAAATGATACTGAATATCGGGCCATTGCAAGCCTGCACCCGAGCGTATGAAAGCGCAGGATTCAAAATGGTTGGTGCTACCGAGACCCGATTTGAAAAGGAACCAGCGGGCGCCGATGAGGAATTTACTGGCTAGACCCAGACGGCCGTTCAAGGTAACCGGCTGGCGGCATTTAAATTGGATGTAGATTTCCAGGTGATCCTGCAGGTTGGCGCCGACTCCGGGAAGATTTTTTACCACGGGAATCCCCGCCTCGACGAGGACGGGCGCCGGGCCGATGCCGGAAAGTTGCAGGAGGTGCGGAGAGCCAATGGCTCCCGCCGCCAAAATAACCTCGCGGCTGGCCAGTGCGGTATGCAGGACGCCGCCCTTTTCGTACTCTATGCCGACGGTCGCTTTACCCTCCAGGATCACCCGGCGGCATAGAGCGCCGGTTTCGACCGTCAGGTTGGCGCGGCGCCGGGCCGGTTTCAGATATGCGTTGGCGGTGCTCGCGCGGATACCGTCCCTGACGGTCATGTCCATGCGGCCGAAGCCTTCCTGTTGGTAACCGTTGTAGTCGGCCGTAACCGGGTATCCAGCCTCGCTGCCGGCATCGATAAAGGCTTGATAGAGCGGGTTGGCCATACCGTTTCCATTGCCGGTGTGGACGGGGCCGCCGCCGCCCCGGTATTCATCGGCGCCGTAGGCACAGGTTTCAGATTTTCGGAAATAGGGCAGGCAGTCCCGGTAGGCCCAACGGCGTGCGCCCAGGCTTTCCCATTCGTCGAAATCACAGGCATGGCCGCGCACGTAGACCATGCCGTTGATGGAGGACGAGCCGCCCAGCACCTTGCCTCTGGGGCAGTCCAGACGGCGGCCACCGAGATGCGGCTCTGGATCCGACGTGAAACCCCAATTGTACTTCCCCATGTTCATGGGAATGGAGAAGGCCGTCGGCATTTGAATGAAAAGGCTCCCATCGCCACCACCGTATTCCAACAGCAGCACATTCGTGCCGGGATCTTCGGTCAGGCGGTTTGCCAGCACGCAACCGGCGGATCCCGCGCCGACGATGACGTAGTCATGGCTCCGCGCGGGCTGCGAAATGCTCATGGCCTGGCCAAACTCAACGGTTACCCGTGATCATCGGGTCACGTCCGGGCGGCCCTGCATCAGCCCCGCAGCCGTTCGTTGCTTGGATCATAGGGACTTTCCTCGATCACGGTGACGGCATGGTCGGCGCCGAGTATGTTCATCCGCAACTTCGTACCGATTTCAGCTAGGTCCGGGCGCACCATGGCCAGCGCCAGTGATTTGCCGATCCGGAAGCCGTAGTTGCCCCCAGTGGCTCGGCCGACCAACGCATCGCCTTGATAAATCGGATTATTGCCCAGGGCATCGGCGTCCGTGATGTCATGAACTTCCAAGGTGACGAAACTGTTGGCAAACCCATTCTTCTGCCATTCGAGCAACGCCTCGCGACCGATGAAATCGCCCTTCTCGGGATGGATGAAACGGTCAAGCCCCGATTCATAAGCGGAATATTCGATCGAAAGTTCCGTGCCCACCATGCGGTAGGATTTTTCGAAACGCAGGCTATCCATGGCACGGATACCAAACGGCTTCAAATCAAGTCCTGAACCGGCGGCCATCAGGGCATCGAAAATATGGTTCTGATATTCGATGTCATGGTGCAGTTCCCAGCCCAGCTCGCCGACATAGTTCACTCTCATCGCGGTGGCGGGGGCATTTCCCACCGTTACCCGCCGCGCCGACAACCAGGGGAATGCATTGTTGGTGAATTCGGCGCTGGAGGCCCGCTGCAACAACGCCCTCGAGTTTGGCCCGGCGACCACCAGGACACCCATTGAAGCGCTCAGATTGTCCATGCGTACACTGCCATCGCGTGGCATATGCCGCCATAGCCAATCATGGTCCAAGCGCTGATAGGCGCCGGCCGAAACCAAATAAAAGCTGTCCTCGGCTTCACGCAAAATAGTGAACTCGCTGTGCACGCCACCACGGGTATTGAGCGCGTGGCAAAGATTTATCCGGCCGATGTTCTTCGGTAAACGATTGGCGACCAGGCGGTCGAGAATGGCATGCGCACCGGGTCCCGACACTCGGCATTTGGCGAAGGCGGTCATATCGAGCAATCCGACATTCTCCGCCACGTTGCGGCATTCATTGCCGACGTGCTGGAACCAGGCCGAGCGGCGAAACGACCAATCGTCGTCCTTTCGCAGGCCCGATGGCGCGAACCAGTTGGGTCGTTCCCAGCCGGATTTCTGGCCGAACACGGCGCCCAAGTCTCGCATCCGGTCATGGCACGGTGCCTGCCGCAGGGGCCGTCCCGCCGGACGCTCCTCGTCCGGATAGTGAATGATGAAGACGTTGGCGTAGGCTTCTTCGTTCTTGGCCTTGAGGTATGCGGCATTGGCATAATCGCCAAAGCGGCGCGGATCGACGCCCAACATGTCGATGCTGGGTTCGCCTTCAATTATCCACTGGGCAAGCTGCCAGCCGGCACCGCCCGCCGCCGTGACGCCAAAGCTGTGTCCTTCGTTGAGCCAAAAATTGCGCAGACCCCAGGCCGGGCCGATGATCGGACTGCCGTCCGGCGTGTAGGCAATGGCCCCGTTATAAACCTGCTTGACGCCGACTTCTCCAAAAGCCGGCACGCGGTTTATCGCCGCCGCGATATGCGGCGCCAGGCGATCGAGGTCTTCCGGGAAGAGTTCATATTCGGCGCCATCGCCGGGACCGTCGGGGTAGCAAATCGGCGCGCCCTGTTCGTATATGCCCAAGATCAGGCCACCGGCCTCCTCGCGCAGGTACCATGAGCCATCGGATTCCCTCAAAACGCCCATTTCGGGCAATCCGGCCTGGTGCCGCTCGACGATCTCCGGGTGCGGCTCGGTGACGATATACTGGTGCTCGACCGGGATCACCGGAACGTCAAGACCGACCATGGCGCCGGTGCGCCGGGCGTAGTTGCCCGTTGCCGATACCACGTGCTCGCAGAGGATATCGCCTTTGTCCGTCATCACCAGCCATTCGCCGTTGGCTTTTTGCTGGATGTCAAGCACCGTCGTTTGGCGATTGATCTCGGCCCCAAGTTGCCGCGCGCCGATGGCCATGGCCTGGGTAACGTCGGCCGGCTGGATGTAGCCATCGTCCGGGTGTTGGATCGCGCCGACCAGGCCATGGACGTTGCACAATGGCCAGATCTCGCGGACCTCTTCCGGTGTCAGGAACTTGACGTTGACACCTATGGTTTCGGCCACGCCGGCATATTGATGATACTCATCCATGCGGTCCTTGTTCATGGCCAGGCGAATATTGCTAACCTGGCTGAAACCGACCGCCTGCCCCGTTTCCGCCTCGAGGCCTTGGTACAGGTTGACTGAGTGTTTATGAATTTGCCCGACCGAGTAGCTCATATTAAACAGCGGCAGAAGGCCCGCCGCGTGCCAGGTGGAGCCCGAGGTCAATTCATTTCGTTCCACTAAAACCACATCGGGCCAACCTTGCCTGGCCAATTGATACAACGTCGCGACGCCAACGACACCACCGCCAATGACAACCACGCGCGCCTGGCTTTTCATTGCACCTCTCCCACAAGAACCCGATCCGCCGTCGTGAGAATAACGCAACTTATTTCTTGGCGCGTGGAATTTATCGCGTCTCGGCGCGCGCGAAGTCGAGATGTTACGCCCGCTCGCCCGAAAGTCACGGGGCGCAAGAGGTGCTGCAAACGGATTTCATATCGGGACGGTTGTTTGCCGCCGGCCCGCAGATACCCATGCCAGCCTGGAACCGCTCTAGGTACGGACTTTGTCCGAAATCGTCTGTTGCAGCACATCTTCGGGTATGTCGTCGAACGAGGCGTAGTTCAGCGCGTAGAGCCTGGCGTAGAGGCCGTGCTGCGCGATCAAGGCATCGTGGGTGCCGGTTTCGACGATGCGGCCTTCCTGCAGGACAATGATGCGGTCCGCGCCGCGTACGGTCGCCAATCTGTGGGCGATGACGATACCGGTGCGGCCTTCGAGCAGCCGGGCCAGGGCGATCTGGATCTGGCGCTCCGTGTAACTATCGATATTCGCGGTCGCCTCGTCGAGGATCAGGATTTTCGCGTCCGCAACCAGCGCGCGGGCGAAACTGAGGAGCTGGCGCTGCCCCAGGGAAAGGTTGCGCCCCTGCTGAATGAGCATTGTGTCGTAGCCATGGGGCAGGAGTGCAATAAATTCGTGGGCACCGACAACCATGGCCGCCCGTTCCACATCCTGGCGCGTCGCGCCCCTGGTGCGGTAGCGGATGTTCTCGAATATTGTTCCGCTAAAGAGGAACGGATCCTGCAACACCATGGCGATGTGCCGCCCCAGGGATGCCTTGGCATAGTCGCGGACGTCGCGCCCGTCGATGGTCACGGCGCCCTCCCACACATCGTAAAAGCGATGCAGCAGCGAGGTGATGGAGGTCTTGCCGGAGCCGGTCGGTCCGACCAGGGCCACGATCTCGCCGCTTTTCACCTCGAAACTAATATTATTCAGCACTGGCAGCTTCCGGGTGTAGCCGAAGGTAACCTTATGGAACGCGATATCGCCGCCGATCGAGCCCGGATCGGCCGCGTTCGCCTTGTCGGCGATGGCGAGGGGCACCTCGAGCACTTCAAAGATGCGCTGGCCGGACGCCATTGCACGCTGCATGACGCTGTACTGGATCGTCAACGAGCGGATCGGATCGAAAAACCGTTGTACGTAAAACAGGAAGGCGACCATGACGCCGATGTCGAGCGTGTCATCAAGGACCAGGGCGCCGCCAACCACGACCACGATCCCCATGGCCGCGCCGGTCAGCGTATCGACGATGGGTACCATGGCCTGGGCGAATTTCGCCGAGCGAAGATGCGCCGCCAGATTTTCCAGCACCTTATCCTTGTACAGACCGAAGTTGACGGCTTCGCGCCCCATTCCCTGCACGGTTCGAACCGCATGAATGCCTTCGGCCAGCGCACCGTTGGCGATCGAGTTGGTTTCGCGCGCCCGGCGGAAGGCGAGGCGCGCCCGGGGCAGCCAGATCAGACGTACGACAAGCAGCGTCGGAACGACGGAAAGCGTCAAAAGACCAAGTTCGAAATCCAGTATCAACATGATGACGACGATGCCGAACAGCAGTACCAGGTCGCCAATCGCGGTGATCGAATTCTCCAGGAATTCCTGCAAAGAATTTACGTCACCCTGGAGCCGCGACATCATGCGGCCGATCTCGGTTTTATCCATGAAGGCCAGCGCAACATGTTGCAGGTGGACGAACATGGCGCGGCGAAGGTCAAAAATCACATGCTCGCCGGTTAGGCCGACCAGGCGGTCCTGCACATAGCTGGCCGCGTAGTTGACGATAATCACGGCGCCGAAAGCCGCCATCGCCAGCGTCAGCAATGTGGTGCTCCCACCTTCTGCGAGGAGCGCCTCGTCGATCACGTAGCGAATGATCAGCGGGATGGTGAGCTGGGCCCCGGTAAAGATCAGCACCGCGGCAAGCGCCAGATAAATCCGGCGGCGGTACGGCCACAAATAGGTGGAGAAACGACGCAAGACACGGCCGTCGAATGCGGCGCCGAACATCTCTTCGTCCTGGCTGATCTGTGAGCCGACGACAGCCCGTGGCGGCCGCCCGGTGTTTTGCGCGGAAGAGCTTGTCCCAAAAGAGTTTGTCATTGTGCCGCCCCCTTCATGCCAGGTGACGGGAGATCCGTGTCTTGGCGGCTCTGCAGCGCGAAGAGCGCGGCATATTGCCCGCCCTGCAAAACCAGGTTGTCATGGGTGCCGCGCTCGACGATGCGGCCCGCCTCCAGGAAAACAATTTCGTCGGCGTGCCGCAGCGCACCCAGGCGGTGCGAAATGATAATCGTGGCGCAGCTTTCCATACGCCCTTTGAGGGACTCGCGGATGCGCTGTTCGGTTTCGGCATCGATCGCCGCGGTTGAATCGTCGAATATAAGTACGGTGGAGTGCAGCATCGCCGCCCGCGCGATGGCAACCCGTTGCTTCTGCCCGCCCGACAGCGAAACGCCGCGCTCGCCGACCAACGTGCCATAGCCCTCTGGCAAGGCACCGACGAAGCCGTCGATCTGGGCCGTCGATGCGGCACCCTGGATCATGCCGTCACCGGCCCATGGGTCGCCGTAGGCGATGTTGTTTTCCAGCGACGCGGTGAACAAAAATGCATCCTGCTGCACGACCCGCACCGCCTGGCGCAGAGTGTCGAGTGTGGCATCGCGAATGTCCATGCCGTCGATGGTGATGCGCCCGTCGCTGGGGTCGTAATAGCGCGGCAGCAGATGCGCGATGGTTGACTTGCCGCTGCCGGGGGGGCCAACGATCCCCAGGATCTTGCCCCGTGCCACGGTGAACGAAACGTCATGCAGCACGGGCGGCACGCCGGCCCCGGCGGAGGCGCCGGAATAGGCGAATGAGACGTTCTCGAAGCGGAGCGTGCCGTCCGTCGGGTTAAGCGGTCTGGAGTCCGAGCGGTCCCGGATCGCAGGTTCAAGATCGAGCACGGCGAATAGCCGCCCACCGCAAGTGGAGGCCCTGGCAATCGAATTTACCAGCAAGCCCAGTTGCCGCACCGGTTGCTGAAGTATGGTGATGAAGGTGAGGAACACGGTCAACTCGCCGACCGTTATGGCGCCATCAAGGACGCGCAGTCCACCGACCCACAGGACCAGGCCCATGGCGATGAAATATGCGAAGGTCATGACCGAAGTGGACGCGGCGCGGGTTTTAATCCGTTGGTCCGCGATGGCCATCGCCTCGTCCGCGGCCACATCGTATTTGCCTATTTCATAGGGTTCGGCGCCGAAGGCACGGACCACGCGGATGCCGGTCAGGTTTTCGTCCATGATTTGGCCCAGCATCCCCATTCGCGCCTGCAATGCCAGCCACAGCGCCCGCAAACGCAACCGTGCCCTTGACGAGTACCAGGCGACGAAGGGCACGAAGGAAAAGCTTAACGCGCCCAAAAGCAGATCCGCCGATAGCAGCAGATATCCCCCGCCGCCAACCAGATTGACCAGCAAAACCAGCCGCAGCAAGCCGGTGTTGATGAACATGCGGACGCCTTCGAGGTCCAGCATGCCCCGGGTAATCAATTCACCGCTGTGGACGCGGTCGTGAAAGGAAAAGCTGAGCTTTTGGAGCTTGGCGTAGAAAGCCAGCCGAAGATCATGGGCGATCAAGTGGCCGATCGCCTCGCCGCCGTAGTTGTGCAGCAGTGTGAAGCCGCCGCGCAGCACCGAGGCGCCGAGCAGCAGCATCGCCGCCTCGAACAGGGCCCCGCGCGCCACCTCCGGCGAGATCGATCCGCCGCCCAGCAGGCCAAGTGCGTTATCGACCGCTGTGCCGAGAAAGCGCGGAATCATAAGCTGAAACAACGCCGCCGCGATCGACGCGCCGATGGCGATGGTAACACGGACCCGATAGCGTAGCGCCAACCGGATGATCCGCCACAACACGGCCGCGTCGTCGCCGACCCGGTGGTCCAAATCCTCCGACATCCCCTGATAGGCCTTTTGCCTCAAGGTGACCGCGCCGCCAGGCAGTCCGCTCGATTGTTGCGCCTTGCCTTCGGCCATTCGCGCCTATCGCCTTCAAAATATTGTCGCGGGGACCGACCATAGCCATGCCACGGCGCGGTCATCGTCTTGGGGTTATTGTTCTTGTCGGGTCGCCGACAGGATAAACGATGCTTTAGCGGACATTGAAGACCAATTTTCCACGCAGGTGCCGTGCCTCGCTGACCCTATGGGCCGCTGCCGCTTCCGACAGGGGATAATGGGTGATTTCCGGGATATGCACGGCGCCCGCCGCCACCAGATCGACAATGCGTTCAAGGTGCGCGCGATCGCGGCTGACCTTCGGCCTCAGGGATTGCACATCACCGCGGGGTGATTCTGGCGCGGTAGGGCCGGAAGCGATAAAGGCGGCCCGGCCGCCCGGCTTAAGTACGGCGAAGCACTGTTGGGCGATGTCGCCGCCGACGGTATCGAACACGGCGTCGCAGTTCGACACAACTTCGGTAAAGTCCCGCGCATTGTAATCGATGATTTCATCGGCGCCCAGGCCGTGCAGATAGTCATGATTCGCCGCACTGGCGGTCGTCAGCACGCGGGCGCCTATATGCTTGGCTAGCTGAACGGCAAACCCGGCGACGCCGCCGGCACCTCCCTGAATTAAGATCGTCTCGCCCGATTTGAGGTCCAGGGTGTCTTCGATCGTGACCAATGCCGTAAGTCCGATCAAGGCGAGTGCGGCGGCTTCAACATGCGAGACCGAAGCCGGCTTCTTCGCGATTATGGCGGCTTTGATCGCGATCTTTTCCGCATAAGCGCCCTCTTGGCCCACATCGCAAACGCCAAAGACCGCGTCGCCGGTCTTTAAATCAACAACTTCGTCGCCGACCGTACTGACAATTCCCGAGAAATCCCGCCCCAGAATGTATGGAAATTCCAGTGCTGAACCGTACTCGTTGGCGCGGACATGCCAATCGGCGGCGTTGACGCTGGCGGCATGTATGTCGACGACAACCTGGTCCGGTCCCGCCACTGGATCCGGCGCATCGCCATATATCAGCACTTCCGGGCCGCCGTTCCTTTCAATAAGCGCTGCCTTCACTTTGTCCTCCGTGGAATTCGGGTTTAGCCGCTATCACCATGATGGCACGGACGCTGAACGATGGCAAAATCCAACGCCCACGGTCCATGGATGACACGATGCCTCCTTCCCTTAACGAACCGGGCTCGGTCAGTCGCTGGCAATCTGTAGTTCCGCCATCGCTTCGGCCGTCGAGATGACACGGCCAAAGAGGCGTTGAAAATTGGTAATGGTCGCGTTGTGCAAATCTTCGTGGGTGGTGGCGCAGGCGTCTTCGATCAGCGTCACGCCATAGCCCCGGTCGGCGGCCTCCCGCGCCGTCGTATCGACGCACATGTTGGTGGAAACGCCGCCCATGTACAACTGGTCCTTGCCCATGGAACGCAGCAGATGATCGATGCCGGTGGAGGCAAAGGCGCCGATGGTGGTCTTGTTAATGACGCTTTCTCCCGGGCCCGGCTTCAATTCATCTATAATCTCGTGCTCCCGGCTGCCTGCGAAGTTATCCAGGGCCTGAAACATTTTCTTCATGTGCGGCGGGGCGTCGGCGCAATCCGCCTTGGCCGCGCCCACGGTCAAATAGATCACCGCGCCGCCGCCGCCGCGAAAGCGCTCCAGCAGGCGGCTGATATTCGGCACCACCAGATTTTCGATCCGGTCAAAGCGATAACCCGCGACGTTGGAGCCTTCGTCCGCCAGGCGCCGTCCAAGGGCACCGTCCCGGTGTCCGGTGGCATATTGCATATCCACGACAATCAAGGCCGCGCGATCGAACGCGGGCGGCCGATGGGTCATGAAGGCTTGAATATAGTCGTTTTCATTATTCCCGGGCGTGGTCATGCTGCGCGTCTCCTCAAATTGTCGGTGGGCGGCAAACGAGCCTATTTTGCGGTATAGCCGCCATCGGCGCAAATAATCTGGCCGGTGATGAAGGAGGCCGCATCGGACAGCAGAAACAGGTTGAGGTTGGCGATTTCTTCCACTTCGCCAAAGCGGCCCAGGGGAATGCCGTTCAACAGGTAATCCCGCCGCGCCGGTAAAGTCCGAATGTGCTCTAGCGTTGGCGCCATCAATCCTGGCCCAGATGGTCCCGCTGGGTGGTGCCGGAATAATCCGTCCGGAACAGGCCGCGCCGTTGCAACTCGGGCACCACCTGATCGACGAATTCCTCGATCGCGCCGGGGCAATAGATCGGCGACAGCATGAAGCCGTCGCCGCCCACCGTATCCATGAACGCTTCCATCTGGTCGACGATCGCGTTCGGCGTGCCGACGAATTGCGGCAGGCCGACGCTTTGGCCGTGGCGCATGGCCACCTCCGCCACCGTCATGGCCTCGCCCGATGCCTTGCGGTAGCGGGTTTTCAGGCGCTGCAATTCCGGCTCCTCCCGCATGGTCATGTCATCCTCGGGCGAGAGCCGGGACAGATCGAAATCCAGATGCGCCGACAGGATCGCCATGCCCCCGTCCAGGGGTACCAGGGAATTGTGCAATTCCTGCTTTTCCCGTGCCTCTGCTTCGCTGGCGCCGATGATCGGTTGCATCCCGAACAGGATTTTGCAGTCCTCGGGCTTGCGGTCAAAGGCTGCCATGCGGCCCTTGACGGCGGCGAAATAGTTGGCCGCGTCTTCGGCCCTGGGCTGAATGGCAAAGATGGCGTCGGAATATTGCACGGCGAAGTCGATGCCTTTGGGCGAGGTGCCGGCCTGTAGGATGGCGGGGCCGTTCTGGGGCGAGCGGACGACGTTCAACGGCCCCCTGGATTTAAAATGCGTACCCGCGTGCTCGATGCGATGTACTTTGCTGGCGTCGGCGAAAATGGCGTTTTCCCGGTCCATCACCACGGCATCCTCGTCCCAGCTTTGCCACAGCTTCTGGCAGACTTCCATGAATTCGTGGGCCCGTTCATAGCGCTGTCCGCTGTCCTGACGCTCTTCGCCGTAATTGGCGGCCTGGTTATGATTCAGGGATGTCACCACATTCCAGGCGGCCCGGCCCCTGGTCAGATGATCGATGGAGGCCCACAGACGGGCGGCATAAAAGGGGTGGTGATGGCTGACCGAGAATGTCGCGCCCAGGCCGATGTGGGAGGTCACCGCCGCCATCCAGGACAATAACGGAATGGGGTCATGCTCCGGGGCCTGGGCGGCATAGCGCAGGGCCGGCTCCAGACTGCCGCGGAAGGTATCGGAGATGTAGTTCAGGTCGGCGAAAAAAACCATGTCGAACTTGCCCCGCTCGCAGACCTTGGCGATGTGCTGGTACAGCTCCGGCTGGGTCCAGTCATAGTTCCGGGCCGCGGTTTCGGGATGCCGCCACATGGCCTGGCTGTGATAGGTGGGCCCGTGCACCAGGAACTGCGCCAGATGCATTTTCTTGCTTGCCATTGTTTTACCTATCGAAACGGTTAGGCTGTTATCGCTGCTCGTTTCCGCCCACTTGACGCCGCCATTAGTTTATACCAACGCGGGTTGGTCTTACCCAATGCTGGGCTATTGTCGGCGTCCTGTCCATGGGGTATAGCCCGCAGTGGGCGGCATTAGGGCCTGTCATTATTTCGCACCGGGGGTAGCCAGGTGAATGTAAAGGCGACGATCTATCAACCGGCCAAGGGCGTGACGCAATCCGGGCGCGGCGGGCTGGAGGCCTGGCGGCTCGACTTCGATCTCACCGCCTCCAGAGGTATCGAACCCTTGATGGGCTGGACCTCGGCCACCGACATGCGCCAGCAGGTCAGCCTGAATTTCCCCAGCCGGGAAGACGCCATCGCCTATTGCCAACGCAACAATATTGATTACCGGGTGCGCGAGCCGAAACGGCGCCGGATCCGCATCCGTACCTACGCGGATAATTTCGGCTCCGGCACCCTGCGCGGCCCCGGCACGGAACCGATTTAGAGCCCCATGGGCGCCCGTAGCTCAGCTGGATAGAGCACCGGACTTCTAATCCGGATGTCGCAGGTTCGAATCCTGCCGGGCGCACCAAATTCTGTCAATTAAATCAATGCCCTGAAGTCTATGCAAAAAGAAAGGCTTGCCCCCTTTCCCACAGCGGTATCAGATGCGCCGTACGGCCTGGCGGAAGCGTTGACGGGGGATCGAAGCAAGCTGTTGAAAGGCTGAACGGTGTGTAGGTTCTTTCTTATTCTGCTTCTCATGTTGTCGACATTACTCGGTGGCATCGCTCGGGCGGAGCCGCTGGCAATGCCCGGACCGGCCCGGCGGGAAGCGCCCTGGTCCACCATCAGTGCCGGCGAGATGGTGCTCGCCATGGGCGCCGCCGCGGCCCTCGGCGCCCTGGCGGTTCCGGCCGCGAGCGACGTCCTGCTTACGGTTGCCGGCACCTTGATCCTGGTCGAGATCGGCATTCTTCTCTTGGAGGCGGGCGCCATCGCCAGCGTGATCTACCTCTGGCCCGAGGACAAAACGGAGCGGCCGCAAATAAAATGATAGCCGACCGCGCGCGGGACAGGCCGCGAAATAGTCGGGGTCAGGTCTTTATTCTTGAATTAGGGCCTGTTGAGATTCAGGATTCGCTTTTCGCCCGAAATGTGATTCAAGCTTCCTTTTACAGGAGGCTTGCATGCTTGAAGACCGTTTTGTTATCACCGACCGTCAATGGCTCTTGATGGAGCCGCATTGTCTGGGGAAGAAGTCGGATCCGGGCCGGACAGGCGGTGAAGGTCGGTTGTTTTTGGAGGCGGTTCTGTGGCGGGCTCG